>JBBRZG010000005.1:0-59912 GCA_038236905.1 Burkholderiales bacterium
GGCGTTTCGAGCAAGGTTTTGCGGATGGCATTGACCTCTTGCTCGTCAACGGCGCGGTCCATCAGATCGTGGAGCGCGTCCCATCCGAATCCCCAGCCCATTCGAGCCACCATGAAGCCCACGATCAGCGCGGCAATGGGGTCCATGATTGGGTAGCCGGCAATGTTGCCGACAATACCCAAGCCGACAACCAGTGACGACGCGGCGTCAGATCGTGCATGCCAAGCATTCGCCACCAGCATGCTCGACTTTACGCGCTTGGCCACTGACAGCATGTAGCGGAACAGTAGTTCCTTGGCCAGCAGTGCGCCCCCGGCGACATACAGCGCCACGATGTGGACTTGCTGGACCGTCTCTGGTGACTCGAGTTTTCGGAAAGCGGCCCACAACATACCGACGCCGACCGCCAGCAGCAAGAGGCCCAACGCTAACGACGCCGCGGTCTCAAAGCGCTGATGCCCATAGGGATGGTCTTCATCGGCGTCTTTTTTGCTGTGATGACTGGCGAAGAGCACGACAAAATCTGCCACCAGGTCTGACAGTGAATGGATACCGTCGGCAATCAGGCCCTGTGAATTGGCGATCGTGCCAACCACCACCTGCGTGATGGTCAGCACCAAGTTGACGCCCACGCTGACCCACGTGCTGCGCGAGGCGGCGGCGGCGCGTTCGGCTGGGGTGTGCTGGGTGTCTTCGGTATTATCGAAAGAGTCGTCGCGGTTCATGATGCTGATTCCGATCGTTGGCGGAGCTGTTTTGCAGGTTTAGTATTGGAGGCGGATATTACTAGCCCCGATTCGAGCGGCAATGAAGTCTGGCTGCATGGGTAAAAATGAAAACACTAATATTGACGGCCATTTTCAGCCATTTGTGTTCCAAGACGCTCGCCAGTAGGGGAGTATAAAAATAAAGTAAAGCGGCTAGGTGTTGAAGATGGGAAGGAAAAAAGTAAACCTCATCCGTGTTTGGATGCGCATCATCAGCGGGTCTACCGGCTATGAGAGGTCATCCGCGCAAGTGGTGATGCGATGCTGATGCCCGGTTCATCGCTGTGCGCGCCCTGCGGTAACGCGGATGCGGTTTTGGTCTCACCGGATTCATCCAATCGTTCATCGGCCTGTCCACCGAGCATGGCGATGCCTTCCGGACTACGGCGCATGGCGACACCGACCGCGAGAATATCGATGACCAGCAAATGCAGGATGCGGCTGATCATCGGCAGGTGGGTGGAGACATCCTCGACGTGATCGACGATCAATGCAACATCGGCTTTGCGCGCGAGTGGTGATTGGCTGGCGGTGATGGCAATGACGGATGCGCCGCGCTCACGTGCCTTTTCAACGACTTCCAACAGCTCCGGCAGGCGACCACTGCTGCTGATGATCACGGCCACGTCACGCGGCTTCAGTACGGCAGCCGCGAGCAACTGTAAGCGCGGATCGGTGTACGCCGCGCTGGAAATGCCGAACCGCAGAAATTTAAATTGCGCGTCTTGCGCGACGGCGCCGTAATGACCAATCGCATAAAACTCAACGTGGTTGGCGTGATTCAATAATTCAATCGCACGATCAATCATGTCGCGATTTAGCTGACTCCGAACTTGCAGAATCGCAGATGCGGTATTGCCGAGCACCTTTGCACCGAGCTCGACCATGGAATCGTCTTTGGTTACTTGGCTGTGGGTGACAGGTATGGTGCCGGTGAGGCCTGAGGCGAGCCGGAGTTTGAAATCTGACAAGCCCTCGCAGCCGATGGAGCGGCAGAATCGGATCACGGTGGGCTGGCTGACTTCAGCCGCGCGGGCGATTTCGGTAATGGGGTCATTCAGCACGGCTCTGGGATGCGCCAAGACGTGTTCAGCAACGCGCAATTCGGCCCGCGACAACTCACTCCGGGCGCGGCGGATTTGGCCGAGGATAGCGGAGCCGGGTGAGGATTCAATGGTGCGTAATTGCGCTTCGAGAATGGCAGATGCGCCGGTGAAGGTCGCGTGTTCGGCGGTGATGACGTAGGTCGGAATTGCCGCCACATAGCTGCTGAAACGGCCTTTGTCTTCAAAGCGCGTGCGAAACGGTGAGCGATCAAAATAGGCGCCCAGTCGCGGCACAATACCGCCACCAATATAGATGCCGCCGAGCGCGCCGAGGGTGACGGCGAGATTGGCCGCAGCCGTGCCGAGCAGCGCGCAAAATACTTCGAGCGTGCTCTCACAAACCGGATCCCGCGAATCCAGCGCGAGCTGGGTAATTTCAGGCGCCGATAAATTTTTGGAAGGCACGCCTGCGTGCTCTGCCAGCGCGCGATACATCAATTCAAGCCCCGGCCCCGACAGCAGACGCTCGAAGGAAATGTGGTCGAAATGCTTCCAACCATAACGCAGCACGGCGATCTCGCGCTCGTCACGCGGCGAAAAACTGGTGTGACCGCCCTCAGAGCCTAGCGACGTCCAACCGTCACCTGCGGGAATCAGCCCGGACACACCCAAGCCACTGCCCGAACCCAGCAGTCCGATGACGCTTTGCTTTTTTGCCTCGCCCCTGCCGATTTGGCGTAATTCATTACCGCCGAGTCGCGGCAGTGCCATCGCCAGTGCGGTGAAATCGTTGATCACAACGAGTGTATCGAGCCCCAGCTGCTGGCGCATTTGCTCGATGGAAAATTGCCAGTGGTAATTGGTCATGCGCACTTGATCGCCATCGACCGGGTTCGCAATGGCAATGGCGGCGTGCTCAATGCGGGTGGCGGTCAGCACAGGCGGCAGGCCGGCGAGATAGGCGGTCACCGCGGCATGAAAATCAGGATAGTCCGCGCATAGCAAGGATGCGATATGCGTAAATTCAGACTGAGTGACCTCCAACGCGAACCGCGCATAGGTTCCACCAATATCAGCAATCAGCCTCGGGCTATTGAATGGGGTCATGGGCGATTTCGTAATGGACGTTTTCGCTAATTTGCGCGGCGAAGTTTCTTAGATATTTTCTATAGCCGCCACAGCGTTAGCCCATGAGCGGCCACTGCATCGCGATCAAGCGCTGATTTAACGTCGATCACGACTCCGCCTGGCTTCACTTTGGACAGAAGCTTTTTAAGCGGAAGCGAAAGGTAAGCCTTATGCGCGACTGCGAGTACCAGCACTTCTGCCACCGGCAAGTCGTCCCATGCAGTGAGTGGGGTCTGGTAATGCTCGAGGCATTCATGTGAATTGGCATGCGGGTCATGAATCAAGACCGATTGACCATAGGCTTTTAATTCGTTAACGATGTCGATGACTTTGGTATTGCGCAAGTCAGGACAATCCTCTTTAAACGTCATGCCAAGGATGTTGACGTTACTGGCCGTGAGCTTGCCGAAAGTACGCACCATGGTTTTGATGGTTTGCTCGGCAACATATGCACCCATGCTGTCGTTTATGCGTCTACCCGACAGGATAACCTCGGGATGGTGACCAAATTTTTCAGCTTGGTAGGTAAGATAATACGGATCAACGCCAATACAATGGCCGCCCACCAGACCTGGTTTGAATTTAAGAAAATTCCATTTGGTGCCCGCCGCATCAAGGACTTCCTTGGTGTCGAGGCCCATTTTGTTAAAAATAACCGCCAGCTCATTCATCAGCGCGATATTCAAATCACGCTGCGTGTTCTCGATCACTTTTGCCGCTTCCGCGACGCGAATGCTGGATGCGCGATACACGCCTGCCGTAACCACGGACGCGTAAAGATTGGCCACTGCTTCCAGCGTTTCTGGGGTGTCACCGGAAACGACTTTGGTTATTTTGGTAATTGTGTGTTCTTTGTCACCTGGATTGATACGCTCGGGCGAATAGCCCACAAAAAAGCCTTCTTTCCATTTCATGCCCGAGGCTTTTTCGAGTTCAGGGATGCAAACCTCTTCGGTTGCGCCCGGATACACAGTGGATTCATAAACAATAATCGCGCCGTGCTTCAGGTGAGGACCGATTGCACGGCTCGCACTAATCAGCGGTCCAAAATCAGGCAATCGTGCTTCGTTTACCGGGGTGGGCACAGCGATAACAATAATGTCTGCCGACTTTAATTCTGAAACATCGGTGGTGACCTTTAGATGCGTTGCGGCCCGCAGGTTCGCCTCGGATACCTCATCGGTTGGGTCATGAAATTCACGGTAGCGCGCAATTTTTTCTTCTGACAGGTCGAAGCCGATCGTGGGCCCGGCTTTTCCAAATTCCACTGCCAGCGGCAAGCCCACATAGCCCAGCCCAACGACACCCACTACACCAACAGTATTTTTCAAGCGCGCGCTCCGAATCAGCAATAAATAATGAAAGATTAACCGGCGGGATCGGCCGCTCAATGATAGTAGTTACGATACCACTCTACGAATTTGGCGATGCCTGCTTCCACTTCGGTGCTTGGGCGGAAATCAACCGCGGCTTGAAGACGCGATACGTCAGCTGCGGTCGCGGGCACATCACCAGGCTGCATGGGCAGCATATTCATTTTGGCTTTTTTGCCAAGGCAATCTTCCAGCGCGTTGATATAGCGCATGAGCCGAATCGGATTGTTGTTGCCAATATTGAAAATGCGATACGGTGCATAGCTGATAGCGGGGTCGGGCTTGTCACCAGCCCATGTGGAATCTGGCTTCGCTGTAGCGTCGACCACACGCATCACTCCTTCAACAATGTCATCAATGTAGGTGAAGTCGCGAATCATATTGCCGTGATTAAACACTTCAATCGGCTCGTCGGCCAAGATCGCTTTGGTAAATTTGAACAACGCCATATCGGGCCGACCCCACGGTCCATAAACAGTAAAAAAGCGCAGCCCAGTGCAGGGTAACTGGAATAAATTCGCATAGCTGTGTGCCACCAGCTCGTTGGATTTTTTGGTGGCTGCGTAAAGCGACAAAGGATGATCGACGTTATCGCTTTCCGACAGCGGCATGCGCGTGTTCGCGCCGTAAACCGAACTGGAGGAGGCAAATACAAAATGCTTCACTTGGGTGTGCCGCGCGCCCTCTATTAAATTAAGGAAGCCAACAATATTGGCCTCGATATAAGCATGCGGATGCGTGATTGAATAACGAACGCCAGCCTGCGCGGCTAGATTGACCACAGCATCGAATTTTTCTGTTTCGAATAGCAACTGAATATCTGCGCGGTTCGCGATGTCGAGTTTACGGAAACTAAATTTTGCGCCCGCAGGAAATCGCTTTAGGCGGTTTTCTTTGAGGTTGACGTCGTAGTAGTCATTAAGGTTGTCGATGCCGACGACTGAATCTCCCCGAGCCAGCAGGCGGAGTGCGAGATGATGACCAATAAACCCGGCAACGCCAGTGACTAGAACATGCATTTAGGTGTCTTAAAAAGTGGGGGTAAGTGAGACGTTATCGCGCACAAGTATGAAGGATTATTGGCTTTACTGGTAGGTGCACAAACGCCGAATTGCCGTTAAGTGAACGATTAGCGCATCCGCTTAAATTACTTTGCATCGAATTTAAGCATGCCCGCTCGCTAAGACATGCGCGGGTAAATTTATTTTTGTACACATGACGGGTTGTGGTCGTTTTTAACGTCTACATAGGAGAACCAACTCCATTTTCGCCAAACGTTCAGGTTTGCTAAGTTGTATCCCTTGATTGCGGTATTGACGGAGATCCATTTACATTCAAAGTTGCTAAATGTGAACTGCTTCACAGAAGGATCGAACATGCTGGGCATATAGTTGAGTGGGTTACGCAATTGCCCGTCATAACTTAAAAGCGGCCCCCTAAATGATGATGTGAGAAGTTTCAGACGCTCTCGCGATGACGGCAACTTAGAACCAATATGTGGTCGCTGTCATGATTGAGAAATATCAAAACGGTTCAATAAAGCAATAGACAATATAGAGCGCTGGTTAGAGATACATAAAAAATTTGCTTTTTGAGCGGCGCAATTTCTGAGTTAGTAATGGGTTTTTGCGAAACACGCAGAGACACTCAATTCCAGAGCTGAATATCTCAAAAAGATTAAGCGATGGGGGGTTATAAATGGTTCGTCTTTTCAGTCACTATTTTCCACTGGGAACGCTGCTGCTGGTGACGATGGATGCCGTCTGTCTCCTGCTGGCAGACTTGTTTGGCCTGTTAGTGCTCAATCATGGCGGAAACTACGAAGCTGCTGAGGTAATACCGGGAGCGATTGCATTCGTGTTGCTCATGGTGGCCTTTAGCGGGACATTGGGCCTTTACTCAGATCACCCGTCGGATGATTTCTGGCTATTCGCTCGACGTTTGATGTTTCCGTTACTGGTCGGCTTGCCCGTTTTGCATTGGGTTGTATACCGTTTGCCTGAGGGTGGCGTGTCGGTAACAGCGGTTGGTGCCGCGCTTTTATTTGGGTTTGCAGGCAGATTGGCTATTTTCTCTTTCAGTCGAGCGTCAGCTTCTTTCACCACTCGCCGCGTAATGGTGCTGGGCGTAGGCGATGATGCCATGATCGTTAAAGAGACGTTGGAGCAATCACGGATCCCCGGCCTCTATATAGTCGGGTTCTACTCGCCTTATTCCGATGCCACGATGATGTCGAGCCTGCCGTCTAATAAAGTCCTGATGAACACGACTTCGATTACCGATACCGCACGCCAATTGAACGTAAATGAAATCGTCATTGCGATGCGCGAGCGACGTGGTGGCGGTTTACCGTTGGCAGAACTACTGAATTGCAAGCTTAGCGGTATCAAAGTGACGGATTTTTCATCGTTCTTTGAAAACTATAAAAGTAGGGTCAGAATTGACCTATTGCGCGAAAGCTGGTTCATTTTTGGTGATGGTTTCCGCCAAGGGTGGGGTCGAATGTTTGTCAAGCGGACGTTCGATATTGTCGCCAGCGGGATATTGCTGATCCTAAGTTTGCCGGTGATGTTGATCGCGGCGATTGCGGTAAAGCTTGAGAGCGCAGGCCCAATTATTTATCGCCAATCCCGCGTCGGTCTTGGTGGAAAGACATTTGACGTTTTAAAATTTCGGAGTATGCGTGCAGATGCTGAGCGTGACGGCAAGCCGCAATGGGCGCAGCGCGGCGACTCTAGAGTCACGCGAGTAGGGCACTTTATGCGTTTGACGCGTATTGATGAACTGCCACAACTGATGAGTGTTCTTAGTGGTCAAATGAGTTTGGTAGGCCCCCGCCCGGAGCGCCCCTATTTTGTTGAGCAAATCGCAGAAAAAGTCCCTTTTTATGCGGCACGGCACAGCGTGAAGCCTGGCGTCACGGGCTGGGCCCAAGTAAGACATCACTACGGTGCGTCAGTGGATGATGCGTCCGATAAGCTGGAATATGATTTGTTTTATGTCAAAAACCACACACTGTTTTTCGATATCTTGATTCTGTTTTACTCTGTGAAGGTCGTTCTGACCGCGCAGGGCTCGCGTTAAGCTGCACGTGACCCAAAGTTAACACGCCCGTTGTGTCAATGGAGATTTTGGGAAGCAGCGCAATCGGGGGATAGACGAGCAGATCGATAACGAATATCCTATTCCCAAATGTTCTCACGCCATGCTTCGAAATTTCGACTATGCGGATTTGGCGTTAGTGAATTAGGTACAATTTTCCATGAGCGATCAGGTGATAACAACCCATGACCGCATTGGACGAAACTAGGGGTGGTATCTCAGATTTGTGCTGGCAAGCCCCGCGATTTCTATTGCGGGGCTTCGGCTTTCTTGAATGGGATACCGTTTCCAATGAAAGATCATGTAATCACAACTCATGACCGGATTGGACAAAAATAAGGCGGATTTTGTAAGTTCCCTCGCCAAGTCGACCGACGGCGGGCTTAATTTGCTTGACATTTCTGTTGCGTCGCCCTGTGCTGAACGTTCAGAAAACTTCATTCTCGAAGCGCGCGCGTTAACGTGTTCGCTTGCCAAAAATCTTTGGCAGCTGACATTCAAATCAGGCTGGGCAGATGATTCGATCTATTTGGCGGCTTGGCTCGTCGTTCAGGGTTATTTGTTGGGTCAGCCACAAGTGCGCCTCAATAAACGGCGCGACGTCTCGAATATTGGCGGTGACGAAAAAAATGCGGTGTCGCAGGTTGCCGGTGCCGTGAACCAACGAGTAGAAATTGCAACGCATCTCTACACATTGGACGCAACATCTACGCTGCAAAAGCTGGTTGAACGCGTCGATTCCGAATGCAAATATCAGCCCGATGCAACTCACTCTCCAGAGGGTGAACTGGCGGCGTTAGATCACGTTTGGATGCCGAATGGTGACGTCAATCAAATTCCAGCTGACAGAGCGCCTTTAGCGATCGGCGTTGATCATGTTGGGGCTGCTGAAAGTGTGCCTCAAGCACGGCTCGTTATTGCATTTTCAGCGGCATCCTTTACGGGCGAGTGGGTAGATTCCCTATTGGATTGCATGGTTGAAGTATTGCAGGCGTTTGCAAAATCGCCGCAAATACGTATTGGTGATATTGACGTGCTTGGTGCGTTAGGCCGGCAGAAAGTTGACGCTCATGCCAACGCCGATCCGCTCAGCTATCAATACGATCCTGCGTTATCTGTTGTCTCGGTATTCGCAGAACAAGTTAAAGCGCGTGGTGAAAAAATAGCGTTGACCTGGAAAAGTGATGGCGAGATTCGAACAATGTCCTATCGCGAACTTGATCAACGTTCGAATATGGCTGCAAAGAAGCTCATTGCCCTCGGCTGCAACCCAGATTCGATCATTGCGCTCGCACTGGATCGGTCAAGAGAGGCAATCGTTGCAGTTCTTGGGATATTAAAAATGGGTGCGGCGTATCTGCCGATTGATCCGAAATATCCCAAAGACCGCGTGGCTTTCATGCTTGACGACGCAGCGATCTCGCACGTTGTGGCGAATGCTGAAGCGCGACTTGTATTTCCAAAATCAACAGCCGTGATTGATGTCGCCGAGCTCACGGCTCCTCAGACGGCGCACGAAAACGCAGACGAAATTCGCTTCGGTGGGATTCGGGGCGACTCACTCGCCTATGTCATGTACACATCAGGTTCGACTGGTGAGCCGAAAGGGATTGAGGTTTGTCATCGCTCGATTATTCGGCTGGCGAAAAATGTGGACTATGTAAGGCTCGATGCAGACGATGTCTTTTTGCATGCGGCACCGCTGGGGTTTGATGCATCGACCTTGGAGATTTGGGGGCCGCTGCTCAATGGCGGCACGTGTGCAATCCATTCAGAGCTTGTGACGAGCGGCGTGGCGATTGCTGAATCGATTGCTTCGCTACGCGTGTCTGGCGCATGGCTGACAGCAGGCCTATTCAACGCGATTGTCGATGACGAGCCGCTCGCTTTGCGTGGTTTGGATCAACTGTTGATCGGTGGCGAGGCGCTCTCGGTTGCCCACGTGTTGCGCGCGCAAAAGGCATTACCTGATACAACAATCATCAACGGCTATGGTCCCACCGAGTGCACCACATTCACATCGACTTATCGAATTCCGCGAGACTTGGCTGCTGACATTCGTTCAATTCCAATCGGCAGGCCAATCTCGCAAACGCCGGTATACATTGTTAACCAACGCCTTGAATTGTTACCTCAAGGCGTAGTCGGTGAATTGTGCGTGGGCGGACCCGGCGTGGCGCGTGGCTATCTGCGCCGGCCAGAACTGAACGCTGCCCGCTTCATCACGAACTCGTTTGCGCCCACGCCTACTTCAGAGCTCCTATACCGTACCGGCGATCTGGTCAAATATTTACCGGATGGAAACATCGAATTCGTGGGCCGGCGCGATGGGCAGGTAAAAATTCGTGGCTTCCGTATTGAAGTAGGCGAAATTGAGGCATCGCTGGCCAGACATCCGCTGGTGCAGTCATGTGCTGTCATCGCGCTTATGGATCGGCCTGGTGGCGCGACGCTTGTCGCGTATTTTGTACCGCGCTCACAAACCATTTCAGCCGCCGTATTGCGCGAGCATTTGTTTGCCGAGTTGCCTGATTTTATGGTGCCTAGTGTTTACGTCCCGCTGCCCGCACTGCCGGTAACGGCGAACGGCAAACTTGATCGGCGCGCGCTACCGGCGCCAGACAATAATCGGCCGGAACTCGCAAACCCGTATGCGGCGCCAATCACCCCAGGCGAGGCGCAAATCTGCCAACTTTTTGCAGAGTTGCTCGGCCTAGATCGTGCGGGGCGGCTTGATAACTTTTTCTCACTTGGTGGAAACTCGTTGCTGGTCATGCAGGCGCTTTCACGCCTAAAAAAGACGCAAGGTGACAGAGCAAACCGGTTGAGCTCAACCTTGTTTTTCAGCGATCCGACCCCGGCCGCAATTGCGGCGGCCCTTGATAAATCTGGCGAGAGTGCGATTTCTGCAAATCGTTTGGTACGGCCCCGGCCAACGCCGCAACCGACGTCGCAGCAATCAGGCCACAACGCGGCACGCGAGCCGATTGCAATTATCGCCATGACCGGTCGTTTTCCCGGCGCCGCGTCAGTGGAAGCGCTGTGGGATAACCTTTACGCGAGCAATGAATCGATTACGTTTTTCAGCGACGATGAAATAGATGCATCCATCCCGCCGGCGCTGCGTAACGATCCAGACTACGTCAAAGCGCGCGGTGTAATTAGTGATGTTGAAATGTTTGACGCAGCGTTCTTTGGTATTTCAACGAAGGAAGCAGAGCTGATGGATCCGCAGCAACGCATCTTCATGGAGCTGTGTTGGGAATGCCTTGAGCGCGGTGGCTATTCGCCCGATACCTGTCCTAGTCCGGTTGGTGTTTTTGGCGGGATGTATAACTCGACCTATTTTCAGAAACATGTTTCGCGCTATCCCGAGCGTATTAATGCACTCGGCGAGTTTCAGGTGATGCTGGCGAACGAGAAGGATTACATCACCACGCGTGTCGCGAATCGGCTTAACCTCACCGGCCCGGCGGTAAGCGTGCACACCGCATGTTCCACCTCATTGGTCGCGATCGCGCAGGCGATGATTAATCTGCGCAGTGGTCAGTGTGACATGGCGCTTGCCGGTGGCGTGTCAGTTACTTGCCCGCCCCGTAGCGGATATCTGTATCAAGATGGCGCCATGTTGTCGCCGGATGGTCACACGCGAACTTTTGATGCAAATGCGCGCGGAACTGTTTTTAGTGACGGTGCTGCAGTGGTGTTATTAAAGCGCTTGTCCGATGCGATTGCGGACGGTGATCCAATTTATGCGGTGATAAAAGGTGCCGCGATTAATAACGATGGTGGCGTGAAGGCAAGCTTTACGGCACCCAGCGTGGACGGTCAGGCTGCGGTGATTGCCGCCGCGCTCGACGACGCAGGTGTGGATGCCAGAAGCATAAGTTACATCGAAGCGCACGGCACTGCCACGCCGCTGGGTGATCCTGTTGAGTTGGCCGCGCTGACGAAAGCCTTCAAGCGCCATACCGATGACAATGGTTTTTGCAAAATTGGTTCGATCAAAAGTAATCTGGGTCACCTTGTTATCGCGGCCGGTGCGACGGGCGTGATCAAAACGGCGCTGGCACTTTCCAAGCAGTCGTTGCCGCCTACGCTGAATTTCGATGGGCCTAATCCTGAACTTGATTTGCCCAACAGTCCTTTTGTCGTCAACCATCAGGCTAGCGCGTGGGTTAGAGCCGAAGCACCACGGCGCGCGGGCGTGAGTTCGTTCGGTGTTGGTGGGACTAACGCGCACGCAATTCTCGAAGAGGCGCCATTGCGCGATAGCTCAGACGCTGCGACGGGGCCGCAGTTGATCCTGCTGTCTGCCCGTACCCCCGGCGCGCTTGCGAGCAGTGTTGAGCGTCTGGCAGCGCATTTGGACACGCATATTGACGGAAATTTGGCGGACGTTGCGTACACTCTTCGGGTCGGGCGAAAAGCATTTGCAAACCGCGCATGTGTGGTCGCGAGCACGGTTGCGGATGCGCTTGCCGCGCTTCGCGAAGCTGACTCGCTGCGAAAAGTGGCCGGTGTTGTCGGTACAAAAACACCTGATATCGTGTTCATGTTCCCAGGCCAAGGTGCGCAATACACTTCGATGGGTGCGTCTTTATACGAGCACGAATCTACGTTTCGCAACGCCTTTGATGATTGCTTAAATGCGCTCTCCGAATCAGCGGGTGCTGAACTTAAGGCCAAAATATTTTCTCCTGCTGCTGATGCCTTGATTGCAACGTTAACAACTCAACCTGCTCTTTTTTGCATGGAATATGCGCTGGCGCAATATTGGTTAAGCCTCGGGGTGCGGCCCACGGCATTGATCGGTCATAGCGTAGGTGAGTTTGTGGCGGCAACAATCGCGGGTGTATTTTCATTGCACGATGCGATGCGCGTGGTGACCCTTCGCGGGGAGTTTATGCAAGCCCAGCCCCCGGGAGCCATGCTGGCGGTGCGCGCGGGGATCAGCGTTGTTCAACAGCGTTTGTTGGCGCCAGAATTTTCGTCGCTATCTATCGCCGCAGAAAACAGTCCCAGTCTGTGCGTTGTCGCCGGGCCGTTTGGTGCTGTTGAAGGGCTGAAAGTGGCGCTGGAAAAGGATGGTGTTGTTTCGCGTCAGTTGCAGACATCGCATGCGTTTCATTCCGCCATGATGGATGCGGCGGTTGCGCCCTTCGAAGCGGAAGTTCGCAAGTTGCATTTATCGCCCCCTGCTATGCCGATTTTCTCAACGGTAACCGGAAAACTTTTATCGCCTGCGGAAGCCTGCAATCCGCATTACTGGGCGATGCATTTACGTGAACCGGTACGTTTTTCGCCAGCGCTGATGGAGACTCTCGACACCGCAGGTCAAAAAAATCCGCTGCTACTGCTCGAAGTCGGCCCGCGCGGGTCGCTGACCACGCTCGCCCGACAGCATGCCGGTTCCATGCAGCGCACGCACATTGCGTTGGCGAGCCTTGCTGATGAAGCGGATCGCGAGCGCGAAAGTTTATTGCTGGCGGTGGGCCGCCTCTGGGCGACAGGTGTTCCGATGCAGCTCGACACACTTGATCGGCGCGCACGCAAGCAGCGCGTTTTGCTGCCCACTTACCCGTTCGAGCGGCAGCGTTTTTGGCTAGATGCGCCGCCTGCACCAACCGAGCTGCCTCCGCAATCGCTTCCAATTGCACCCATTGCACTCATTTCCCCGTTTAATTCAACATCAGTACCGCCAGCCTTTGCAGAACCTGCAAAGCCCATGGAGCAACCAATGAATATCACGCCCGCTCAAAGCCGCGTTCCCGCACTTCTCGCGCAATTGCGAACGATGCTCGAAGATACATCCGGGGTCGATCTCGCTGAGGCAGATGGGTCAGCGGCTTTTGTCGAATTGGGTCTTGATTCGCTGTCGCTAACACAAATTGCGATTCAGCTAAAACAGACTTTCAAGATCGGCATTACGTTTCGCCAACTGATGGAAAAATATCGTACGCTTGATGCACTCGCCGCGTTTATCGACGGTGCAATGCCTGCTTCACCAGCAGCTGCCGCCGTTGCGTCCGCGCCCGCCGCCACGGTTGCGCCCCAGCCGATGCTGGAGGTTCCGGCCATGATGAGCAATCCAGCTTTACCTTCACCCTCGACAAACAGTCCGTTCATCCAGCAAGTTATTCAGCAACAAATGCAATTAATGTCGCAACAACTTCTGTTGTTGCAGGGTGCATCACCAGCGTTGCATGCCCCGCCGCTGGTGATTCCTGCGACTGCTCAAACAGACGTGCAGACGAGCACGGTTCAAAAAGTTGAGAGTGTTATTGCCGCAAACGCCGCGCCAGTATTGCCTCTCGAGGCATCTGCGTCTGAGGACAATCTCGGTGCGCCAATGAAATACGACGTAAAAAAGGCATTTGGTGCGATTGCGCGGATTTACACCGATGCGGCGTCTGATCTAACCGAGCGCCAGCGTGCACGCCTCGATCAGTTTATGCGCCGCTACATCGCTCGCACCAGACTGTCAAAGGAATATACCGTCACGCACCGCCCTCATCTGGCGGATCCGCGCGTCGTGAACGGCTTCAGACCAATGCTCAAAGAAATCATTTACCAGATTGTGATTTCGCGGTCAAAGGGTTCGCGCATGTGGGATATCGATGGCAACGAATACATCGATGTGCTGAATGGCTTCGGCATGAACATGTTTGGTTGGCAGCCTCAGTTTATTAACGATGCCGTCAAGCGGCAGATGGATGAGGGCTACGACATCGGCCCGCAACATCCGCTCGCGGGTGAGGTTGCAAAACTGATCTGTGAAGTCACCGGACATGATCGCGCAGGGCTTTGCAACACGGGCTCAGAAGCGGTGATGGGCGCGGTACGTATTGCGAGAACGGTGACGGGAAGAAATACGATCGCGTTATTTACCGGTTCGTATCACGGCATTTTTGATGAAGTGATTGTGCGCGCCGCCAAAAAGCTTCGTGCGGTGCCCGCCGCGCCTGGCATTATGGCGAGCACCGCGCAAAACGTGTTGGTTCTTGATTACGGCACACCGGAATCAATGAAAATTTTGCGTGAGCACGCAGACGATCTCGCCGCGGTTTTGGTGGAGCCGGTGCAAAGTCGCCGTCCCGATTTCCAGCCCCGCGAATTTTTACAGGAATTGCGCGAAGTCACCAAGCAGTCCGGCACGCTGCTAATTTTTGATGAAGTCGTAACTGGTTTCCGCTGTCATCCCGGCGGTATCAAGGCACTGTTTGGTATTGATGCCGATATTTGCACCTACGGAAAGGTCGTTGGTGGCGGCTTCCCGATAGGCGTTATTGCCGGCAAGCGCGAATTCATGGACGCGCTCGATGGAGGTAGTTGGCAGTATGGCGATGATTCCATTCCGAGCGTCGGAGTCACTTATTTTGCGGGCACGTTTGTACGTCATCCATTGGCGCTGGCTGCTGCTAAAGCGGTGCTTGAGCACTTGAAGCGTGAAGGTCCTGTGTTGCAGGCAAATCTGACGTTGACTACCACCGCCATGGTCGATGAATTGAATACGTTTTGCCGCGAAATGGGCGCACCGATTGTGCTTAAATCATTTGCGTCCGTCTGGAAAACGTTCTTCACTGAAGAACATCCGATGCAAGACTTACTGTTCGGCATGATGCGCAGTCGTGGTATTCACATACTCGATAATTTCCCGTGTTTCTTTACGACGGCGCACAGCGTCGATGATATTGTGAAAATCAAGACTGCGTTTAAAGAGTCCGTGGTTGAGTTGCAGGAATCGGGATTTATTCCAAAGCGCAAAGACGCGACTACCGCTACTTTTGACTCAACTAAGCCACCTGCCCCAGGCGCACGCATCGGCAAAGATCCCGAAGGTAATGCGGCGTGGTTTGTACCGAATCCGGATAGCCCGGGCAAATACTTGAGGCTCGATGCATGAGCGTAACTGCCAATACATACAACGCCAAATTTGAAGCAGTAGACTACGACCCGTTTGCCGATGCGGGCAACGAAGTTGCACGTGTAGTACCGACCACCGAACCCCAGCGTGAAGTGTGGCTCGCGCATCGATTAAGTCGCGAAGCATCGCTTGCCTTTAACGAATCGGTGCTGTTGCATTTTTCTGGCGCACTCGACACCGACGCGCTAAAAAATGCTCTGAGTGATCTTGCTAATCGGCATGAAGCTTTACGCGCGACTGTGTCCACCGATGGTGCAGAGCTCACCATTCCCGATGCGATGGTTGTAAATATGCCACTGGTTGAGCTTTCTCATTTGTCGTCAGAGAAGCAATCCGCAGCGATTGTTGATGCGCAACGTGAAGCGGTGGAGACGCCGTTTGATCTCGAGCGCGGTCCTTTGTTCAACGCGAAATGTTTTCGTTTAAGCACCACTGAGCATTTGCTCATCATGACCGCACATCATATCGTTTGCGATGGCTGGTCATTCGGGGTACTGGTGCGCGATCTGGCAATGCTTTATCAGGCTCGTTTGGGCATGGCGGATGCTTTGCAAGTTAGTGCAGGTTCATTTGGTGATTACGCGTTGGCGCAGCGCATGGCAAGTGGTGGTGATCAAGAACTTGCCGATGAAGCATATTGGTTGTCGCGTTTTTCTGCTGCCGCGGGCGGGGTGGGCGCGGCGCCGGTGCTTGATTTGCCTACCGATCAATCGCGCGCAGCATGGCGAACGTTCGCCTCCAAGCGTGAAGATTTGGTGATTGATGCCGACTTGCTTGCAGCAGCGCGAAAAGCAGGCTCGCGCCAGGGCGCCAGTCTTTTTGCAACATTGCTGGCCGGCTTTGCCGCGCTGTTGAATCGTATTTCGGGCGCACATGATGTGGTGATTGGCGTGCCTTCTGCAGGCCAATCCGGCGATGGGCTCGAGACCTTGGTCGGACACTGCGTAAATTTAATGCCGGTTCGTCTCGCGGTTGAGGCGACTACGCCGATTAGGGCCTTGGTGGCGAGTGCGCAAACAGCCATGCTGGACGCCTCGGAACACCAAGGCTATACATTTGGCACCTTGCTGAAAAAACTGGCGCTGCCACGCGATCCCAGCCGACTGCCGCTGGTCAGTGTGATGTTTAATCTCGATCAGGCGTTGGATGCCAACACAGTGGGATTTACAAATTTAAACGTTGAATTTTCGAGCGTGCCGCGTAGCTTTGAAAATTTCGAATTGTTCATCAATGCAGTGCAAGTCAATGGCGGCTTAAAGCTTGAGTGTCAATACAACTCAGACTTGTTTACCGATAAAACCATACGGCGCTGGCTTCTGGCTTACGAAAGCCTGCTGCGCGCATTGGCGCAATCGGCGGATACCGAAGTTGGTCGACTGCCCATCGTAAGCACGCACGATCTGACGCTTATCAATCAATGGAACAGCACTGCGCAATCTTTTTCACGCGACGCTGGTGTTCATGATCTGTTTCAAAAACATGCGCAACTAACGCCGGCGCGTGCCGCTTTACGTTGGGCAGATCAGCAGCTGACATACGGCGAACTTAATGAGCGCGCCAACCGCATCGCGCGCTGCCTGCGCGATTTAGGTGCCGGTGCGGGTTCGCTCGTGGGGCTGCATGTGGATCGCGGCCCGGACATGGTCGCAGCCATGCTGGGAATTCTAAAAGCGGGCGCCGCTTATGTGCCACTCGATCCGGCCTATCCGCATGATCGTTTGAGATACATGGTTGAGAATGCCAAATTGACGGCGCTGGTTACGCATGCGCCAATCGCAAATTCACTCGAGTTTCCGCGCGCACAAACGTTGTCATTGACTGAAGATGCAGCCTTGTTGATGGCGCAATCACCCGCCGACATTCCGTCCGATGGCAAATCCGCGAAACCGCAAGATCCCGCCTACGTCATTTACACGTCGGGCTCCACCGGCAAGCCGAAAGGCGTGCTTGTTCCGCATCGTGCGGTCGTAAATTTTCTGGAAGCGATGGCACGTGAGCCGGGACTTGACGCAAATGACCGCATGGTTGCGGTCACGACGTTGTCGTTTGATATTGCGGTGAATGAGTTACTTTTGCCTTTGTCGGTCGGTGCGGAAATTATTCTCGCCAGCCGTGAACAAGCTGGCGATGGTGTGTTGCTTGCCACTCTGATCAGGGCAAGTGGTGCGACCACCATGCAGGCGACGCCCGCGACCTGGCGCGTATTGCTGGACAGCGACTGGCGCGCGCCAACCTGTATGCGCAAGTTTAAAGCGTTGTGTGGCGGCGAAGCGCTGAGCAATGAATTGGCTAAAAAATTACTGGATGCCAGTGTCGAACTGTGGAATATGTATGGACCGACCGAAACCACGGTATGGTCAACTTGCACTCAAGTCAGTGACGCTAACGCCGCCATCACAATAGGTCACCCTATCGCGAACACCGCCATTTGGGTGCTTGATGAACACCTTCAACTGTGCCCGATTGGCGTACCCGGTGAACTCTGGATTGGTGGAGATGGCGTTACCTTGGGTTATTTGAATAACGCCGGCTTGACCGCAGAGCGATTTATTGCTGATCCATTTTCGAGCGCGGCTGGTGCAAAACTTTATCGCACGGGAGATCGTGGACGTTGGCGCGATGACATAGAAACCAGCGGCAGCATTGAGCACATGGGTCGCCTGGATTTTCAGGTCAAAGTGCGTGGCTACCGGATTGAACTGGGTGAGATTGAAGCTTGCCTGGCCGCAGCATCAGGCGTTGCCCAGGCGGTGGTGATTGCGCGTGAAGACAAGCCGGGAGACGTTCGCCTTGTTGCTTACGTCGTTAATGCGCCTAGTGTAACGAGCGTAAAAGCCGACGACGACGCCTTACGCGAGCATCTGAAGCTATCGTTACCGGAATACATGATTCCGCAGCATTTTGTAACGCTCCCGAAAATCCCATTGTTGAGTAATGGCAAGGTGGATCGCAAGTCATTACCAAAGCCGGGTGCTTCGACAAGCGCGCTGAGTGGATACCTGGCCCCGCGCACGGAACTTGAAAAAACAGTGGCGGCCGAGATGGAGGCAACGCTTAGCTTGCCTGGCGTGGGTGTTTATGACGACTTTTTCTCGTTAGGTGGGCATTCGTTGCTGGCGGCACAACTCACCTCGCGTCTCAATCGATTATTCGATAGCAGGATATCGATGCGCACGCTGTTTGAGTCACCTACCGTAGCGCAGTTGGCGAATGCGATTCAGGCTGACAAGGCGGCGCCGGTGGTACCTACGTTGGCGATCGAGCGGCTGGCCGATCAAAGCGTGGCGCCCATGTCGCTTATGCAGGAACGATTATGGTTTCTAGAAGAGTTGTATCCCAACCGTGTGACCTATAACGCGCCGTCTGCGCATCGTTTGACGGGTCGACTAAATGAACACGCGTTTGATCAGGCATTCAATGAAATGATTCGCCGTCAACCCGCGTTGCGCACTTGTTTTGAACGCAATGGAAGCACAGTGGTTCAGCGTATTCGTGACGATGTGATGTGTGCACTTTTCCCAGCCGAAGATTTGTCGCACTTTGCCGTTGAAGAGCGTGAGTCTCATTTGCGTGACCGTCTCGACGAGCTTACCGCCGAGACGTTTAATTTGACTGCGGCACCATTGTTTAAAGCGCATATGTTCAAGCTTGGCGACGAAGAGCACGTGCTGTTTTTTATGGCGCATCATATTATTTGGGATGGCTGGTCGTTTGATTTGTTGTACGACGAAATTTCTGCACTGTATGGCGCGTTCGCGCATGGCCGCGCGAGCCCGTTAAACGCATTGCCATTGAGCTATGGGGATTTCGCCGCGTGGCACCGTGAATGGGTAAACGGCCCAGAATACGCGCAACAGCTTGTTTTTTGGCGTGGCCGACTTGATCAGTTAAACAAGTTTCAGGAGTTGCCGACCGATTTGCCGCGTCGCCCCGGCATGTCGGGTGGCGGCAGCACGGAATGGATGACGATAGCGAAACCAAAAATTGATGCGCTGCATGAGATCGCGCAACAAGCCGGGGCAACACTTTCCATGACGATGTTGACGGTCTATAGCGTACTTTTGTATGGTTATGCGCGACAGATCACCCTGGTGATCGGCATGCCGGTGCGTGGTCGAAACTTGCCGGAACTTGAGCCGATCATGGGCTATTTCAATAATCTACTGCCGTTTCAGATCAATATTCAGCCGAACGAAAAATTTGCTGATCTGCTCACGCGAGTGAAGTCGCGCGTCGTTGAGAGCTTCTCATGCCCCGATGTGCCGCTAGAGCAATTATCAAAAGAGATAAGCGCATCCAGCGGGCGTGCAGCCTCGTTGCTATATCAGGCGCTCTTCTCGTTTCAGGATGCGCGTCAGCGTGTGACGGAGTGGGGCGGGCTCAAGCACAGCAGCATCCCGTTATTCCAGCATGGCGCGACCGAAGATTTGGGCGTATGGTTTATGGAGACTGCAAGTGGCGTGCAGGGAGGCGTGACTTACAACACGGACATCATCACAGAAGCAACAGCTAAAACGCTCCGCGAACGTTACTTAGTACTGCTGGATAACATCATCGCCGACCCCGCGAAGACTATTGATGCGCTGGTGGCATCTCATGTTGCTATGCCGCGCCCAAACCTTGCGTCGGTTGAGACCAAGCCAACCGCAAGTCAGCCCGCTGTAAAACCTCGGCTGACATCTGCGCCCTCTACAGAAACTGAAAAGCTGCTAGCTGCAATTTGGTGTGGTGAATTGAAAATTTCTGATATCAGCACCGCAGATAATTTTTTTGATCTGGGTGGCCATTCCCTGCTCGCGATGCAAACGATGGCGACCATGGAAGTGAAGACTGGTAAACGAGTAGACCCGCAGAGGTTTATTTTCGAGACGCTGTGTCAAATTGCGCGCGCCTACGATGAAGCTGAAGCTGGGGTGGCAGCGAATGCGGGCGGGCAAAAGACGGAGCGTGCAGCTAGTTCAGGTATGTTGGGACGTCTTTTTGGCGGCTTGAGAGGCGGCAAGAAGGGTTGAAAACACCGGGTTTGCAGGAGCGGATCGAGCAAACACGTTTAGACGAGCGAGAAATCCATGTTTGGCATCTTTCCTTAGCAGGGGAAGTTTTTGACAGCTATGAAAATGTCCTGTCTGAGCGTGATATTGCGCGTGGAAAAAAATTTGTGTTTGAGCGCGATCGCAACCGATTTTTGCGTGCGAAATATTGCGTCAGAAATTTATTGGGCGCATACCTACAGTTGAATCCACGAGATGTGCCTATCGCGACGGGCAGACACGGAAAGCCGTTTGTGCCCGCGTCTAATCGGCTGGCGTTCAACCTCAGCCATTCCGGAGATGCGGGTGTGTTTGCGATTGGGCGTGTTGCAAGGAATACGGATGCTGCCGCTGCAGTGAATCGAGAGATCGGCATTGATATCGAAGTGATCAGACGACCGCCTGATATCAGAACGCTTGCAGCATCCGTTTTTTCGACAATTGAGCTTGCGGAGTTCGGCGGGCTTGCAGACGATGCCTTGAGTTTGCCTTTTTTTACCTGCTGGACTCGCAAAGAAGCTTACCTAAAGGCCATTGGTACGGGGCTGTTGATCGAACCGCGATCAGTTACCGTTGGGTTGCAGCCGATGCGACAGGGTTTGCCGCTGACTGGTGGCCAGTCCATTGACGTCCAAACCCTACAACAAAACAATGCAGCCGTAATTTCACTTGCTGTTATCGGAGGATGGGAAAAAATCGAAACTTTTGACTATGAGTTCACTTGAATTTGCTTGATGCACTGATTGCATCTGCTCGTACGACACCCTAAAATATTAAGAACAAAATTCTAATAAGCCAACGCAGAAAGTTGACGGAATGACGCTACTCAAAAAAGTACATCAAGGCGTTGATAGCATTGCTAAGTGGCCACTTATTCGCAATCGTGTTCGTCGCGAATATGACGAATTTTTTGCGGCAAATAGCGACGCAAATTTATTTCGCGGTGTTTTTGAGTCATTCGAAGCGGCACAAGCCAGCGCCCCGGCGACACGCCCGCTCGGCTATGACAACTTTGCGGCAGCGGGCATGTACATGGATCGGACACGAAAAACTTATCCGACTGATTATCCGGTCATGTTTTGGCTGCAAAAACTGTTTTCCGAGGGCTGTTCGCAGTTTTATGATTTGGGTGGTCATATCGGTGTCAGTTACTACGCTTACCGGCGTTATTTGAACTATCCAAAGACGCTTAAATGGGCGGTACATGATGTGCCGGCCGTGATGGAGCAGGGGCGGCGCATTGCAGCAGAAAAGGATCGCGATGGATACCTCTCGTTTAGCGATCATTTCGAGGCCGCAGGTGGTGCCGATCTTTTAATGGCGCAAGGCTCGCTCCAGTATTTGCCAGACACGCTACCAGAGCGGTTGAAAAAACTAACCGCTCCACCGCGCCATCTCATTTTGAATTTGACGCCCTTACATGACCGGCTTTCCTACTTCACTTTGCAAAGTATTGGTGCCGCGTTTTGTCCTTATCGGGTCACTGCGATTCTTGATTTCACTAAAAGCTTTGAAGCGCTGGGATACAAGCTGGTTGATCATTGGAATAATCCGGATAAAAATTGTCTTATTCCGTTTTATCCTGATCATTCGCTGGACGGCTACCATGGGTTCTACTTCAACCGAACCGCCTGAACATATGCAAACAATTGAGGGTTATATTTGGTTCCGGATGGTTACGCTCTTTCCCGATGCTGGTGCGCCGCTTAGTCGGCAAGTGCTTTGTCGCGACGCTGGTTCATATTGAGTCCGATTCGTTTTGGCCCAGCCGGGCGCGAGCTTTTTGGGCTGTTTCAGTTGCCAAATGCCGCTGAGGCGCTGGGGCAGTCAGTCGTCATATGCAATCCATTCGGCCAGGAGTATGTGCGTTCTCATCGGCTCATCAAAGTGATCGCAGACAGACTTGCGCGCACGGGATTTCATGTGCTCCGCTTTGATTTTTTTGGCACGGGCGACTCTGCCGGTGACGATGGTGATGGCGACTTGATACAGTGGGAAAGTGATATTCAGTCAGCACACAGTGAGGTGTTGAAGTTGTCGGGTAATGCATCTACCTCTTGGCTTGGATTTCGCCTTGGCGCTAGTATTGCAGCAAGCGCTTCACTACGAGTTAAAGCCCCATTGCGACGGCTGGTACTCTGGGACCCTGTTGCCGACGGCGGTTCATATCTCAGGGAACTAGAAGCATCGCATGTTGCAGGCGTGGAATTTCTTGCGCACTGGAGCCAGATTAGGTTTGAACAAACCGCAGCCGCCTCAATGCATCATGAGATTTTGGGATTTGCATTGACTGGGGAGCTTCGGCGACAAATTAGCGAGATATCACCTGGCACATTGACATCAGCCAGAGCGCAGCAAATTGAAGCTTTCTGCGACGCGAATACCGAACATTTCAGGCAGCTCGAGAAGATATTTGCTGCATCTGCATCTGCATCTGCATCAGTTTCCACGTCTCCGCTTCGTCTAATGCCAATAGAAACAAAAATAATGTGGGCCACAAATGAGGCAATGAATAGTGCAATTGTGCCGTCTGAAGCACTCGGTGGCATCCTAGCTGCCTTAATAGGCGCGTCATGATTGAGCAATCATTTGCGTTTGGTCAGAATGAGAGCCTTATTGGTACTGTTTGCCTCCCACAACATCGTAAAGGCAATGGCGCAAAGATTGGGGTGTTGCTATTCAATGCCGGTGTGGTTCATCGGATTGGTCCGCACCGTATAAATGTTCGGGTGGCGCGACAGCTTGCCGAAAGTGGAATACCCTCAATCAGATTTGATTTGGCCGGACAAGGTGACAGCGCGAGGTCGCACGGCAATCTAGGATTTGAGGAGCAGGCAGTTAAAGATATTCAGGCGGCGATGGACCAGTTGGGCAAAGTGGCAAACGTATCGCGCTTTGCGCTCTTTGGCTTTTGCTCTGGGGGCGTTCATAGCTTTGCTACGGCGAAAATAGATGAACGGGTTGCTGGCTTGCTAATGTACGACACTTATATCTATCCCACGCTGAAATCGAAAGTTAACCGATACCTTATCAAAATAAGATCACGCGGGCTCGTGTCATCTGCGCTCGGGTGGACGCAAAAGCGACTGCTGGCGAGTCTCAATGCGCTGCGTGGTGGGCACCCGTCTGTCTCGAAGGTTGCAACAATGTCTCAAGCCGGAGCCTTTGTTCAGCAGGGCAAGCATGAGTTTGCCGAAACCTTGTTGCGCCTTCACCATTCTGGCATGCGAATTGGTGTGGTCTATTCAGGCGGCTTTGAGCAATACAATTATCGAAATCAGTTTGCGGACGCGTTTAAGAAACATGGACTCACGGAATTTGTGACGAGCGAGTATCTTCCAGAAATGGATCATTCGGTTACGCTCGTTGCTCGGCAAATTTTGTTTGCGGAAACGATAAGAGAGTGGTGCGTCGATTTGAATCAAGCTTTGGTTCGCGCTGGCATTAGTGAACTGCCATTACGAACTGCCAGTAGCGAACCGCCATTAGCAAACCGTCATTAGATAAATCGATTGCCGCTGTCAGAATCTGGAGCTTTCGAGTCTGCATGAGGAATAGTAGAAATAATTTATCTCAAATGTCCTTGATCAAAAAGCCAGGCGGCGGATTGTAGCCGCGCCGTTGTTGGATGGAAAGGATGGGTTTTCCGATCGCGAATTTCAAGCGATCAATCCACTCGGATTCGTGCGGAGGACGTGGGCTGGCGCCCAACTTGCGCAGCAGACGATTGACGCTGTACACATGAGCATTGCGGCGCGTCACATCCGTATAAAAATCGATGCCAATAGATACTGCAACACCGTCACCGGGTTGCACCCAGCTAGTATCGGAGTGGGTCATGTGGGGTGTTGTGGCCGGAAAATAAGCACCATCGCCGGGACCGCATTCAAAATCTTGGCTCTTTGCGCGCATCTCATCTTTTAGTTTTACTTCGTCGAGCGAACGATAGACGATAAAATTTTCAACAGCCGGTGCGGATACGACTTCGCGATCTTCCCGATCCCACAGGCTGATTGTTTTGCGTCCGCGGATATTCATCCAGAAATTATTTTCCCGGTCAATATGGAATGGCGTCACCGACGGCGGCGCTGAAATAAACACGAAACCGCGCACATCGAATACTTTCTCCTGATGATCAACAAGATGGCCCGCGCTTTTCATCACGTCCCATAGAAAGTCCCGGTAAACAGGATCTGTTTGGATGTTGTACAGCGCAACCCACGAATCTTTTTCCTCAATATGGCGAAATACGGCATCAATCGTGCGCCCATCCGGGCTCGAATCGCCATGATCAAAAGAGGACGATGCGGTGATACCGGGCTTGATAAAACGACACTGCTTGGTGGCCATTAGCGATTGTGCCAATTCCTCCAAACGCGCCAGCTGCAGCAACGGATGCAAATGATAGTTATGGCGAATACGTTGCAGTTTGCGTGTTGAAAAGGCACCGGAATTGTCCGCGTCAATACGAAACTCAATGGGTACACTTGCGGAAGTGGAGGAGGGCGACGGGGAGTAACCGGCCCTGTTGTTCGTTAATTCATGGTCGGTAAAATTGCTAACCAAATGAGCGGCATCGGGATTCAAGATTTACCTCCAAATTCTTATTGAAGAAAACACTTAAATTATAGGTCATTATTAATCTTCGTCAGCCAATGTCAGATACCAATGCGATTCTAAAAGTAGAGTGGATTCATCGTCAGTATCTTTGGAAGAAGTGCCGACTTTGGAGATGTTTGAAATGCTTGCATAGAGTGGCCGCTCTTGCCGCTTCCTCATGCCAGCCACCTTAAGTTCCTTCTGTAGAGATGCATCACCCATAAATTCCACGGAAATATTAGTGTGACCGCGGTGAAACGCTTCAGCCGAAATGGCGTGCCAGAGCGCCTTGATCGCACCCCGCTCGGTGGTGTCCACCAAAAAATCATGGACCTCCAAGGATTCCCCGTTCACCGCGCAGGCCGCGTAGGCAATCAGCCGGTTGTCAGCCACAGAGGAAAGCGTGAAGAACCGGTAACTTCTTAACGGGCAATCCGTAAAGCGCCACGTCAAAAATGCACAGTCCCTTATGCCAATCAAAAACGACTGTGTTTTGGCTTGCGCTGCGATCTTGTGCCACAAAACGTCGAACCTAGCGTCGGGCCGATCAATCCATTGCCGCTGAAATTTTGTAAGCGCGATATTCTGTAACGCCAACGTTCCTAAGCGCACGCGGTCAATGAGCGGACCGATTATGTTGCTGATCCCGATCGGCGCATAGCGGGACAAATATATCGCCGAGCGCACGATACGCACGCGCCGAACCATTTGCCCAATCAGTTGGTAGCCGATTCGCCTCACGACCGCCAGTGACTTTGGATTGGGCAGCCCATACAAGAGCGCATGCGTGCAATCGGTTTCAAGGGCTGCGAGACGCATTTCTTTTTGTAAAAAAAGTGCGGGAAACAGGGTTCTATATTCTGGTAATGCCACAAAGTCTATTAGCGCACCTGCAGCCATTACCTTTGTACCCAATTGCATATGGCGTGTGGCGATGGCCGCAACGCCAACAGGCTCAGGCTCTCCCGCCACGTATAAGAAAAACGCGCGGGGTATACCGGCTGGATTTTTAGCGTAATACCAATCGAATTTCGCCTCTGGCATACCCGCGTGAGTGAGGCCGTGTTTCCAAAGGCCAATAATACGTTCCCGGTCGAGATCGGGGTCGGCAGCAGTAATGGTGTAGATCGGAGACTTGTTGGCCATGGGTGCCGTGCAATTATTATTTTTTGGAAATTATTCTCGCTGATGACTATGCGCTCTACCGAGCCCACCTTGCAACCAGCGCTCGTACGTTTCCGCTCGCGTCAGTAATCTCAGCAATATCCGCATAGCTGCCGTGTTGCTCCAAGCGCTTTCGAATGCCGCGTGCCTGTCCCAGTCCGATCTCAAATGCGAGCACGCCATTGGCTTTAAGGAATCGCGGGGCCTCCGCAATCAGACGCTGCAAAATCCGGATCCCGAGCGGGCCGCCATCGAACGCCAGGCGCGGTTCGTGACCGATAATTTCCTCGGCCAACGTATCGACTTTGCTGCTGGAAATATAAGGTGGGTTGCAGATCAGTAAATCAACCTTGCCATGAAATTCAGGTGTATCAAACGTTGACAACAAATCACCGACACAAAAACAAACGCGTTCATTCAGAGAGAGTTTTCGAGCGTTGCGCTGAGCCAATTCAACCGCTGCGGCGGAAAGATCGGCCGCCCATACACGAGCCTGTGGTACGTGGTGTGCGAGTGCGAGTGCCAAGTTGCCTGAACCCGTGCACACATCGATTACGACGGCTGTGTCTTTTTCGCGAACAATATTTTGCAAATGTACTAAGGCTGCGTTGCCCAGCAGCTCAGTTTCTTCGCGCGGAATCAGGGCTTCGCCAGATACTCGCAGCTCAATGCCCATGAATTGTTGTCGCTCCGTGAGATGGGCGAGAGGTGTGCCGCGAATGCGCATGTCAAGCAGCGTCCGCAAATGCTTGGCGGCATCTGCGTTAAGCGCAGGTAACAATGCTTTTGCCGCAAGTTGAACAGACATGGGTTGCCCTGCTGCCGTATGCCACAAAGCATCGAGCGTGGACGTTACGGTTTCCTCCGGTTTGTCGCCGAGCGTCGTTAAATTAACGGTTAGCAGTGCCTCAAACTCTTTATACAGAGGCGAGGCGCGCAGATTCAAACTGCAATCTCCGCCACCGCGTCGACTAACACTGGCGCAGCGTGTAGGTAGCGGGTAGCGCGCCGTTTCGCCGCAATATCATCATAAATAAATTCTGCCTGTGAAAGCGGCATCGCTAAATGCGCCGCTAGCGCCGAAGCAGCCACGCCATGATTGAGCGCCCAAAGTGCGACGTCCATCTTCGCGTAATCGAGTGCGAAATAGAACTCGTCCTGACCCTGTTGCAGGCTGTACGTGTCGGTGGTGGGCGCCGCGTTGCAGATTTCAGCCGGGATGCCCAGGTAGCGCGCCAATGCATAAACCTGGGTTTTATAAAGATGCGCAATCGGTTTTAAATCGGCGGCGCCATCGCCATTCTTAACAAAAAAACCTTGATCATATTCGAGCCGATTGGGTGTGCCGATCACCGCGTAATTAAGCCGGTCGGCGTGAAAATATTCCTGTGTTTTGCGGATGCGCTGCTTGAAATTGGTGGCGGCCACAATTTGCAAATACTCGCGTGGCGGCAGGCGCGCTTCAAACATTTCTCCCGTGGGCGATTGCACGATCAGCTTGAAATAATTAAAGCTGCCATCACGCCCGCCCGCGATCGCAATTTTGCTTTTCCAGTCAGCGCCATAGTCGGGGAATACGGCACGCATCGCGTCATCGCGCCATCGGTAGCAGCCGAGCGCATCAAGCGCCGGCGCGATATATTCGACACTGAATTTAATGCCGAATTGATTCGCCACCATGGTGCCGCGCGTGAGGCTGTTGGATGACGAATCGCGTTCCGGTAGCAGCAGGCCGTACACTTTTGACGCGCCCAATGCGCGCACGGCGAGCGCCGCACAAACCGCGCTATCCACGCCGCCTGAAATCGCAATGATCACGCCGCGCCGTCGTAGTTCACGACCAACGATGTCGACCATACGGGTGGCGATGCGATTTGCTTCTGCTTCGCAATCGAGGTTAAGAATGTCGGCGTTGAGCTGGGGTGAGTTCACGTTATAGGTTCAATCGATGGCGCATCCGTAGATTAAAACACTAGTAGGGACGGACTTCGCAGAGCAAAAATGGTCTAAACATGCCGCCAATGCTAGTGTTTGAAAAATTAATCGGTTTTCAAGTATCAATGCCGACGGCGTTTTTTCGCGCTACATATGCCTCAATATTAACCAGGCTATCAAAATTCTCCGGCAGCATTTCATCGTCTTCCACCTTCACGTGATAGGTGTCTTCGATAAACATGATGAGCTCGATAAAGCCGGTTGAATCCAGAATATGGGCTTTCATAAACGACACGTCATCGGCGATTTTTGCATTCGCGCCCATGACGAAATTATCGAGCAGAAATTGTCGAACGCTGTTTTTTATGTCTTGCATAACTGTCCCTGAGTGACGTTGATGGATCGTTCGAATGATGCTAAAGCCCAGCTATGAGAGCCCCGATTTTTTTATTTTGCCGGTATCCGTGGTGGGCAATGTGGTCACAAATTCTACAACCTTCGGTGCCATGAAATTTTCCAGATGTGACAGGCAATGCCGAATCACTTCGCGTTCGCTTAAGGTAAACCCATCGCGCTGCACGATAAACGCTTTGATAGCCTGACCCAGCAGCTCATCAGGTATGCCGATTACGGCGACATCCTGCACGCCAACCAGACTATAAATGGCATTTTCGACTTCGCGCGGGCTGACTTTTTCGCCACGGCTTTTGATAATGTCATCACGGCGCGCGACGAAATACAACCAGCCTTCGTCATCGGTACGAAACAGATCACCGGAATATAGAACCATCTCGCCCGGGTTCGGTCCGGGCTTTAACCGTTTCGCCGTTTCCGCCGGCTTTTCCCAGTAGCCGCGCATCACGTGCGAACCGCGAATCACCAGCTCGCCGGTGCTGCCGTTGGGCAATCGATTGCCTGCATCGTCGACCAGCCACACCTCCTCATTCGGCATGCCGCGGCCGACGCTGGTGGGGCGAATATCGAGTTGATCGGGCGGTAAATAAGTGACGCGCTTGCATTCGGTAAGCCCGTACATCGAATATAAAACTGCCCGCGGGAACAATGCACGCAAACGACGAATATGCTCCTCTGATAACGCCGCGGCGGTATTGGTGATTTTGCGCAGCGCCGCAAGATCAAATTTTTCCAGTCCTTTTAAATTCATCAGCAACGAAAAAATGGTCGGCACACCGGGAAAGACAGTCACTTTTTCCTGTGACATGATTTCCAGCACTTTGATCGGAAACACAAATGAGCGCTCCAGCACCAAGGTGGCACCGACTTTGAATGACATCAGCAACTGGTACAGCCCGTAATCAAATGCAAGCGGCAACACGCAGATGATGATGTCGTCTTCATTTAGTTCGAGATAGCTGCTGACGGAGCGCGTCGCCGAAACCATATTCAAATGCGTCAACATCACGCCTTTAGGCTCGCCGGTTGAGCCGGAGGTGTAGATGATGCTGGCGAGATCGCAATCAATGGTGGCCGGCTCGCTGATGACGGGGGTGTCGACAAGCTTTGTTGGGTAGCGTATGCAGCGATCAACCAGTGATAGTGGCAACACATCAAGTTCCGACGCCGCATCACCGACAATGACTGCGCGTATCACGCTGGTATTTGCAGCCAATGATCCCGCCCAGATGCTTTGCAATGCGCTGTCAGTAATGAGCGCTGCGGCACGCGAATCATTCAACAGGTAGGTCAATTTGTCCTGTTTGGTGAGTGCGTTGATCGGCATGAATACCGCGCCGACCATAAGCGTTGCATAAATGCCGACCGCCATCTCGACACTGTTGTCTAGGAACAAGGCAACGCGATCGCCGCGCTTGACGCCGCCTTCCCGCAATGTGTGCGCCAGTGTGTTTACGCGCTGGGCGATATCGGAATATGAATAGCGCTGACCCTCGCAAATGAGTGCCGTTTTGTCAGGAAGGCGTGCAGCCGTGTCGCTAAAAAAATCGTGAAGAAGCATGGTGATGTCGCGCTAAGATTTTAAAAAAGCAGCACCGGTGCGCCGTTTGAGCCATTTTTGCTTCAAACGGCACGCCAGTAGTGGGCTTAGCTGGTAGGCAAAAATTCGCCGGTACTTACAATAAATTGTTCGTGCAACAGCATGGTAGACAGTATCGCGACAAAGGCCATGTTGTCGGCGAAGCCGATAGCGCGCCCTGCACGACATTTTTCAAAAAGTTTATTTGTAGCGGATGTATCGAAATAGCCTGCACTGGAAATTTTTGCTGCACTAAAGAGATCGGCGACATAATCCACTGGTCTTCCGGCATCAAAAAAACTGGCGCTATCCGGCGCGCGATAGGGTTGCTTGGTGCGCGTGCGAACCGATTCAGGGAGTAAACCTTTCATCGATTTTTTGAGTAAATATTTCTCAGTGAGCCCGCGAATCTTGAGCTGCGGCGGCAGGCGATTGGCGAATTCAATGACGCGGTGGTCCAAAAACGGGAAACGACCCTCGATGGAATTCGCCATCGCTACACGATCACCCTGCGAACACAGCAAATAGCCGGTCATTAATGTATGCGCTTCAATGTATTGGTCTCGGCCCATCGGTGGCCACTGGTTGATGCCAGTTGGTAATGTTTGCATGATCGCGGCATACGGATCAACCTCGCCAATCCTTTCTCGCATGTCGGCAGAGAAAAATTGAGCAATCCGATGGGTTGTTGTCCAGCGTGGAATGTGCGCAAAGAACGGTCGATCGCGATGCTCCATGCCGTCGTTAAAAAATGATTGTGTGAACGCGCGACCCGAAGCGGGAGAGTTTTTAAGATAGGGATACAGTCGCTCAAGAATGCGTGGCCGCATTTTTGAGTTCGGCTGACGCGAGATAAAGCGTCGGATTTTTGCTTCCTTGAATAAATCGTATCCGCCAAAAACTTCGTCCGCGCCTTCGCCCGTCAACACCACCTTGTAGCCAGCTTCGCGCACGTGTTGCGAGAGCAACATCAACGGCGTCGGGGCAGTGCGCACAATCGGTGACTCGGTATGAAAAATGGTGCGAGGAAATGCGGCGGCAATGTCCGACTTTGTACATTGCAGCGATGAGTGTGTGGTGCCCAAATATTTGACGAGCTCTTTTTGATGATTGCTTTCATCAAACTCGGCATCTTCAAATGTCAGCGAAAAAGTGCGCAATGGCGTGTCGGTGTAATTGTGAATCAGCGAGGTGATGATCGATGAATCTAAGCCACCGCTCAGGTACGCGCCAACCGGCACATCGGCGCGCAGTTGCAGGCGCACGGCGTCGATCATAAGCTCGCGCAATTCATCTGCATAATCGGCTTCACTGCGGGTCGGTGCCTGTGCGACTTCCGAGAAGTCCCAATCCCAATATTTCTCGATGCGGGTGATGCCGTTTGTGACGACCATGATGTGGCCGGGCGGTAATGACTCGATGCCCGTGAACACGGTGCGCGGCGCAAGTGGCGACCAATAGGTGCAAATCTGGTTGATTGCAGTTGCATCAAGCGAGCGGCTGACTTCGGGTAATGCAAACAAAGCTTTCACTTCAGACGCAAAAATAAGACGCCCCGCTGCACTGGTGTAGAACAACGGTCGAATGCCAGCGCGGTCTCTGGCTAAAACCAGTTTTTGCTGCTTTTTATCCCACAACGCGATCGCGAATTGACCGTTCAGATGATCGACAAATTTTTCGTTATATTGCTCGTATAAATGAACGATGACTTCAGTATCGGATTGCGTATAGAAATGATGGCCTAGCGTGACCAGTTGGGCGCGGAGTTCAAGGTAGTTAAAAATCTCGCCATTAAAAATAACCCACACCGTTTTGTCTTCGTTGTGAATTGGCTGATCTCCACCCGCAAGATCAATGATGCTGAGGCGGGCGTGGGCAAATCCAATATTGCCGTCAATGAACAATCCCGTGCCATCGGGACCGCGATGATGGAGGCGGGCGATCATGGCCGCGAGAGGTGCGCTCAGGGCGTTTGGGGCCGCAGTGGCACGGTCATTTAGCGAAAATAATCCAGCAATTCCACACATGGTTGGATTGGCAACTGAAAAAATTAGAGTTGTGGATGAGTAAAACTCAGCTAGGTCGTACCCAGTTTGCATCGTTTTTACGCGCTTGCACGCCTATGCAGTCCACTCGATTAAAGACTCATGTTATTCTGCACAACGATTTTGGACGGATAGAAATTAGGCCGGTATAAAATTTAAGTAGCAACTTTTCATAACGCAATTGCAAGCAACTCTCAGATTTTATCCTTTTGCTTAGAAAAGCCATACTCGGTGCGAAATTTCATTAAGCTGGCCACGTTTGTTATGACGCCACAGGTCTCTCGAAGCGACAAAGTGCTTCAGAGCGAACGCGTTCGTGCGAATCGCCAAAACAGAACGCTAATACTTTTTGGGTCGCGATTCGTTGGAACAACTAAGCAGACCTTCAATACTGCGCTGAGATAAATGATGACTGACCATGAGTCCCAATTTGTCTAGTTTTCGACGGGCGCCCATGGTGAAACATCAGCGTATGGCGATACCCTGCATGGCAATTGCTCCCGCCCAACGGTGTATATGCTGAAGCGCTTGGCGATGCAATCGTCGCACTATGCCATCGGCAGCGCACTGGTTACGCTTGCCAGCGTTATTTCTTTTCCGGTGCTCACCCGCCTTCTGACGGTTCAGGAATACGGTACGCTGAGCCTGCTGGCATCGTTGTTGCTATTGTTCACCGGGCTGGGCAAGCTGGGCATACAGCATTCTATTGTCCGCTTTCAGGCTGAGGTGCGCGCCCGGAAGCGTGACGTTACTGACGCGGAATATGTCGCGACCGTTCTCGTGGGCCTCGCCATGACTGGCTTCTTGGGATCTGTTGCCATGGCTATTGCGAGCTTTGTGTTCCCGCCGAAGTGGTGGAACAATCCTCAGATTGCTGTTTTGTTGCTGCCCGTTTCCGCATTCATCATGGTGCGCGCACTCGACAGTGGTGTGAGCAATTTGTTTCGTGCCCAGCAGCGTAGTGTCGTATTTAATGTTTATACCGTGGCAAAGAAATACATCGTTCTAGCGACAGCGTTAGGTGTGATGTTTTTTTTATTTCCTCGCTTGGAAGGATTCTATCTCGGAACATTCGCGGCAGAAGTCGTGACCACGCTGATTGCTGCGGCATATCTATGGCGTGCCCATCGTGCCTCAATCAGGGGATTCTCGACACCCCTATTCAGGGCTATGCTTATGTTTGGCGTTCCCATGATCGCGTTTGAAATTTCAGGGATCGTGTTAAACCTGGGAGATCGTTATGTCATACAGGCTTTGCTGGGTAGCGAGGCATTGGGGCAATATTCTGCGGCTTATAACTTGTGCGAATATTTGCAGGCGATGCTAATGGCTTCGCTCGTGCAGGCGATCAGTCCCATCTATCTGCGGATGTGGGAGGATGACGGTGCCGCGGCCACTCGTGCATTTGTGGAACGGGCATTGCGAATCTACATCATATTGGGCGCGGCGGTGCTGGCGGGGGTAGGGGCCGTGGGCGCAGACGTGTTAGTACTTCTGGCATCAGAAAAATATCGTTCAGGCGCGGTGGTAATTCCTTATGTTGTTGCCGGCATGCTGTTGTCGGGTGCCATTCCGATATTTGCCGCGGGAATTTACATCCACAAGCAAAATCATTTGATGATTCCTTGCGTGCTGGTGTCGGCTGTTCTAAATATTGCCCTCAACATTTGGCTGGTACCCATCATGGGGCTCGAAGGTGCTGGTGTTGCCACGCTGGTGTGCTATGGATTTTTGGCGATTTGTTGCTGGTTACTCGGCCTCAAGCGATTTCCCATCAGCTTGCCCTGGCTCGAAATATTTAAGTTTGGTTTGATTGCTTGCGTCATGTATTGGATCGTCACCCAAGTCGCGATGGTAAATCCCGTCCTCACGTTAACATTGAAAATATTGACGGGTGCTTTGGTCTATAGTCTCGCCGTTTTGGCATGCGATACGGAAGCACGCAACCTGTTGAAGAAAGCATGGTTGTCGCGGACGGGTCGCAATTAGTAGTGTTAACAATATTCGCAACTTTCTTATTGGCGCAGCTGGAAGCAACAGAATAGTGTCCTTAGAGCAAACACCTCGCTACAGAAAAAGACGTAAAAGATGCTGATCGGCTTGTTAAAAAAATCTGTTAAGTCAGTCATCTCATCGCCGTGGGGCTGGCGCATGAGCGCACCGTTTCGGATTCAAGCCGTGACGTCACTCATGTACCATCGGATTAATGGCCAATCCGCGCAATTTCCTGGAATTTCCTTACGGAGTTTTCGCGAACAAATGCAATGGGTGCGAAACAATTGCACTCCCATCCGGTGCGAAGAAATAGTGGATGCGGCGCGTTTTGCAGGTAAGATTCGCCCACCGGTGGTCATTACTTTCGACGATGGCTATCGCGACTATCATGATGTCGCCTACCCGATACTCCGCGAATATAAAATACCTGCGGCGGTTTTTTTGGCAACGAATTTCATGGATAAAGGTGGCCTGATTTGGACCGAAGCACTCCGCCACGCATTGAGAATAACTAACAAAAAAGTTGTCACGCTATCTTTCATGGGTAATCACACTTATTCTTTGGCGAACGACCTTCAACGCAGCGTGTTTTTAGATGAGGCCAAGCTAGTGCTAAAGAGCCTCCCGGATATCTATAGGCTAGTATCCCTGGCGGAGCTGCTAGACGCGCTCGATGTACGTGATCCCGGCCAAGATTTGCCGCGGCAAATGCTTTCCTGGGGCGAGGTACGCGGCACCATGGATGGGACTACCTATGGCGGCCATACGCACACTCATCCCATTTTGTCGCAACTGAGTGCCGCCGCGTTGGAGCAGGAAATTCAACTTTGCCGAGACCGTTTGCTGGCAGAAACGAGCATCACGCCGACGCTTTTTGCATATCCAAATGGGCGCCGTCAAGACTTCAACGATGCCACCAAGGCCGCGCTTAAACGCCATGGATTTAATTTGTCTTTCTCAACTATTGAAGGCTTGATTGATGCAAATAGCGACCCTATGGAGCTCCGACGTCAGCCGGCCAGCGATACCTCGCTTGGCGACTTCGCGGCGATCGTAGCCGGGATCAACCGTTCGTCAAACGTGAGTTCTCAGAAGCATGGCTATTAGCCTATGAACAACCGGCTGACGGTACTCATGTATCACGCGCTTCTAGATAGTCATGGTCAGTGCGCAGGTGCTGACCCGCGCTATGCAGTCACCCGAAAAGTTTTTCGCCAGCACCTTGCTGAGATAAAACGACAAGATGCCAAGCCTCAAAGCTTGGCGAATATTTTGGCTTCGTCCAGATCGGGCAGCGACTCAAGCCGCGATGTGGTATTTACTTTTGACGATGGTCACGCGAGCAACGCGGACGCCGCAGCGGATCTCGCCGAGGCGGGTGGCAGTGGGGATTTCTTTATTAACTCCAGCACGGTCTGTCAACCGAACAATCTTGACTGGGCGACTTTGCGTGACATGGCGGGTGCAGGTGCCTCGATTCAATCTCATGGCCATACCCATCGTTATTTTGATGAGCTTAATGAATCTGAAATCCGCTATGAACTGGAAACGTCCAAGCGTGAAATTGAATCTCATATTGGCCTGCCCGTGACGATATTTGCGCCGCCTGGTGGTCGCCTGCAACCTGCGGTTGCACGCATTGCGCGCGAGGTGGGGTATATGGCGATTTGTTCGTCAAGTGTTGGTCTCTGGGCACGCCACGGTGCGACGTGGAATATCCCCCGATTTGCCGTGCTTCGTGAAACCGGTGACGGGCAGTTTCGGCATTGGATCTCGCAGGATCGTCTCGCGCTCATGCACTTAACGGCACGCCAAACTGCCCTCGATGCAGCAAAAAAAATTCTCGGCAATCGCGGTTACGAAAAATTGCGCGCCCGGCTGCTGGGTGGTGAAAAAGGCGGCGGTGGCGGTCACGACGAATCCAAGAAATCAACTGCGCCGTGATTGCCGTGGCGGAAATTGTGTTGGTAATATCTTTGGCGACTTTGTTTTATACCTTTGCCGGCTATCCCTTATTACTCCTCGTCTGGTCGAAGCTCAGCACCCGGCCAAGTTCAATTGATAGCAACATTTCACCGCTGCCTCCGGTTGTCGTTGTAGTGGTGGTTTACAACGGCGCAGCATTAATGTTGAAAAAAATCGAGACCTGTTTTAGCCAAGATTACCCGGCAGATAAATTGCGCATTTTGTTTGTCGCTGACGGGTCGGATGACGATACGTGCGCTCTGATTGAAGCGATTGACGATCCGCGCGTTACGTTGCTTGCGATGCCCGTTCGCCGCGGCAAGGCGGCGTGTATTAATGATGCGGTGGCGAGCGTCACCGAAGAGTTCATTGTGTTTAACGATATCCGGCAAGAAATGCATCCTGCTGCAATTCGTCAATTAATCAAGAATTTTTCCAATCCAGAAGTGGGAGCCGTAAGCGGAGAGCTCGTTTTCAAACGCGATGCGACAACTGACTTTGGTAAAAGTATGGATGCTTACTGGCGCTATGAAAAATTTATTCGAGTATGTGAAAGCAGGATTAGATCGAGCGTCGGCGTAACTGGTGCTATTTATGCGCTGCGCCGCGCCTTATTTCAGAATGTTCCCGCCGATACTATTCTTGATGATGTTTTAATTCCGATGAATGTTGTTATGCAAGGCAAGCGGGTGTCGTTTGAAAAAGCAGCCATTGCCTATGATGTTCCATCTCGCGATGTTGCGCATGAACGAGTGCGGAAAGTGCGGACGCTGGCTGGAAATTTCCAGCTGCTTTTTCGCAACATGGCATATTTAATTCCATGGAAAAATCCGATCGCTCTACAGTTTTTTTCGCACAAGGTGCTGCGGCTTTTGGCACCCGTTTTATTGATAGCAGCACTTTTTAGTAACGTGTTGCTGGCTATCCAGCTGCCGCGAACCGCAATTGAGGAGGTGATTGTGACGCTCTTGGCACTGCAGTTTTTTGGATATGGACTGGCGTTACTCGCGATAGCCGTACCTCGCGCGTGCAAGTTTTTAATTGCCAGGCTGGCGATGGCCTTCTTGTCTTTAAACTATTTTGTGGTGTTGGGCTTTATTGAATACATCAGCAATCGCGAGGCACATCTCTGGAAGGCCGGTACCCGCACGGATACCGCGCCAGCAACACCTCAGTCAAACAACTAGATCAAGAAAAATTTTGCGCATTCGTATCCTATACATTGTCTCGCTGTTCCCATGTTGGTCTGAGACATTTATCGTGCGCGAAATACACGAAATGATTCGTCTCGGTGTTGACGTTAAGATCATCTCGCTTAAACATGCCGAGGAAAAAATGGTCCAGTCGGATGCGGCCTTGCTCGAAGAGCACGTCGTTTATCCGGCGCCATGGTGGCGCTCGCTTGTTGCAGTGATTGGCAGCCTTGTGCGCCATCCGCTGCAGCAGGTTGCATTATTGGCAGAAATTTTCGCGAGCCTCGGCAAGCATCCAAGTGCAGCTGGTAAAACGCTGGTGGTCTGGTGGAGAAGCCTGGGTATGCTCGGTACCGTGCGCGACATGCGTGTTGATCACATCCACGCGCATTGGGCAACTTATCCCTCAACCGCGGCAATGTTAATAGCCTCGCGCTTAAAAATTCCCTTCAGCTTCACGGCGCATGCGCATGACATTTTTGTTGAAGATCATTTGCTCGCGGAGAAAATGAGCCGGGCAAAATTTACCGCCACTATTTCAGTATTCAATAAAAATTATCTCGCCGAGCGGGTGCAGGGCGCCGGCATCGCTGATGTGCGAATCGTTCATTGCGGGGTTTCGCCTGCGTTATTCCCGCTGGTAACCGCGCGCAGGGACCCTGCGCGTATTTTGGCGATTGGTCGACTGGATCACATCAAGGGTTTTTGCCATTTGATTGATGCATGCGCCATCTTGCGCGATAAAGGCGTTGCATTCTCATGCGACGTGGTGGGCAGCGGACCTCTCGAAGCGGCGCTTAGCGCCCAGATTCGCGCGCACCGCCTCGAAGCACATGTAAGTTTGCTAGGTGCGCGGAAGCAGGAGGAAATACGTCAATTCCTGCATGGTGCGGCAATTTTTGCATTGCCCTCGGTCGTAACGCCCGCTGGTGATCGCGACGGTATCCCGGTCGCGTTGATGGAGGCAATGGCCAGCGGATTGCCGGTGGTGTCGACGCGAGTGTCTGGAATCCCGGAGTTGGTAGAGGACGGTATTACTGGCCTGCTCGCCGAGCCCGGACATGCGGAATCGCTGGCCGCATGTATTGAAAGGCTTTTAACTGACAAGTCCCTTGCGGCTGCGCTCGCCGCGCGTGCGCGGCTTCATGTTGAGCAGGAGTTCGATGTGCAAAGAGAGACGAAGAAACTTTTTGACGCGATAGCCAGTTGCCCGCGCCATGCTTGAGCAAACAAAGAAAATTCGGGTGCTTTTTATCACGGACGAGATGGAGGTGGGTGGCACGCAGCGTCAGATCGTACACATTGCACGCTCTTTGGACAAATCGCGTTTTGAGGCAACGGTCTTGTATTTCTGTAATCGCTCTTTTTTGGTTGATGAGCTCGAAAGCGCGGGTGTTCGTGTCATTGAGGTCGCCAAACGAAAACGTCTTGATATTGGCTTCTTGCGTAAATTGGTCGTGAGATTGCAAGAGGGCGGCTTTGATGTTGTGCATTGCTTTGCTTTCACCGGTGAATTATGGGGGGCCATTGCGCGGCGATTTTTACCGCGAGCAGCGCGACCGGCACTCATCACGTCCGTGCGCAATAAATATGATTGGTATTCTCCGCTGCAATGGAAGATCAAAAGGTGGGCCGCGCTTGAATCGTCCGTTGTAGTGGCGAACTCAGTTGCGGGCGGTGAGCACGCAAGGGAAAAAATGCAATTACCGCACGGTGCGGTTGTGGTCGTGTATAACGGCGTAGCAGATGTTTCCGTCGGTCTGCCAGAGCGTGATGCAACTGTTTCAAATGAGGTTGTAAAAGTGTTGTTTGTGGGTCGGCTCGTCGAGCAGAAAAATGTGCCTCTTTTGCTTCGAGCAATGCATTTATTGTTTCGCAAGCATGGTGCGAGAGACATGCCAGTGCAGCTGCTTCTGGCAGGAGATGGCCCACTGCGAGCCGTTCTGGAGCAGCAAGTTGTTTCTTTAGGGCTGAGTTGCTGTGTTGAATTCGTGGGCGAAAGTTCAAATACGCCAGCGCTAATGCGAGCAAGCGATTTTATTGTGTCTCCCTCTTTTCGTGAGGGATTATCAAATGTCATTCTAGAGGCAATGATGATGGGGAGGCCCGTAATCGCATCAGCGGTAGGCGGGAGTGTGGAGCTGGTGGAAGTTGGCGAAACGGGAATTTTGTTTGAAAGCAACAACGAAATCGAGCTGGCTGTGGCGATGCAAACCCTCGTCGACAATCAGGATTTGCGAGAAAAACTTGGTGTGGCAGGGCGCAGGCGCGCTCTTGAGCGATACACGGTGCAGGCGATGGTTAGCGCGATGGAAAAACATTACACAGAAAGCGCTGCCGATGCGTTGCCGTTGCGTTACAGGCGCGCTCCAGGCACGTCGTAAGAATGTTGCAGTAGTGAACGCCGGATCAAGAAAGTTTGGGCAAGCCAAAGCCGAGCATTTTTATAAAAATAGGGGCATAGCGCGGATGGCAACAGCACTGGGTGATTTTTTCCTGATTATATCGAGCGGCAACGCGGCCACTGTTGCGCCTGCGTTGCAAGATGCGGGTCGTTGGCCTGAGTGTAACAATACCGTTGCATCTCTTCGTCAGTTTTTTCCCGTCCCGCACGTCGCGTTGATTGTGAGTGGGGATGTGCAGTACTTGGCGGCAGGGGCACCAGAGAATCGGGGCGGTATCGCGCTGGCGCGTGAACCTGAGCAAAGTGGTGCCGTTGGTGACCCAGCAGTAATCGCCAACCAATCCATGGCGGCATGGCTTGCGGACGCCAACTGGCAGCCGACTGCCCACCATGGGCGATACGTGTTTGTGTTTTGGGATGCATTGTCGCGCAAGGCGACTGCGTTTTGCGATATGTTTCGCAGCTACCCCGTGTATTACATGCAGACGCGCGAAGGACTTATTTGCGCAAGCGATATGCGACTCATATTGTTAGCCATGGCTGATCGACCGGTGGTGAATAGATCGGCGGTTTATCACTATTTGAACTTTGCTTACATCCCGTCTCCACACACGATCATCAAAGGGGTGTCGAAACTGGAACCGGGATATCAACTCGACGCGAGCCTGCATGGTTTCGTTACGCGTAGCGTTGCAGATTTTGTTTATCCTGAAGACATTGATGGAACCGACCGGCTCTGCGCAGACGCATTGCATAACAAAATTGTAGACACCGTCAGCAGCTACCGGCCAAGCGATAAATTGCGCTGGGGTACTTTTTTGAGCGGGGGCACGGATAGTTCCAGCATCACCGGCATTCTTGCGCGCGCGCACCAGAAAACTCGCGTGGACAGTTTTTCGATTGGATTTGCCGAGGCTGGATACGATGAAATGTCGTATTCGCGACTAGCAGCAACCCACTTTGGGTTGGAAAGCCATGAATTGAATGTTGATGAAAACGATGCTGTTGCCTTGATACCTCGACTGGCAAAAGCGTTCGCTGAACCATTTGGTAACGCTTCCGCAATACCTACATTTTATTGTGCCGATCTTGCCCGTAAAAACGGTAAGGAATTTTTGATTGCAGGTGATGGGGGGGACGAAATTTTCGGCGGTAATGAGCGCTATGCAAAAGATCAGGTGTTCACTTGGTATCACCATGCGCCAGCACCGATAAGATGGATGGGCACGCTAGTCGCAAGGTTATTATCCGGTTTCGACTTCAGTATCGCCAGACGCGTCAGCAATATGATTCGGCGCGGGCAAATGCCAAATCCTGATCGCTTTTATAGCGATGATTCGTTTGCATCTGATCATTTCGATGAACTGTTGACTGACTCGTTTCGCGCAGCGATTAAGCCTGATGAATCTTTAGACATACAGCGGGGCATATTTAATCGCGTTAATACTAAAAGTGAGCTGCATCGGCTGATGTATCTGGATCTGAAACTGACTATCGCTGAAAGTGATTTGGTAAAAGTAATCACCGCAACAAAGTTGGCCGGTGTAGATGTCGCGTTCCCTTATCTGGATCGCCGTTTGGTGGACTACACCGGTAAATTGCCCGCGCGGTTTAAGGTAAAAAGGCTCAAGAAACGCTACTTGTTCATGAAGGCGATGGAAAACATCTTACCCATCGAAATTCGTCAAAAAAAGAAGCAGGGTTTTGGGTTGCCTGTAGCGGTTTGGTTACGTCGCGAAGGAAAAATGCACGAATTGGTTAATCGCATCGTGCTATCCGAGCGTGCGCTTAGTCGAGGCTATTTCAATGCCGAATTTATTCGTGAGTTGATGGCGCGTCATGAGCGCGGCAGCTGGGATTATTCATCTGAAATTTTTCGTTTGCTGATGCTCGAGTTATGGCATCGCGAATACTTTGATGCAACCGTACCTTAATATGCAAAAAGTGTTGATGGTACTCGAAGCCACTTTCCCCGTAAGCGGTGGGGGCGGCGCTGAAAGCCAAGTGCTCACTCTCGGCAAGTGTCTCCTTGCGCGCGGTATTGGTGTTCAAGTTGTGGTGCCGATGGTCGCAAACGGACCACAGATTAAACGTGAAATCGTGGAAACGCTTGATGTCGTTAGGATTGCATACCCTAAATTTCGCTTAGTTGGCGGCTTCGTTATGCTCGCGAAGTTAGCTTGGTTGCTATTTGTGGAGCGGAAAAATTACACATTTATTCATGCGCATATCGCGAATAATATGGCTGCGGTTTGTGCGCTGATGGGGAAGCTGCTAGACCGGCCGGTGTTGGTAAAGCTGACCGGGATGAAAGAAATGGTGGGCGGTATTCTCGACGATGCGCCGGATACAACAGTGCGTTTAAAAAAATGGGCTATTGGCAAGGCAGATCTATTGCAAGCGACAAGCGTGCGCATTCAGCGAATGTTGGTGGCTGCAGGCTTTAGCGCGGATCGAATTCGGCTACTGCCCAATGGCGTGAACGTAAGCAGATTTGCAATTCCCAAAAATCATGCTTTGCGACAAGAATTGTGCGGTGAGGCAACTCTGGTGGGTATTTTTGTCGGGCGCCTGGCACCCGAAAAAGGCCACGAGTCGCTATTGCGCGCATGGGCGACCGCGCTGGCGGACCACGCAAGCGCAAAGATTGTGTTGGTGGGTGACGGTAGCGAGCATAAGAAGCTTTCTCAATTGGCGCATGATCTTGGCATCGCCCGGCAAGTTGTGTTCGCCGGACATGCGAGTGATGTTTCAAAATTTCTGGCGATAGCTGACTTTGGATTAATCACGTCGCTGAGTGAAGGCTTATCGAACGCCTTGCTGGAATACATGGCTGCTGGGTTACCCGTAGTTGGTTCGCGGGTAAGTGGTACCGAAGACTTTGTTATCAATGGTGAGACGGGTTGGCTGTTCGAGCCAGGTGACGAGCAAGGGCTCACGGCATGCCTGCGCAGAGTGGCTAGCCAAGACCAGTTCGGAATCTCTAAAATGGGTCAAGCAGCACAGCGTAAAATCATTGAGTGTGCATCACTGGCGGTGGTTACTCATGAGTTGATTGGCTTTTATCAAGTGAAAAAAGTCTGATGTTCTTACACGCCCTTCTTTGAATATCCAGGACAACTATTGTGTGTGGCATCGCTGGCATTATTTCCCAATCTCGGCCTCTACCTGAGATCGCTATTGCTGACGCAATGTGTCGCCTGATTTCGCACCGCGGACCAGATGACCAGGGCGTTTATGCTACCAGCCACGCACAGATTGGTATGCGGCGGCTGAGCATTATTGATCTTGCGGGTGGGCATCAGCCGATTCACAATGAAGACAAAACGGTCTGGATTGTGTTTAACGGCGAAATTTATAATTTCAAAGAGTTGCGCGCGAGCCTCGAAAAATGCGGTCACTGCTTTTACACTAATACCGATACGGAGTGCATTGTCCATGCATATGAAGAGTATGGAGTCGATTGTTTTTCCAAGTTTCGCGGAATGTTCGCCATCGCGATCCTGGACATGCGCAACGGCGCGCAGCGTCTGGTGCTGGCGCGAGACAGGCTTGGCAAAAAGCCGCTCTATTACACCCACAACGCACGCGGTGAGCTTGCGTTTGCATCTGAGCTTAAGTCGCTTTTTGCGGTGCCGGACTTTAATCCGTCCACTTCAAAGTCGGCGACGCGTGAATATTTTTCAATGGGTTATGTGCCCGGGCCAAATAGTATTTACGAAAGCGTAAACAAGCTGCTGCCTGCGCACTTTCTGGTGATGGAAGGCGGCAAGATTCAAATACAGCGCTACTGGAGACTTGATTTTGGGCCCAAGTGGGATGCGCCTGAGCCGGAGCTTGAAGATCGGCTACTTGCGCAGTTAGATGACGCGGTTCGTGTGCGATTAGTGAGCGATGTGCCGTTTGGCGTGTTTCTAAGCGGCGGAGTGGATTCAAGCGTGGTTGCTGCGCTTATGGCGAAGCACATGTCTAGCCCCGTAAAGGCGTTCACGATTGGTTTCAACGAAGCCTCATTTAATGAAATTCCGGATGCGCGCCGCATTGCGAAATACATTGGTGCCGAACATCATGAGCTAGTTGTAACGCCCAGCGCGATGGATTTGTTAAGTGATTTGTCGTGGTACTTCGATGAGCCTTTTGGGGATTCATCATCCTTACCAAGTTTTTTAGTTGCGCGAATGGCAGTGCAACATGTGAAGATGGTGTTGTCAGGCGACGGTGGTGATGAGGGTTTCGCAGGCTACGCGCGCTATCAAAAGTACGAGCGATTGAATGCCATAGCCCGCCAGTCTTTGGGTCTGGCAGGGCCTCTAATGCGTATCGGCGCTTTGTTGCCGAATCGGCTGGGCACTCGGCTTAGTCGTATTGCTGACCGCATGAGATTGCGCTATCCAGAGCGCTACATCTCATCCGTCGCCTTGAGTACTGAAGCCGATCTTAGCCCGCTGCTGTCGCCAGATATACTCAAGTTTGACGCTTACCAACATATCCGCGGACATTTTATGCGCGGGGACGTCGATGATGAGATGGACAAAATCCTCTCGGGGGACATGGACACCTATCTAGTGGATGACATTCTGGTAAAAGTTGATCGCACTTCCATGGCGAATTCTTTAGAAGCGCGCGCGCCGCTGCTAGATCATCAATTGCTTGAATTTGCAGCGCGTCTGCCCTACGGCATGAAAAGCCGCAACGGACAGGGGAAATATTTGCTAAAAAAAGTGGCGGCGCGTTTGTTACCGCCGGAATGCCTGCAAAAACGCAAACAAGGATTTGCGATTCCACTGGCGCATTGGTTTAGGCATGACTTAAAACAGCAGATGCAGGATGTCATGTCGAGCCAGGCGTTTCGCGAGCGCGGCGTTTTCAATGTAAGTGGCGTAAAAAAATGCTATGACTTGCACTTGGCTGGGCGGCATGACTTCAGCGAATTGCTGTGGCTTGTCCTGACCTATGAAATTTGGTCTAGAACGTATGTTGATGCGCGAACTCTTGGCGGCAAGCTGCCGCAACCCTTTCGTCGATGACCTGCAGTGCCGATACCGGACGCAGCGCGGTCAATGTGGTGGCCGATTCGTCTTCACATGCGTGGCTGCATAAGCGTCATTGGGGGTCGTGCGACGTAATCGATGACCACCAGAGCGCCAATGTGCTCAGGCAGTCGTTATGATGTCCTTTCGTCCCATTAACCTATTGCTTGCGTTCATCATTATTTACCTGCCTTACGTTCAACATTTTCCTATCGTGTTCGAAGTAAAGGGCTTGAACATGATGAATATGTTATTTTTTTCTGTTGTTCTTTATGTATGGTTGCGCAAGGCCAAGACGCTAACGCCGGCACCGCTCAAAGGCTATTTTTTATTTTTTATTTTTGCACTATGTTTGTCGTTTTCAATTGGTCAGCTTTACGATGCCTCCAGTTTCAGCGACGATCTCACGACGCTTAAAACGAATGTGTTTTATATGCTGTTCTATTTTGTGTTTTACCATGCGATTCGCGACGTCGCCACAATTCGCACCCTGTTTGCCGCAATATTGGTGGTGACAGCGCTTGTATCGCTCCAATGTATTCGTCAGGGAATTGATTATGGTTTTGGTGACTTTACGGACACTCATCGCGCATCAGGTCCGTTCGCGGTAGATTATCGTGGCGCGAATTTGGCCGCGGCGTATTTTATTATTTTCCTGCCCTTGTTTTTTTCGGTTTTTTTGATCTGCCGTTCAAAGCTCTACCTTCGTTTAGTCGCAATCGCAGGTTTGCTTCTTGGCCTGATCGGTGTTTTTGTAACTTACAGTCGGCAGGCGTACTTAATTTTAGCGGCTCTGCTACTCTTTCAGGCCGCACGAAAAAATATTCTATTGGGCATTGTTGTGGCACTAGCGGTGATAAGTTATGAAGCGTGGGCACCTGAAGCCTTGATAGAGCGGCTTCAGAGCACGGAGCAAGTTGATAACAGCTCCGGTGAGGAAAAGCTCGACGTGAGTACTGAAAGTCGTTTTATTCTGTGGTCAGGTGCAATGGAATTAATTGCAGAACGTCCTTGGGGCATTGGGCTTAATCATTTCCGGCGCGAGATCGGACGCATCGTTCCCGAATATGCAAACTACGATCCGCATAATGGCTTTGTGCGCGTTGCCGCTGAAGCTGGCCTGCTGGGCTTGGCCGCTTTTATATTGCTGCTGGTAAAACTTTATTTTTTAGCCCGCCGCGTCGGCAAGCTGGATACGAGTGAAGAAACGCAACTTTTCGCCAGAGCATTTTCGATTTCGGTCATTGGTGTGGCGGCATCCAATCTTTTTGGCAGTCGAATTTTTGATGGTGAGGTGATGGGAAATTTCTGGATATTAGCGGCACTTGTTGCGCGCTACCACAGTTTAATGCTCAAGGAAAACATGCCGGGTGCGAGGGTCGTACCAGAGGGCGCGCCCGCGAACGCTGGTGTTTAGAGCGTTGCGTAACGGGCATTTTCAGGCAATTGCTCCTGAAAATGCCCATAAACATTGGTTTTCACAGTCACGATATAGGCTGCTAAGGAATAAAAATTGAAAAAAATCAGCTGATAGAGCTATGTTGAGGCGCACCATCATCCCGCTAGCAAAATCTAATCTTGTGCCGGATTGGTGGAAGCCATTGTTCGAGGCTACTGCGCGCCCGTCGATCTTTATCGGCGCAGAATGGATGCAAAATTGGCTAGACATTTACGGTGCCGAATTTGAAGGGCAATGGATACGTTGGGATAAAGAGGGTGTAGTAGTAGGTGGATGCCTGATGCTGACCCGCGAGGTGCGCAAAGGCATATTTTCTCTGCGCTCGGTGTATTTCAATGCGACCGGAACCGCCACCGAGAGAACCCCGTTTGCCGAATTTAACGACGTGCTATTTCTTGCTCAATTCCGCTCTGAAATAGCTGCCGACCTTGCCGATTTTTTGGGAGATCAGCCTTGGGATCGTGTTTTTATATCGGGCTATGAGCGTGGTGGCGTGCTTGACGAGTTATGCAATGCGCTGCCCTCGGCGGATGTCGAGTGCAATACGCAGACAGCGGCATACGTGGATCTGGTTGCGCTGCAAGATGTCACGCTTGAATCTTCACTCAGCAGCAACACGCGCAGCCAGTTTCGTCGTAGCGCCATGCGCTATGAGGAGCAATATGGCTCCCTGCGGTTGCACCGCGCGTCGAGTAGACACGAAGCGCTAATCTATCTTGATCAGCTCGCAATTTGGCATAACGAAAGGCGCGGCTCCAAAGGCGAGTCTGGCTCATTCGAAAGTCATTCCATATTAAAGTTTCATCAGCGGTTGGTAGAGGCGCTATTTGGCTCCGGCGAAGTTGATCTATTACGGCTTGATGCGGGCGAAACACCGATTGGCTATCTTTACAATTTTCTACAACATGGAAAAGTATATTTTTTTCAGTCGGGATTCCGCTACGAGAATGATTCCAAAATGAAGCCTGGCTTAGTCACCCATGCGCTCGCCATACAGCGTTACATCGAGGACGGTCTGCGGGAATATGATTTTTTGGCCGGCGATTCGCAATACAAAAGATCGTTTGCCAAACAGGCAAGAATGCTGGATTGGTCAGTCGTATATCGAAACAACACACGTGTGAAATTGCTACTCGCGATGCGGAAACTGGCATATCGATTTCGTAGCTTCAACGGTTAGCCTGAGTCTACAAATGACGCCGATTGACAAGATCGCAAGCGCTGGCAATCAGTCGGATCCGACGATGTTGCGCGTCAGTGAAATTGATTTGCTCAGATTCTTTGCGGCAATGCTGGTGGTGCTTTTTCATTACACTTTTCGCGGTCATGCAGCGAATAACTATTCACTGACCGCGTACCCAGAAATTGCCTTCATCACTCAATATGGCTATCTCGGTGTCGAACTATTTTTTTGGTTAGCGGTTTTGTCATCATGATGACAGCGTCCAGCGGGTCTTTACAAAAGTTTGTCGCCTCGCGCATTTCACGCCTGTATCCGGCATTTTGGGTCTGTTGCGCGACCACTTTTGTAGTCATTCTGTCGTTTGGCGGGGATCGCTTTTCCGCAAACCCGACGCAGTTTTTCCTAAATTTGACCATGCTTAATGAATTTTTCAACATTAAATCAATTGACGGTGTTTATTGGTCGCTTGCGGTCGAGCTGAAATTCTATTTTCTCGTTTCCCTAGCGCTTTTGTTCCGCCAAATTGATCGCGCGCAATGGTTTCTAGGTTTTTGGTTGCTGTGTTTAGTCGTTCTAGCATGGCTACCCGTGCCGCGGTTGAACTCCGCGTTGATGGTTGACTACGCTCCGTACTTTATAGGGGGCGCAGTTTGCTTCTTGGCGCACCGGGACGGATGGTCGTTAGTTAAAGGTGGAATCATTGCGACTGCACTAGTGCTCGCTCTCCGAGCGACTGTGGTATCTGCCGTCGGTTTGGAAAAAGCCTACAACGTGCCGTTTGATCCGGTGGTGATGGGAACGATTGTTGGTGTTTTTTTCGTCGTTATGATTCTTGTTGCTTCAAAGAAAACGGGCAGTGTGCTTCGTGGAAACTGGGCGTTGCTGGGCGCGCTCACCTATCCCTTATACCTGCTGCACCAAAATATTGGCTACATCCTGTTGAATGCGTTGCACACGCGTATAAATTCTTATTTAGCGCTACTTTTGATAATCGCGCTGGCATTGTTTGCGTCCTACGCCGTGCATCGTCTTATTGAAAAGCGCTTCGGTAAACGGCTAAGAGTATTGTTGGAGCGATTGCTGTCGAAGCTAAATGTTCGCGGCCAAGGGCAGAGTACTGTAGTGCGATGATGCCTAAAAAGTCGGCGAGTGCGGATGACTCCCCCTCGTTTTAAAGAATAAGTAGGCGAGGAGGTGGGCATCAATAAGCGCCGATATTCCATGGCTGGCCGCGCGCACTGCCTGCAAAATTGCCAGATGGGATGGCGCCGATAATTGCACCGGCCCCAAGCGCTGGTGAGCCTGCTTTTAGTGCAGCATTGGCGGGGTTATAAGGCACGGTCCCGGCGGTTCTGAAATGAGCAATATCCAACAATAGTGGATCCTGATATTTGCTATTTACCTCTGAGCCGACAGCGTTATTTTTCCAACCTATAAAATCAAAGTAGGAGACAACTGAATCGCCTGCGCCGAACGGTTTAGCTGCAGCGCTGTAATAGGTGTTGTAGTTTAAGGTGATGCCGCTTAAGGCGCCCTTACGTTGACTGAAAATAACAGGATCGCTGTTAAAGCCGTAAATAATGTTGTTCTGGATAATAGTGTTTACGTTGCGGTTTGTTCCGCTTGGAGCCGTGTTGTCTTGCAGGTAAATGCCAAAAATATCAGTATTTGGGATCGTGTTGGCAGGCATGATAATTGTATTGTTGGTGATTACCGTATTTTTCAATCCGTGACTATTAACCGTCTGCGCGCCCTCGGAGTAATCTCGGATTCCTATGCGGCAACCTGCCATTACATTATTGTAGACCTGAGTGTTGGCCAGGTTCGCGTATCCGTTCGTTGAGTCGCTTGAATTTTGCTCGTCTGCCAGCATTAAACAGGTACTGTATTTGCCGAGTGCATTGTACGGATATTGAGTGCCCACATACAAGTAATCCTCGTTATTCATAGGGTGATTGTATAAAAAATTATTACGTGCAATGTTATTTGGCTGGTTGTCAAAATACATATTGACGCTCCAATTATCGTAGGCAACGTTTTGCTCGAACAGTGCAGACCCACTTTGTTTGCCTGCTGCGGTGCCGTAACTGATGATGCCTTCGCCGCCGTTCTTGTGAACAATATTGCCGCGTGCCAAGGGGCGCATGTTGCCACTCCATACCACCGTCCCTGGCCATCCGCCACCCGCCTCCGCATTGTAATTGTTACCGCGCGGCCAGTTAGACAACACGTTTTGATAGATGTGGCTATAGAGCACCGAATTATCAGTGCTTTGAATAGCCGGGTCGCTGTCAGGAATGAACGAAACTGCGGCTTTGCCATTAAATTTTATGTTGCAGCTATCAACGATGATGTTGCTTCCGTATCCCCATATACCATTTGACCCAGACCCACGGATCGTCAAGCCCTTGAAGGTGATGTAGCTCTGCCGAAAAAAATACACATGCTGCTGATCTTGGCTGCTAAGTGGCACGACAATGTCGGCCTGATTGGGATTTCCGCTACCAATCGCTGTCCCCATGTCCGCAGTAATTGTGCTACTGCCAAAGTACCACTTACCACTTCCGCTAGTCACACCGGCCTTTCCTACTTGCGGCGCCGTTGAGCCACCTTGCCCTTGCGTTACTTGCCGCAACGGAATTTCGTTTACAACCACACCAATTGGCGTGAAGGTAATAGGTGCTTCCCATACCGTACCGCTTACCAGTCTCCATGTCGTAACTTTTGGTGACCCATCAACGATCACCTCGCCGTCGCCATATGAGCCAATGGTGATCCGCTTGGTGGCGGTACCGGATGGAACGCCCTTAGAGCTGAGGTCTATGGGTTCTCGATAGAGCCCTTTTCGAATAAGAACAGTATCTCCCGCCGCGAGTAAAGAGAGCGCCTTGGAAATGGTTTTGAACGCGACAGTTGCTGTGCTTCCGGCGCTGCTGTCCGTACCATTTGTGCCATCTACGTAGTATGTTTTGCCAGTACTAGACGGAGGCACCTGAGGAATCACGCCGGTCCATACTGGCCACGGGTAAGTGCTCGTGCTGGGATTAGTATTAAACCCTTCAGCAGGGCATGATTGCGCGTAAGTTGTGGATCCTGCGAGCGCTAAAGTAAACGCCGCCCCATACTTCATTACTTGATTTATGATGTTTTTCATTTCTGCTTTCCAAATTATTTCCGTGCGGTCATGCGTGTAGGTCTATCGCGCGAGAATCTAAAATTCATCCACAACGTGCAAGGCTACTGTCTTGAGTTTACATTCAGCGGTATTCCTAGCAAGCACTGTCTCAAAATTTGCAGGTCATGCCGGAAAAGGTAAGGTCATATTACACTCGTAGTTTTTTCTAAAATTGGCATATGATCTTTATTCTCGTGCGTCAGGCCGTTGAGCCAGTCAGGTACTGGGAAATGCGAGCCGACAGTGTTAGCGAAATCTATAAAAATTATCGAACTTCGTTACTGAATCAGTCTGATCACACGCGCAAATTTCTTTGCAGAATTTGCGGCGTATTTAGGCACTAAAATCTTGGCTAGAACTTTAATAAGGTTCTTGATGTCAGTTTTTATCATTGCGCTGTGCCACCAATATACAAGCGCGTTAAATCGCGACGTCGATATAGCTCCCTCGGCCGCATCCAGATAACACTCTGCAGATTTTTGCGATATCAATAATGCGTGCTCAGAAGCCAGCAGGGGGTGTAGTTTTTTTGTCTTTTGCAATATCGCCAACGTCTCAAGCGGGATTTTTGCGCCAGCAGCATTTGACATTTGCATCGCGCTTAGCCGGTAGCGCAACAGCGATACATCGATAAAAGCGAACGGCCCGAGCATTGCTGCGCGCAAAAACCAGTCGTAATCGCTGCTATATCTTAGTGCAGTATCGAAAAACCCGATTTTCTCGAACACACTTCGTCTTACCATCACGGTCGGCGGATGGATGAAATTGCCTCTCAGCAGCATCGCTTGGCACTGTCCAGCGCGCGTGATGGTGCCACGCTCATCTCGGCCCTCCAGGACATGAGGAAAAATTTGGTCCAACCCGCCAAGCCGAGTTGCCGCTTGATAGTAAATCATTTCGTAGTTTGGGATTAGCGCTGGGTGGGCGTCCGAAAATGCTGAAAAGTTTGATGCTACCAAGGCAATGTCACCGTGCTCTGCGAGCACTTTATGCTGCAATGCTAGTCTTGAAGACTCCGCAATATCGTCGGCATCCATTAAAACGATGAACTCCCCGGTGGCCGCTGCAGCTCCGGTATTTCGTGCACCAGCTAGACCTCGGTTAGCCTGATGGATAGTGCGGATGCGCGATCCAAATGCTGACAAGATATTTGCAGTTCGATCAGTCGAGCCGTCATTCACCACGATTACTTCGAAGTCGACATATTGCTGCGCAAGACAGCTCTCTACGGCTAGATCTACTGTTTTGTCTGCGTTAAAGGCAGCCATAATTATTGATACCCGCCCCAACACGGTCGGCCCCCAAGGGTTCTGGGTTGGAAATGCAGAGGCCTTGAACGGTGTATTCGTTAGTGAGTTCATATAATAATTCTAACGTGTCAAGTAATCACTACGTTTGTACAACATTTTCCGACGCTTATGGCGAATGGTGATTTGTTTAGTGCTACTGCTGCTACGCGTCACGCTCTGACTCATGCGACCGCGCCCATTCAAGCATGCTTTTAAACAACGAGAGCGTCGCGTTATTGCTGCGTTCAAGTCGCAACATGGTTGTTTCAAGCCGTATCAGCCCTTGTTCAATATGGACGAGCCGCTCCTCAACGCTTTCTGTTTTTGGCCGCTGAATCATCTTTAATTCAACGTCTAGCGGAGTATCACCATAGTCAATTTGTGGCAGCGCGATTTCACCCGGTTTGACCCCTTTGAGACTACTTACTTTCTCACCTTTATCTGCCACCCGGCGCTTTCGGGTCGCGACTTTCGGGGCGCTGGTTTCATCTTTAAACTCTTCTGCGATCTCAGCGACGTCGTCTTTGGAAAAATGGCGCTTATTTGCAAGGAATCCGGATAGCAACAAGCGGTCGCATAAAGAATTAATACGGCGCGGAACACCACCACTAGCCTTAAAAATGGCGGGAAACGCGTCCAGATCAAACTGCGGGGAGTCTTTCCAGCCGACACATTTGAGTCGGTGCTCGATGTAGCCCTGCGTCTCATCTTGATCCATTGAGCCAATGTGACATGCGGCGATGACACGCTGGCGCAGCTGCTGCATGTCTGAACTTTCGAGCATCTGCCGAAACTCGGGTTGCCCCACCAGAAAGCTTTGCAGAAGCGCATGCGTATCGAGTTGAAAATTGGACAACATTCGTAATTCTTCTACCGCCTTAGCGGTTAGATTTTGTGCCTCATCGACCACCAGCAAACAACGTTTGCCTTCGTGCGCTACCGCGGTTAGAAACGCTTCAAGCGAAAGCAACAATTGCGCTTTATCCATTTCCTTCACGCGAATACCGAAGGCGGCGGCGACCATTCTTAACGTATCGTCTGCATCTAGTTGAGTGCTGACGAGGTTGGCGGCAACGACTTCGTCGGAATTCAAATTTCGAAGCAGGCTTCTGACTAGGGTTGTTTTGCCGGCGCCAATTTCGCCGGTAATGACAATAAATCCCTCATTTTGATGCAGGCCATATTCGAGGAAAGCCATGGCGCGCTGGTGCTGGCGGCTGCCAAAATAAAACGATGGATCGGGATTGAGTTGAAACGGCTTGTGTGAAAACCCGTAAAACGATTCATACATAAAGCGGTGTCGCCTAGAAACGCATCAGGAAAGTGCCTACCAGCGCATTTTCCCGATAACTGTTGGCAGCGGTATTGTCAAAATGCGTACGTCTTATTGCCATTGAGGCTGAAGCTTTAGGGCTGAGGCCGGTGGTTAAAACGATGCTTTGCGCGCGTTGTTTTGATTCGATTGGAGACGGCGATAGACTTTCGCTTTGCAGGCGTGAATAGACTGCGGTCAATGTAGAGACGGGTGACAGACGGTAAGCCCAAGCCAGATTCAAGCTCCGCTGCAATACGTCGGTATTTGATTGAGGTAGGGCAGGGCCGATAGCGCCGCTTGCCGAAAGATCTCTCTGTTCTCGCCGGCTGTAAGTTAGTGTCACGGTATTTCGTACGCCCAGTAACGCGATTGAGCCTTCGCGGCTCTGGCTAACGAAAGGGCGCAGGGTAAGGAATGCGCTGCTAAAATTCCCATTCTCTGCCATGACAGATTCTTGCAGGCGACGCCTAACCGCTTCGGTTCTTGCTGCTGGGTCTGGAATAGATGTGGATAGTACGTCGTACAACAGTTCGTAGACCGAACCAGGGGTTATGGCCGTCAATGTGTTGGGCAGAACCACCACATCTTTGTTGGCGACAAATTTCCATGCCGTAAGCGGTGTCCGGTGTGTAAAAAGTAGGTTGTAGGCATCGCCAAAAAAACGTTGTTCGCGTGTTGCTGAAAGTTTAGTGCGGTCGGTTGGTAGCCAATCTACACCAAGACCATTTGTGGTCTGCGAACGGATGCCAGTGCTGGCGAAATCGGTGCGTTCATACCCAGTGATGAGCGAGAATTTTAGCTGTCGGCTCAATGCATAGATTGCCGATGCGCGAAGACGATTGTCCTGTCTGTTGCCAATGTCGGCGCTGCGGACCGTTAGCGCATTTCCGCTGACTAGCCAGCCCCACTGCGAAGCAGACGCAGCGTTAGTAATTACGCCGATCCATTCAGTTGTTTTTGTGTCAGGAAACGCAACGTCGTTCGTGCGGGTTTGTGTTCCATTCAATCGAAGCTGGTAAATCGCGGCGTCAGAAAATCTGCCTCTGATATAAGGCGATATCTGATACGTGTTGGTCTCGACCCGGTTTGCATCGAGCGTTGATGTATTCTGTAGCTGGGTGCTTGCAAAAGCAGAACGGCTTTGTTGCGTTATCGAGCTGCGAGCGTCCACATAAAGCCAGTTCTCGACGGCTTCAAAGGTGGAGGTTGCGTTCAGGTAATTCTGACTATTGTTGAGTCGCGTCTGGTTGGAATAAAAGGTGCTCCGCAGCCGATAATCCAACAACACACTTGCACGTGATCCAATATGTTCTATGTGAAGGCTGGGTGCCACCTCGGTCGCCCAGCTAGTTCGTGCAAACGGCTCTGGCAATAGTGCGGCATTGTCAGTGAGGGTTTCAGTCAGCAACACTTCCGGCAATATTTTCCAGCCATCTGCCCAGCTGGCTGTCGCAAACCCTGTGCTCAGCAAGCATGCTAGATAAACAATATTTCTACGGATCGGTATGCGATCACCACATCCAAGGTCCTGTTGTGAACCAGCGCAAAAGCGTGGCTTGAAGCCGTTATTTTTTTTAAAGCTGGTCATGGCTGAAAATTTTTATGCATGATAACCATAGCCGTAGCCACCCTGCGCGACGGTTCGTACCTGGTTCAGTACCATCATCTTTACGGGACACGCCTCAATCGTTGCCAGAGCCTGCAAGACGTCGCGTTGGAGCGTATTCTCAGCATTTACAACAAATACAATTTGCCCCATTTGAGTTGCTAGGACGCGTGCCTCGGTGGTGACCAGTAGAGGTGGCGAATCAAATATTACTATTCGATCAGCGTAGCGTGTGGATATTTCTTCGAGCAGCCTAGCCATTTCGTCGCTGCCCAAGAGTTCCGTCGCTTGTGCTTGCTGTGTACCTGCTTGAACTATAGATAACTTCTCGATATTCGTGCGGATAAGGACTTCGCTTAGGTCTATCGATTTATCTTTCAAGACATCAAGCAGGCCTTTGTCATGCGGTAGTCCAAGCAGCTTCGGCAGCGAAGGTCGTGCGACGTCGGCGTCTACAAGTAACACCGTTTTATCGAGCTCCATGGCGATACTCATCGCCAAGTTGACGGCGGAAAAAGTCTTGCCCTCGCCGGGTACTGAACTGGTGACCATGATCAAGTTTGCGTGCTTGATCGGTATGACTCGTTCGCCGATAATGTTGCCAAGTAATGGGCGTTTTAAAACACGGAATTCGTCAGCTATTCGCGATCGGGGGCTATCAGGTGTTACGAATCCAAGAGATGCCAGCCTGGCTAAATTGAGATCAAAACGCTTTGAAGCCACATGCGCAACAACGGCTTTTTCAGTGGTCGGTGAGTGTTGTGTAGCTGGGGACGGTAGCGCGTCATAAGCTGATTTCTCGCGTGCAACATCTGCACCGAGTTGTGACTTCTGTGTCGCCGATAGTGTCGAAGCTGCAGATTGTATTGAGGACCTCGTTGCCTTCGGCGCGACCGATTCGCCGGGCTTGGCGGTCACTTCTGGCACGCCAATACCGGCGCGCCTGAGTTCTTCGAGGCGTTTTGCGGCTTGCTCAATCAGGCTCACGTCGGTCCTTAAGTTGCGCGCGCGCTTAACATGACAAACACGAAGAAACCTGCCAAATAAGCAAGTATCAACGCACCCAATCCCCCGGCGAACAATACTGCGCTTTTTCGCTCCTGGTTTGTTTTTACATCGCTTAAAACCATCGATACAATGCCGAGTATGGGCAGGCCAACCGCGTCGCTTAACGCTTTTCTGTCATAAAAAGTGGGGCGCAATTCAATGGCGCCGATTGTGGCTGCTACGCCGGCCGCGAGCGCGATTAATAGAGTGATTGGAATTAGCAAGGTGCGGTTAGGTGCCACCGGCTTTGGTGAAACCCGCGGTGGATCAATCAACCTGAAGTCGGCGACGCCAGACACGGATTGCATGTCTCCAGAAATGCTGGCGGATTCACGGCGCGATACCAGACTTTCGTAGTTCTTTTTATTCACCTCATAATCGCGATTCAATTGAGCGAACTCGGCCTCCAATTGTGGCATTTGCGTCGCGGCCGCTTTAAGTTGGTTATAACGCGATGAATACTCAGAGGCTCGAATGCGCAGAGAGGCTACCGCTGCCTCGGCCGATGCCAGCGATACCTTAAGCTGCTCCGATGCACGAGGCCCGCTGCTATTGGTTTGAAAGTTGGGGGCGCTGTCCTTGGGCCGTTGAGCAATCATCTGACGGCGCTGCTCCTCAAGGTCTTTAATGACCCGCTGGGCACCAACTACATCTGGATGACCTTCCGTGTACTTTAGTAGCAATGTATCGAGGTTTCGCTTCATGGCGTCAATGCGGGCTTCAAGGTCAGAGATAGCGCTGTTATTTGCGGACGGACCAGAGGTGCCGTTAGCTGTGAATGAGCCTTCGCTCGCCAGTCCACGTTTGAACGCATCCCTTGAGTTCTCTGCTTCGCGAAGCTCCAGTTGCGCCCGGCTTAGCAATGCACTGGTTTCGGCCAAACGTGCAAAGTATCCCGCTCCTTCCCCAGGCGCAAGACCCAAATTTCTCACTTTAAAATCTTTTAGGCGCCCCTCTGCCTCCTGAAGTTTTTTTTCATAAACGCTGATTTGTTCTTCAATAAACTTTTTTGCCGCGTCGGTTTCGCCTGTTTTGCCGCCTTGGCCTGACTCGATGAATAGTGATGCTAAAAATTGGACAGCGCGCTTAGCGCGCTCTGGGTCAGTGTCCCTGAATGAAAGGGCGTAAAGATTATCGCGACTTGAGCCTTGTATCGTGAGCGCCTTGGAAATTTTGTCGATAAGTTTTTCATACTCAGGCTTGGAATTTGCCTCTGCATCGAGCCCCACCGCCTGAACCAGTTTTTCAACGTTGGGGCGGCTGATGAGAATTCGACTTAACGCCGAAATGCGCATGTCATCTTTCATTTCTACCGTCAGACCCGTCATGAGCGGTTTGAGGATGGAGGCCGTATTCACATAGATTCTAGCGGTCGCTTCGTATTTATCGGGAATAAACATCACAACCGCAATACCAACTAGGCCAACCAGCCAGGCAGTTGCCAAGCCCAGCCAGCGGTAGCGCCACATTCTTCGCAGAGTAATAATTATCTTGCGGAGTGTTTCATCCATTGAGAGTCCATTTCGAAGCGGCAGGCGCGTTCTTTTCTGTCATGTCGTGGAATCGCTAAGAACGCACTTCAAAAAAATCAAAACCAACTTTGCGGGATGATGATGACGTCGCCGGGTTTCATTTCGATGTTTGCGGAAATATCCCCGCGCTTGATCAAATCCTTTATGCGCACACGATATTCTTTGCTGCCATCGCCTGTTCGCAGCAGGCGTGCGTTATTGCTGTCAGCGAAGTCTGTTACGCCACCTACGGCGATCATCACGTCGAGTAGCGTCATTTTCTGCTTGTAAGACAGCACTTGCGGTCTTGTAGCTTCGCCGACAACACGAATTTGTTCACTGTAAGGGCCGACAAAGCCGGTGACAACAACAGTAACTACCGGGTCACGGATGACCTTGGAGAGCGCTTTTTCGATGTCCCGCGCCAAGGTTGTTGAATCTTTACCAAGCGCCGGTAAGTCTTCTACTAAAGGCGCTGCAATTTTCCCATCGGGACGTACAGGAACGATCATGGATAGCTCAGGATTGCGCCACACCACGATATTAATCGTGTCACCGGGCCCGATAACATACTTGTAGTCCGGCGAAGCAGCCAAGGCTGGCGCGGTAGGCATCGCGCTGCAGCCGCCAAGCAAGCTTGCCGCTATAACCGCGAATATTGTCGACCCACCAACATAATTTACGATTTTGTTAAACATGATGCCTCCTTAATAAGTGCCCGTAAGATTTACGCGTTGGTGCAGCGACGAAATATAGAGTTTGCACTGAATTTTATTATTTTGAAAAATCCAAATTGACCCGAATTGAGCCGTATCTCGCCGGCACAGCGCCAAATTTCAACTTGCAGATGTTACCATTTTGGATACGCTACTTGGCTGATTTTGAGGGCCTGCGTTTAGAGAAGACCGAGTAAATATGGCTAATATAAGCAAATTTAGCGTTGTCCCCAATCCCCCGATTGCGCCAAGAAAGCCGATGTGAAATGATGAAATCCAAAATTTTGATAACCGGCGGTGCTGGCTACATTGGTTCGCATACCTGTCTAGAGCTGCTGGCTGCCGGTTTTGAACTCGTGGTGATAGATAACTTATCCAACAGCAAACGCGAATCGCTGCGTCGGGTAGAGTCTATTTCTGGCGCAGAACTTACTTTCGTTGAGACCGATGTTCGCGATAAACCGGGCCTTGAGCGGATTTTCGCCGCGCATTCGATTGATGCAGTAATCCATTTTGCCGGTTTGAAAGCGGTGGGTGAATCTGTTGAAAAGCCGCTCCAATACTATGATGTAAATGTTGCAGGCAGCCTTGTGTTGTTCGAAGTGATGGCGGCCGCTAATGTAAAAATACTTGTGTTTAGCTCCTCCGCCACGGTTTATGGTGATCCGCACTCGGTTCCCATTCGCGAAGATTTTCCGCTATCTGCCACCAATCCATATGGTCGTAGCAAGCTCATGATCGAGGATATGCTTCGTGATGTTTACCGTGCTGATCCTGCATGGCGCATTGGGTTATTGCGGTACTTTAACCCGGTCGGTGCGCATGTAAGCGGCAAGATTGGCGAGGATCCAAATGGGATCCCTAATAATTTAATGCCGATCGTTGCCCAAGTCGCATGCGGAAAACGCGATTTGGTGTCCGTGCATGGCAATGATTACAACACCCACGATGGCACCGGCGTGCGCGACTATATTCATGTGATGGACTTGGCGCGCGGCCATGTGAAAGCGTTAAATGCGCTCAGCTCGTTACAAAACCGTTCGGGTTTGATGACATTAAATCTTGGTACAGGCAAGGGCTATTCGGTGCTTGAAGTGGTGAAAGCATTTGAAGCAGCCAGCGGTCGCACCGTGCCATACAGTATCGGCCCCCGTCGACCGGGCGACATTGCCGAGTGTTTTGCCGATTCCGCGCTCGCTGCCGAGACAATTGGCTGGCGGGCCGAGCTGGGATTGGATGAAATGTGCGCCGACGCATGGCGCTGGCAGAGCGCTAACCCAAATGGGTTTGCATAGCGCGCTCAATTAGAGTGTAAATACCTGCCTTGGTACCTGTTTTCTGGGCGCGCCGATTCTCGGGCAGCTAAAGCGACAGCAGTAAGCGCTGCGCTTCAGTTTTTAGCGGTGAATTTTCACCTAGTTGTAAGACAGCTTCCAGTTCCTTGCGGGACGCGGCTTTATCGCCAGCCCCCATAAGCACCTTCGCTAAATGCATTCGCGCATCAATGTTTGTGGGCGCAATACTCACGGACTGTTTTAAAAGGGTCAGCGCGCGAGCGGAGTCGCCTCTGTTGTGCAGTAACCAACCGAAAGTGTCGAGCACTTCTGCGTTATTGGGCGCAATTGCATATGCTTTCTCAGCGTAGCTCATCGCTGAAACGTCTTTTAGTTCATGTAGTACCCAGGCAAGATTGTTCAGTGCGCCAAAATTCAACGGCTGAATGGCAACGATTTCTTTGTAGCGTAGCGCTGCTTCCCGATAATCTTTTTTAGCGAGCAAGTCATTGGCTATCTGAAACCTTAGCGTAGTGTCTTTAGGATTTGACTGAATCCATTTATCGGCGAGCGCAGACGCATCAGCCTGTTTCCCGGCTGCAACAAGCATTTGATATTGCCGCGCAATCAGTTCCGCGACC
>JBBRZG010000006.1:0-53805 GCA_038236905.1 Burkholderiales bacterium
CGAAGAGGATGAGTACGAAGCGGACGCGGATAACGGTGAGGATGATTCTGCCGAGCCACCGCCCGACCAGCCGCCGCCGGAGAATGCTCCCGCGCCAGGAGATAAGCCTGAAGACAACCCGGAAGCTGAACTGCCGCAAAACGAGAATCAGAATGACCCCAATTGCGAGCCAGAAGATGCGAAACAAGATGAAGCACTTGGCGACAAAGTGCTGGAGGCCGCAAAGGCGGCAATCCCCGCTGATTTGTTGTCGCAACTATTGTTGAATGGGGCCGGCCCCGGCGGATCAAAAGGGGGCTCGTCGGGCCGTATGGGAGCGACGCGGCAATCCGGCAAACGTGGTCGCCCGCTGGGTGCGCGTCGTGGCATGCCGCGCGCCGGGGCGAGACTAAATGTGATCGAAACCCTGCGCGCCGCCGCACCGTGGCAGCGGCTGCGTGCGGCGGAAGCGCTGATGCAGTCCTTCTTACTTGGGTCCACGCTGCAGCCCACGTCTCTACCAACCCAGCAAAAAATTTATGTGCGGCAGGAAGATTTCCACGTCACACGCTTTAAAGAGCGTCGTGACACCACGGTGATTTTTGTGGTCGATGCATCGGGTTCGGCCGCGCTGAATCGTTTGGCTGAAGCCAAGGGAGCGGTGGAATTACTGCTCGCTGATTGTTATGTGCGCCGCGATCAAGTTGCGCTGATTTCGTTTCGTGGCAAGAAGGCCGATTTACTATTACCGCCGACGCGTTCGCTGGTGCGCGCCAAGCGTGGTCTGGGCGGGTTGCCCGGCGGCGGCGGCACACCGCTGGCGGCGGCCATTGATGCGGCGGTGCAGTTGGCGGATTCGATTGCGCGCCGGGGGGACACGCCCAGTATTGTCTTTTTAACCGATGGTCGGACCAACATTGCACGCGATGGCTCGCCCGGCCGCGCGGCTGCCGAGGCCGACGCGCTGGTCTCCGCCCGCCAATTGCGTGCACAGCGATTCGCGGCGGTGTTTGTCGACACCTCCACGCAGCCCGCGCCGCAAGCCGCGCGCTTCGCCAAAGAGATGGGCGCGATTTACCAGCCGCTGCCGTATGCCAATGCGTCGACGATCTCGAATGTGATCCGTGAAAAAGCGCTGGCGAAATAGCGTGGGGCGGGTGAAGTGAATTGGGATAGCGACGGTAAACATTGGCCTAATCGCGATGCCAGCCGCTTTATTCTGGCTGGTGGGCTGAAATGGCATGTGCAACAAATGGGCGCGGGTCCGGCTATATTGCTGCTGCATGGCACCGGCGCTGCCACGCATTCCTGGCGGGATGTGCTGCCACGGCTGGCCGAAAAATTTACAGTTATTGCAGTCGACTTACCCGGCCATGGATTCAGTGAGGCGCTACCGACGGCGCAGATGTCGTTGCCGGGCATGGCACGGGCGACAGGAGATTTATTGCGGGCACTAAAAATTGAGCCGACGCTGGTGGTCGGGCATTCAGCGGGTGCGGCGATTCTGGTGCGAATGTGTTTGGATGGGCAAATAAAGCCACATGCTTTGGTGGGTTTGAACGGCGCGCTATTGCCACTGCGCGGCATGGCGGGGGTCGTGTTCCCGCCAGCGGCCAAGCTGATGGCGGCCACGTCGCTGGTGCCGCGTTTATTTTCGTGGCGCGCGCAAGATCCCGCTGCCATCGCGCGATTGATTTCGAGCACGGGTTCTAAACTGGATGTAGCCGGAGCGGAACTTTACGCACGTCTGATTCGCGACCCGGCGCATGTCGCCGCCACGCTCAATATGATGGCGCAGTGGGATTTGCTGCCGCTCGAACGAAACCTTCCGCAGTTGAAAACGTCTTTGATTTTAGTTGTAGGATTAAACGACTTAACGGTGCCTGCGGCTGAGGCGAATCGAGTCAAGAAAATTGTGCCAGAAGCGAAAATTATTACATTGGCAGGCTTGGGGCATTTGGCGCATGAGGAACAGCCCGACGAGATTGCCGGGCTCATCAGCCACATTTTTGTAGACCATGCGCCCTCTGTTAGTATCAAAAAATAAATTCTATTTCTGGCTTATCCACTGGTTTATATCTTTGGCAAAAATAATGGCGTCGACTCCCAATCAATTGATCAATTCTTCCTCACTGGTGGCCAAGAAACAAGCGCACGCAGTGGTCATCGGCTCCGGCTTCGGTGGCCTGGCGGCGGCAGTGCGCTTGGGTGCGCGCGGCTATCGTGTTACGGTGCTCGAAAAGCTCGACATGCCGGGCGGCAGGGCCTATGTGTACAAGCAGGATGGTTTTACATTTGATGGCGGGCCGACCGTTATTACCGCGCCATTTTTGTTTGAAGATTTGTGGAAGCTATGCGGTAAAAAATTGAGCGATGACGTTGAGTTGCGTCCGATCACGCCGTTTTACCGGATTCGATTTGACGATGGACGATCATTTGATTACACGGGCGATGCAGCCGCCATGCGTGCTGAAGTGGCCAAATTTTCGCCTGACGATGTGGCCGGTTACGAAGCCTTCATGCGCGCGAGTGAGGCAACCTATCGCGTCGGTTTTGAGGAACTGGCCCATGTCCCGTTTAATTCGTTTATGGACATGGTAAAAATCCTGCCGGATATTTTGCGATTGCAGGGCCATCGCACTGTTTATGGCCTCGTATCTAAATATGTAAAGAATCCGTATGTTCGTACCGTGCTCAGTTTTCATCCGCTGCTGGTGGGCGGAAACCCGTTCACCACCACCGCGATTTACGGCATGATTGCGCATCTTGAGCGTGAGGGCGGGGTTCATTTTGCGATGGGCGGCACCGGCAGTCTGGTGCGTGGCATGGTTGGTTTGATCGAGGGCCAAGGCAATACCGTGCGCTGTAATGTTGAAGTCGCCGCAATCACCCTTAACGGTAAAACCGCGACGGGCGTCCGACTCAAAAGCGGCGAAGAAATTCCCGCCGATATTGTGGTGTCAAACGCGGATTCCGCATGGACCTATCGCAACCTGCTTCCGCCTGAAGTGCGCAAACGCTGGACTAATAAAAAGATTGAAAAGTCCCGCTATTCGATGAGTCTGGTGGTCTGGTATTTCGGCACCAAGCGGCAATATCCCGAAGTCGCGCACCACTCGATTTTGCTAGGGCCGCGATACAAAGAATTGCTTAACGATATTTTCGAGAATAAAGTTTTGGCGGACGATTTCAGCATGTATTTGCATCGCCCCACAGCAACCGATACATCATTAGCGCCACCGGGCTGCGACGCGTTTTATGTACTGTCACCCGTACCGCATTTGGGCAGTGGCATTGACTGGAAAGAAAAGGCCGAGCCATATCGTCAGGCGCTTATGAAAAGTTTGAGTGAGACCGTGTTGCCGGGCCTGGAAAATGAAGTGGTCAGCTCGCACTTGCTGACCCCGCAGGATTTCCAAGATCGTTTGAACTCCTTTAACGGCGCGGCATTTGGGCTGGAGCCGGTGTTGCTGCAAAGCGCGTGGTTCCGACCGCACAATCGCAGTGAGGACGTTGAGCATCTCTATCTGGTCGGTGCAGGAACCCACCCGGGCGCGGGCTTGCCCGGCGTACTCTCCACCGCACGTGTGCTCGATTCCATCGTGCCCGATGCGAGTGTTTTTCAGTAGAAACTTTTGGGAGAAATCATGCAAGCAAACGCCGGCATTATTCTGGAAGGGGTGCTGATTTTTGGTGGCGTGCTGATATTCGGTTTGTGGCAGATTTACGCCGCCAAGCGCGACACCAAGAAGGCGCAGGCTTTGGAAGCGGCCTTGGAAGCCGCAAGGAAAGTTACCGCGGGCGCATCGGAACAAGAACCAAAATAGCGTCGTATGGAGTGGGTCAAATTCGATCGGCGTGCGGCTGCGTTGCTCAATCGTCAATAGCCTGCATCGCAGTATTGTGGAACCCAGATTGCAGCTCAAGATTGGTCGGCGAAAACGCCAGTTGTGTGAACAGCATCACGATGAGTTTTTCATGCGGATCAATGCGGAAATAGGTGTTGTAACCGCCGCTCCAGCCGAAGCTGCCGGGCGAGCCGAGAACCCCTGAATCACCATCGGTTTTGCGTACGCCAACCCCCAAGCCGAAATATTGTCCCGGCGTAAACGGCAGCAGAATTTTGTCGACGTGGCGTTCGGTCATCAGTTCAACGGACTTTCGGCTGAGCAGGCGCTGCCCATCCAACTCACCACCGTTCAGTAACATCTGGCAAAAGCGCAGATAGTCCGCCGCGGTTGACCACAAATTTCCGCCCGCGGAGAAGAATCGCGGGGATAAAGGATCCGGCGGTAATTTCACCAATATCTTTTCGGCCGATAGCGAGTATGCGGGTGCGACGCGCTGTTGTTTTTCTAGCGGCACCACGAATGAGGTGTCAATCATGCGCAGTGGTTTGAATATTCGATCCTGCAAGGCTTTGTCGAGCGTTTGCCCCGTTATCACCTCAATCAAACGACCCAACACGACGGTGGACGGGCCATATTTGAACGTGGCGCCGGGTTGTGCTTCCAGCGGCGACGCCGCCAGATTTTCGGTGTATTCCTCAAGCGTGAAGTCGCCATTTTTTGGCAGCGATTGGGCTGCCTTGCGGCGCAATATTTCGGCCGGTGAGTTGCTTGGTGGCAGGCCCGTGAATCCGGCGCGATGGGTGAGCAGATCGTGGATGGTGATATTGCGCTCGGCGGGCACCAAGACATAGCCGTCCGGCGCATCTGACTTCACCACCGCGACTTTCATATTGCCGAATTCGGGCAAAAATTTCGCGACCGGGTCACTCAATAAAAATCGTCCCTCTTCCAGAAGCATCAGCACCATGACGCTCGCAATGGGTTTGGTCATGGACTGGATCTGAAAAATGTCATCAGTGCGCATCGGGCGCTTGTTCTCAATATCGGCGAATCCGTGCGCTTTCAACGATACCAGTTGACCGCGTCGTGCCACCAGCGTCACAGCGCCTGCCAGTTTGCCCTCGGCCTGTAACCGTCCCATAAATGCATCCACGCGCTTGAGGCGGACGGAGGATATGCCGACAAGCTCGGGTTTTGTAGGGACGGGTTGCGCTGTTGCTGGTGAGGCAATCGTTGAGGCTATCGCCAGCAACGACAGGATGATGAAAGATTTCATTGTTATCCTTTGTTAAGGGGAATGAGCGGCAAACACTAATGCGAAATTTACTCCACTCTTGCACTAATGATTATTTCTGCGGATGAAGTTTGGTTATCTCTTCATTTGCTGACCTTCAACACCCGATTTTAATCAAGCTGCCGCTCTACAAATGAAAGCCTAGCTGTGGCGGATGCCTTGAGACATTTATGGCTTGGAATACCCGCGGAATGGCGCTCTTACGATTTCACGTTATTTACGGCGACGCGATGAGCGTGGATCCTTAGCCAAATCCAAGATCCACGCATCACCGTGTGGTTACTCAAATCGTGTTGCGGTGGACGTTGAGCAGCCGGCAGCAATCAAATTCCCGTTCGGAGCGTACAACTCTACCGTGCCGGTCGATTCGCCCTCATTCCCGCGATTAGTCAAGTTTATGATCTGACTGATCACGGTGGTGCCCGTAAAATTGCCGCTCAAATCAAACCGGAGAGATTTGAATTTGATGTGATAAGTGTTGTCTCGGATGTGGTTCCACACACCTTGCCCGGGTGATTTCGCCGCCTGCGGTATGCCTGAAGTCGATTCGAGCACGGTGCCGCCAATGCTGTAAGTCAGGATCGACGGAAACGTCTTTAGTGCCGCCGTGGTCTGGCAGTCGCGGGTGGTCACTTGCACGTCCCACGTGCCGATCAGCCGTGAATGCCGGTTGAAACTTTTTTCGTCGTCATTGGCAGCTGCGGTCATGGGTGCAAGCACCGCGAGCATGCAGGTCGCGGTGCAGGTTGCTATGACGCCGCCGCCGATTGTTTTCACCAGATTAGTTTTCATTTTGCTATCCTCGTTTTCATTAGGTTTCAGGGTTTCGAGCTTCGATTGGGTTGAAGTTTTTGATCCCGTTCGAAGCGTGCATACTCGCCGATAGCCAAGCGCGAAGTCATTAAAACGCGCCTGAGAATTTATGAAAAGTTATGAGCACTGACATGAAGGAGTCTCAAATCCGTATTCTTGCGTTCGGCGACTTCTATGTTGATGCGGCGAAACGCCTGCTGCTGACTAGTGACGGCGAGAACATGCCGCTTATGCCCAAGGCGTTTGATACCTTGCTATATCTTGTGGAGCGCAGCGGCAAAATCGTTGGAAAAGATGAGCTCATGTCCGCAATTTGGGCGGGCCGGATTGTTGAAGAAAACAATCTCACTCAAAACATCTCGACATTACGCCGCGTGCTGGGTGAGAAACATGGCGAGAATCGGTTTATTGCCACGGTACCGGGTCAGGGCTACAAGTTTGTCGCAGAAGTTTGCGCTCATGAATCGGTGGAAAAGCTGGAGGCGCTCGCCGCTGTCCCATCGCAGGAATCTATCATTCAGGCTTCACCGCTGCAATCGCCATCTCAATTACCGTTGCCGCCGCCGCCATTTTCGATCAACGAGAACCGCCGACATGAAGCGGCGAACGCGAAGAGCCCAGGCCGGCTCTGGCTGGTCGCGCTGGCGATGATTTGTATCGCTGGAGTGGGTGCGGCGACAGTTTACTTTTGGCGCGGAAACGCAACATCGTTCAGCACTGCGACCGTCAAAACGGTGGCGGTACTGCCATTCAAACCGCTCTTGGGCGAGGTTCGCAACGAAGCGCTGGAAATGGGGATCACCGACACGCTAATTAATAAAATCAGCAGCAGCGAATAAATTATCGTGCGGCCATTCAGCTCGGTTAGGCGTTACAAATCGCTCGAACAAGACCCCATGCAGGCGGGACTGGAGCTCGGTGTGGATTCCGTCCTTGACGGCAGTATTCAAACGGTCGGCGAGAAGATCAGAATTTCGGCGCGGCTAATTCGGGCGCGCGATGGCATGCAGCTATGGAGCGGAAAATTTGACGAAAAATTTACCGACATTTTTTCCGTGCAGGACTCGATCTCTGAGCGCGTGCTAGCGGCGCTGGATTTAAAGCTCAACAGTACCTTGCGTAAACGGGTGACGAAACGCTATACGGATAATGCCGAGGCGTACCAGCTGTACATGAAAGGAAATTTTCACGCGTCAAAAATAATCTTGCCGGAAGCTAGAAAGGGCGTTGCGTATTACCAGCAGGCGATTGCGCTCGATCCAAATTACGTGTTGCCGTATGTCGGGCTGGCGAGGGCATATACGACCTTTTCACTGACCGGCGAAGTGCCGGCAAATGATGCCATGCCGCTGGGAAAAACGGCCGCAATTCGGGCGCTTGAGCTGGATGATACGCTTGCAGAATCTCAGATCGCGATGGGGTTGATCGCGTTCTGGTACGACTGGAACTGGATAGAAGCCGAGAAGAGGTATCGTCGTGCGCTGGAGCTGGACCCGAATAATCCGCTCCCGTATTTTTACTTCGCTCACCTCAACTCTAATTTAGGTCGACACACAGAAGCGATTGCAATGGGAAAGCGTGCGCGCGAGCTTGATCCGCTGTCGCTAATCACCAACTCGCTCGAGGGCCAATTTAATTTCTACGGCGGGCGCTACGATGAGGCCATTTTAAGATTGCAAAAGACGCTCGAATTGGAGCCCACGTTTTGGCATCCCCACCTGATTCTATCCATGATTTATACCGAGAAAGGGATGTTTGCGGAGGCGGTTGCCCAAGCCGATCAAGCGGACAAATTAGCCGCCGGGAATGTGCAGGCCATGTCAATGAAAGGCTACGCGCTGGCGAAATCCGGCAATCTCACCGAGGCGCGTATGGTGTTGGCTGAATTAAAGCAGACCTCACTGACCCGCTATGTTGCGCCCTACAACTTTGCGGTCATCTATAACGCATTGGGAGAAACCGACGCCGTCTTCGACTATCTTGAAAAAGCGTACGCCGAGCGAAGCGTGCTGATGGTGTTTTTAAAAGTTGATCCGAAGTGGAGCAACTTGAAAAACGACAGGCGATATCAAGATTTATTAATCCGAACCGGTTTCTAACACCAAATACCCACGGCGGCCATTCACGCCGGCGACCCACGTTAACAGCGCGCCAACGCGTGATTAATAGTGCTTTATGCGCATTGATTGTGTATGAGTCACGACTCGCGTACTGCGCAAGTCGTGTCTTGATCGCCTCTCGTAAGCGTACCCAATCATTTCTCATCAACTGGAAACCGGTAGTCGAAAATGACCGTGTAACGACGGCTAGCTTTGCCTGCTGGCAACGCCGAGTCGAATGCGGGATATTTCGCCCACCGTACGCTCGCCAGTGCGGCGGAATTCAGAATTTTTGATGGCGATGACTGAATAATTTCGGCTTGTTGTAAATCACCGCTTGGGTTTACTTCGAACGCCACGCCAACTTTTCCTTCGAGACGTTGGTTGCGTGCTTCAGCTCTATTAGGGTAACGCGCGACTTTCTGTAGTTCGCGTCGCGCGGTGGCATCGTATTTTTCAAAGAATTCAATGGTTGCCATTTTCTGCTCTGAATTCAGGTATTCGGCGGCTTCGGAAGGCGCGCTGGCTATCATGACAATTTCGGCGCCAGAAGCGAGGCCCGCGACGGCATTGACCGTGACCAAACCGGTCATGCTTAACGCTTTACGCAGTGGCTTAATGAAAAATCTGATGAGCCTAGATGTGGCACCAACTCGGCGGGGCATATTCATGGTGAATCTCCATATAAGACGTTTTTTGACGGTTTAATTCGGCCACTAGATCCAGGCAAACGATACGAGCCGGGCACGAATCAGTGCTGTCAGTATTGGCAGCCCCGGTGATAAGCGTCCTTAAGGGAGTGATGAATTTTTCTGAAAGTTTGTGAAGATCGCGGGCATTTGGGTGAGACTGTACGAACAGGCAGGTTCTCTTCAAAAATAGTGTTTGACTCCATCCAACCGAGTGTATACAGTAGTTGACAGTTTAAGTGACAACTTAACTTGACACTTTCGATCTTGACCTTTCCCTCATTTGTATGGAGACAATATGAACTCTAACCAACAAATTGAACTGGCTCTCGCTAACGCGATTGAGCACTCACTATCGGCGGCGCTCTCCAGTGTCATTGGGCCAGACTGTCCGCCTAAGCTGGCAGAGGCGATGCGATATTCGGTATTTCCAGGCGGTGCGCGAATCCGACCGCGTCTTGCTTTAGCAGTGGCCTGCGCATGCGGACAGGACGATCCTGCGGTGGCAAACGCCGCGGCAGCAGCGATCGAGTTGCTCCATTGCGCGTCGCTGGTACATGATGATTTGCCGTGTTTTGATGATGCGCCGACACGTCGCGGCAAGGCCTCCGTGCATCGCGCATTTGGAGAGCGCCTGGCGGTTTTGGCAGGCGACGCTCTAATAGTGTTGGCATTTGAAACATTAGCCACGGGTGTAAAAGCGCTTCCGCAACGATTGCCCGCGCTAATGATGATTATTTCGCGTTCGGTGGGCATGCCCACGGGCATCGTGGCGGGCCAAGCGTGGGAATGCGAATCACGCGTTTCGCTCTCGGCCTATCAGCAAGCCAAGACCGGCGCGCTGTTTGCCGCTGCGACGATGGCCGGTGCGGCAGCAGCAGGACAGCCTCCTGAGCAATGGCGTATGTTGGGCGAACGTTTGGGCGAGGCTTATCAGGTCGCCGATGATATTCGAGACGCTGCGGGTAATGCTGAAGAATTGGGCAAACCGGTAGGACGAGATGTGGCGCTGGGCAGGCCAAGTGCTGCAGTTGAATTTGGAATAAAAGGGGCTATTGCACGTCTGGATTTCTTGGTCGCAGGTGCATTAGAGTCGATCCCAGAGTGTCCCGGACGCAAAGATTTACGCGCACTTATTCAGCAAGAAGTTGATGGTCTGTTGCCAAAACAGCTCCAGCGAGAGACACGTCAGGCGGCGTAGTTGTTTGAAATATTGAGAAAGTGCGTTTGAATACTTCGAAGATGAACACCACCGCTGTTGTACTTGAACAACCCGAAAAAATTAGCTTAACGGTGCTTGAACTAACGCCGCCGACGGACGACGATGTTGTGGTGGATATTGCGTTCAGCGGTATCAGCACCGGCACGGAGCGTTTGCTATGGTCGGGCCGTATGCCGACTTTTCCGGGGATGGGCTATCCGCTTGTGCCCGGTTATGAGTCGGTTGGCCGCGTGGCGTCAGCGGGTAAAACTTCTGGTGGCAAAGTAGGCGATATGGTGTTTGTGCCGGGCGCAAAGTGTTTTGGTGAAGTGCGAGGATTGTTTGGGGGCGCGGCTTCTAGGCTGGTGGTCCCGGGCGCACGTGCGATGGTCATTAATGAAAGTTTGGGTGAGCAGGGAGCGCTGTTCGCCCTAGCGGCGACGGCTTTTCACGTGGCACCGAATGCCAGCGTGGCGCAGCCGGATCTCATCATCGGTCACGGCGTGTTAGGGCGAATGATTGCGCGTTTGGCGGTGATCGCGGGTGCAAAACCGGTCGTGTGGGAGACGAACGCAGATCGCCGACTCGGCGGAATAGGTTACGAAGTGGTCGATCCCAGCGAGGATACGCGCCGCGACTATAAAGTGATCTGTGACGTCAGTGGCGATGGTGCGTTGTTGGATACACTGATCGGTCGACTGGCACCGGGTGGAGAAATAGTATTGGCCGGCTTTTATGATGAGCCGCTATCGTTTAAATTTCCACCGGCGTTTATGCGTGAGGCACGAATCCGCATTGCGGCACAATGGCAGCCGGGCGATTTATTGGCGGTAAGGGAACTGGCAGAGACAAAGCGTTTATCACTGGATGGGCTGATTACCCATCGCGTTGAGGCGCAAGATGCTGATGCGGCGTATCGTACGGCGTTCAGCGATTCGAATTGCTTAAAAATGATTTTAGACTGGAGAAATGTCGCATGACTGATATAACCACCCCAACCGCTGGTAGCACCACATCCCCTGTGAAATTCGACATGAAAACCCGCCTTCGCGAAGAAGCCGCGATTGCGCCCGACGCTGTTGCGACCGGGCCGGTCACCAAAGAAACGCAAATTATCGCGATCTACGGCAAGGGCGGTATCGGCAAAAGTTTCACGCTCGCGAATCTTTCTTACATGATGGCGCAGCAAGGTAAAAAAGTGCTTTTGATCGGTTGCGATCCTAAGAGCGATACCACCTCACTGTTATTCGGTGGCCGAGCTTGCCCAACAATTATTGAGACCTCGTCAAAGAAAAAATTGGCTGGCGAAGCGGTCAAGATTGGCGACGTTTGTTTCAAACGAGATGGGGTTTACGCGATGGAGCTGGGCGGACCTGAAGTAGGTCGAGGCTGTGGCGGGCGCGGCATTATTCACGGCTTTGAATTGCTGGAAAAATTGGGCTTCCATGAGTGGGGCTTTGATTATGTGCTGCTCGATTTCTTGGGCGACGTCGTCTGTGGTGGATTCGGCCTGCCGATTGCGCGCGATATGTGCCAAAAGGTAATCGTGGTCGGTTCAAACGATTTGCAATCGCTTTATGTTGCGAATAACGTTTGCTCGGCGGTGGAATATTTCCGTAAGCTCGGCGGTAACGTGGGCGTGGCGGGAATGGTAATAAACAAAGATGACGGCACCGGCGAGGCCGCGGCGTTTGCTGAAAAGGTCGGCATTCCTGTTTTGGCCGCAATTCCGGCACATGACGATATTCGCAAGAAAAGCGCGAGCTACGAAATTATTGGGCGTCCCGGCACGCAATGGGCGTCGTTGTTTGAACAACTCGGCGAGAACGTGGGTTCAGCGCCACCTGTGCGCCCGAATCCACTTACCCAAGACCAGTTACTTGGACTGTTCTCTGCTGACATAACCGGCCGCAACGTTGTGCTGGAACCCGCGACGCAATTCGATATGTGTGGAAAAACCGAGAACGTTAAAGAGACTCTCGAAGTGGTTTACGATACCGTTTAAGCAATTGCATAAGGAAATCAGGTCACGCCATGTCAGAAAAAATTATCCCCATCATCGCCGACCCGAACACGCTTAAAACCGACGGCTTGGGTTGTCATTCTGGTAAAGAACAAATGCTTGAAGCCGCGAAAACTGCGGGCAAAAGTGAAACGCTCGACCAGTACGCGCGGGATTATCCCAAAGGCCCGCATGACCAGCCTCAGTCAATGTGTCCGGCGTTTGGTTCGTTGCGCGTCGGCTTACGCATGCGCCGTACGGCAACCGTGTTGAGTGGATCAGCGTGCTGCGTTTACGGTCTGACTTTTACCTCGCATTTTTACGGCGCGCGCCGCACGGTGGGCTATGTGCCGTTCAATTCAGAATCGCTGGTGACCGGTAAATTGTTCGAGGATATTCGTGAATCTGTTTTTGCGCTCGCCGATCCCGCACTTTATGACGCGATTGTGATTATTAATTTATGCGTACCGACAGCGAGTGGTGTGCCATTGCAATTGTTGCCGAAGGAAATTAACGGTGTGCGCATTATCGGGATTGATGTCCCCGGTTTTGGTGTGCCCACGCATGCGGAAGCGAAAGATGTGCTCGCCGGTGCAATGCTTAAATATGCGCGCACGGAAGCCGAACAAGGTCCCGTACAAGCGCCGCGCGGTGGCAAGAGCGATAAGCCCACCATCGCGTTGATCGGTGAAATGTTTCCGGTTGATCCGGTCACGATCGGCATGATGTTGGAGCCGCTGGGATTAGCAGCAGGTCCGGTAGTACCGACGCGCGAGTGGCGCGAACTTTATGGCGCACTCGATTGCATCGCAGCTGCGGCGATTCACCCGTTCTACACGGCCAGCCTGCGTGAATTCGCGGCGGCGGGCCGCCCGATTGTGGGCTCAGCGCCCGTAGGGTATGACGGCACTGAAGCGTGGCTGCAAGCCATCGGTGACGTCGCCAATGTGTCGCAGGAAAAAATTGACGCCGCCAAAAATAAAATTTTGCCGTCGATTAAAGCAGCACTTTCTGCCATGCCAATCAAAGGCCGCATCACCATGAGTGGTTATGAAGGTTCTGAGTTGTTGGTGGCGCGTTTGCTGGTGGAAAGTGGTGCCGATGTTCGCTACGTCGGCACAGCCTGTCCGAAAACACAGTGGAGCGATCCTGATTTTGAGTGGCTGTCGGCGAAAGGCGTGCATGTGCAATATCGCGCGTCGCTTGAGCAAGATTTGGCCGCGATGCATGAATTCAAACCTGACCTAGCAATTGGTACCACTCCGGTCGTGCAGGCCGCGAAAGAAGCGACGATTCCGGCGCTGTATTTTACGAATCTGATTTCTGCTCGACCATTGATGGGTCCGGCAGGCGCGGGCTCGTTAGCGACGGTGGTAAATGCTGCTCTCAATAACAAAGGCCGCTTTGAAGAAATGCGAGAATTCTTTGCTGGCGTTGGCGAAGGCCACACTGCCGGTGTGTGGGAGCCAAGCCAAGGCGTGCCCGTGGATCGCCCTGAATTCCGCGAGCACACCAAACGGCAAGTGATCAAAATGATCAAAAAAGCCAAAGCAGAGGAAATGATTTAGCCATGCTAGTTCTCGACCACGACCGCGCGGGCGGCTATTGGGGTGCGGTGTATGTGTTCACCGCTATTAAAGGCATGCAGGTCGTAATTGATGGCCCCGTAGGCTGTGAGAATCTGCCAGTCACCTCCGTTTTGCATTACACAGACGCACTACCGCCCCATGAATTACCGATCGTCGTCACGGGTCTCGCCGAAGAGAATCTAGGCCGTGAAGGCACTGAGGGCGCAATGAAGCGCGCCTACACCACGCTCGATCCCGATTTGCCTGCCGTGGTCGTCACGGGCTCCATCGCGGAAATGATCGGCGGTGGTGTAACCCCTGCAGGAACAAATATTGCGCGATTTTTGCCGCGCACGATTGACGAAGACCAATGGCAATGTGCGAATCGGGCGATGTATTGGTTATGGACGGAATATGGCTCGAAACGCGGGCCTACACCTGAGGCCAAGCCGCGGGCGGCAGATGCTGATGGTGTCATTCGCCCGTTGGTAAATATCATCGGGCCTTGTTATGGTACGTTCAACATGCCCAGCGATCTGGCTGAGATTCGCCGAATGATCGAAGGCATTGGTGCGAAAGTAAATATGACTTTCCCGCTCGGCAGTCATCTGGCCGATGTGCGCAGTTTGGCGGATGCCGAGGTGAATGTTTGCATGTACCGAGAGTTTGGGCGGATGTTGTGCGAGGCCCTTGATCGCCCTTATTTGCAAGCACCAATCGGTTTGCACAGCACCACTAAATTTTTGCGCAGCTTGGGTGAATTACTCGGCCTCGACCCCGAGCCTTTTATCGAGCGTGAAAAACACACCACGATCAAACCGATCTGGGATTTGTGGCGCTCGGTTACACAAGATTTTTTTGGCACGGCCAGCTTCGCGGTGGTGGCGAACGAAACCTACGCGCGCGGCTTAAAACATTTTCTCGAAACCGAAATGGGGTTGCCGTGCAATTTCGCGATCTCGCGCAAGCCTGGCGAGAAAACGGATAACGCCACGGTTCGCGGATTAATTCGCGATAAAGCACCGCTGGTAATGTATGGCAGCTATAACGAGCGCATGTACATGGCAGAATTTGGCGCGCGTGCGGCCTACATTCCAGCGTCATTCCCCGGCGCGATTATTCGCCGGCATACGGGTACGCCGTTTATGGGCTACGGCGGTGCGACTTACATCATTCAAGAATATTGCAATGCGTTGTTCGACGCGTTGTTCCACATTTTGCCGTTGGCTGCACAGATGGATAAAGTCGATCCCACGCCATCGCGCATGCACAAAGAATTGCCATGGCTAAATGACGCCAAGCAGGCGCTTGACGAAATGGTTGATGCGCAGCCGGTCTTGATCCGAATCTCGGTTGCCAAGCGTTTGCGTGATCGGGCTGAACGCGAGGCGCGGAGCGCGGGCGCGGAGCAAGTTGGCGCTCAACATGTTACGAGGGCACGCGATGCGCTGTTGGAAGGCGCAACCGCATAACGAGGAAAACACCGCGAATGTCTACTTCTTCTGTCAAAGCAAGCGCCGCAAAGTCAAATGACACGGTTTCCTGTGAGGAACTCATGCGTGGCGGTTCGAAATCATTTTTTGCGGCGTCGCGGGTGCTCCCGGAACGAGTGCGAACACCGGCAATTGCGCTTTATGCGTTTTGTCGTTTGGCCGATGATGCGATTGACCTGAGTTCGGATAAGCACAGCGCCATGATCGAATTGCGCGCTCGCTTAAACTGCATCTATGAGGGTAAACCCTACCCGGTGGCTGCCGACCGAGCGCTCGCCACTGTGGTGACAGAATTTAATATACCCATCGGTCTGCCAGCTGCTCTGCTCGAAGGTTTTGAATGGGACGCGCATGAGCGTCGCTACGAAACCATAGAAGATTTGTATGCGTACGGCGCACGGGTGGCAGGCACCGTCGGTGCGATGATGGCCTTAATCATGGGCACTCGTAACGGGCATGCGCTGGCTCGTGCGTGTGAGTTGGGGGTCGCAATGCAGCTCACCAATATTGCGCGTGATGTCGGCGAAGATGCTGCTGCGGGCCGATTGTATTTGCCGCTCGCGTGGTTGCGCGAAGAGGGAATCGACCCCGAAACATGGTTGCGACGACCTGTATTCAATTCAGGCATTGCTGCTGTTGTCGCGCGCTTGCTCAAGGCGGCGGATGATTTGTACGTGCGCGCGGGCGAGGGGATCAGCGCGTTACCGCGTGATTGCCGCCCCGCTATTCAAGCTGCGCGTTTAATCTACGCAGAGATTGGCCGCGAAATAGAGCGTAGTAGTCTTGACTCGATTAATCGTCGCGCGGTCGTATCATCATCTCGTAAATCGATATTAATGATGGAAGCACTCACCGCCGCGATTCATGCGCCAGCGAGCACTCCCTACGAACTGAAGCCTCTACCCGCTATACAGTTTTTAGTCTCCGGCATCCAACAAATGCCCCCCACTGCTGCGATGGGGCACATAGCGACATCGGTTCCCGCCAAAATTCCGAAGCGTAGCATGTTCGGCAGAGTCGTCTGGGTGGCTGATCTATTCATTCGCATGGCCGAACGCGACCGCGAAATCGCGTTAGAAAATCAGCGCAGGCCAAGGCGGGCGGCGAGTGGGGGATAGTTAAATAGTAGATTCTAAGTTTCGCATCTGTATTACTCTGCCTGCGCTCGCGTGAGTCCCGCAAGCGTTTTCAGTGCGTCGATGCGCGATGGCTCGAATAAATTCAGGCAGTTTCTTTTCGACCCGCAACTGCCGCTTTGGCGTTATTGCTTGTTGGCGTTCCCTGTTTTCACGCTGCCTGCAATGGCTATTTCGGGGGCTGCAAGAGGACTATTTACCCTAGCCGGAGTCGACCTTGATTTAATAGCTCCGCCCAGTCATGACCTCACTATCATTTACATATTTGGTTTGATTGTATTCTCGCCCATTGTCGAAACATTGTTGCTCGCCCTCGGTATACGGATTTTGTCGGCGCTCAGCCCAAACACGTTCTTCGTCGCTATTTCATCGGCGCTTATATGGGGCGGCTTACACGACGCGTTTGGATTACTTTGGTTCTTTGGGCCAGCCTGGGGCTTTTTCGTTATGTCGTGCGGCTACATAGCATGGCGACGTCAATCATTTAAAAGCGCATACCTCGCGGCCTCGATACCGCATGCATTTAATAATTCGTTTGCGGCTTTTGTAATATTGCTTTGGCCATGATGAGCCGCGCTACCCAGATAAAGATTATCACTTGCCGGTAATTAATCAGCAAAGTCAGACGGTAAGTTCCATGTTTAACGAAACTGCGAACCTACGGGGTGAAAAATCACTTTCGCCGCGGCATGCGAAACGGCAGCATCAGCCTCACCACAGAAGAAGCAAGTCTAGGCACATTAAGCGTTTCGTGCATTGAAATAACTTTCTCGCCTAACAGTCCCGATGACAATACGGAGCGTGAATAGAACGGTGCATCTTCAAGCGTTTGTTTGACCTCAACCCGCTCATTTTCATCGCTGCGCATGTGACGGTCAATACGCCAGAAAGTACGCGGCAATTGTTGGCGTGGTGGTGCCTCGAAGGCTTCGACATCGCCTGATTTGGTAAAGCGTAGCGCCAAGATACGGTCGTCATGCTGTTTTTGGCGCACATCATAAATCACCGCGGTGCTGCCGTCGCGCATACTGGATCGCGACCAATCCCATTCTACAAACGGCCTGTCAATGGGCTCATCGCCTTCATTGGAATCCCAATACGCGTCGCCTGTCCAACGGGTGTTGGGGGAATCAAATTCAACTTCCACGCGCGCGCTCGGTGCAATCGGTCCCCAGCGGTGGCGTCGCCCGTCGTCAAGCGGTGTGACGAAGTTGAATAACAGCTTTGGATAAATGCGCACTGTGCCGCGAACGCGCGAAAGCAACGGCACATTAATCTCATCAATATTGATTGTGAGGCAATTGCCGTCCCATCCAAGATTGCTGGGCCCGATTTTAAATTGATGCTGGCTGCGCTCCACGCTGTTGCGGCCCCGCTCGGTCATCGTCCAGCGATTGCCACCGAGGCCATACAGCGCGACATTCAAAGAGCAGAAATTTTCGGGATCAGCGATGCCGCTTTTACCACGTGCCCAAGCGTAGTAGGGCGAAAAGACGCTGCCGACAAATGCAATGATGGTTAGTCCATGCTGCCCGTCGTCGCTGATGGCGTCGACATACCACCAGAGATAACCACCCGGCGGGACCGGCTGGTCGAATCGAGGTGATCCATCAGCGTCACGGCCGCCAGTTGTCCCGACATCGCCGCCATGGGCACGCCGGGGCCCGGATGCACGCTGCCCCCCGCCAAATACAACCCCGGGAGTTGACTCGTTGACGATGGGCGTTTGAAAGATGCCATCCACCCGTGTGACGCCATCCCGTATAAGGCCCCGCCCGTCCCCGGGAACAGCTGATGGAAATCTGCTGGCGTGGTCAACTGCGTGTTGCTCGGCTGTTGATCTATCGTCAAGCCGCTTCGCGCCAACCGCCGAATCATGTTCTGTTCGCATTTCTCAATCTCCGCCACATCAAAATGTTTTCCATCCCCTATTGCTGGGGCGTTAATCAAACACAGTAATCGTTCATCTTGTTCGCTGCCTATTTTTTTATCGGTGTCCCGGTCTTGCGCGCAAACGTAAACAGTTGCCTTGTGCGGCAGTCGATGGTGTTCGAAAATATCGCGAAACTCTGAAGCGTAGTCGTCATCAAAAAAAACGTTATGTCGCGATAGAGGAAATCCGCTGGTTTTGGCGTTGATTGACCACGTCATCGCGGAAAGAGATCGAGCCGAAGCCGGCGTGGACGGCACTGCCTTGCAGGCTGATGCGCCGAGCAAGCCTTGTGCGAGCGCGCTGGCATCGCCGTTAAATATGATCGAGTCTGCGTCGATAATTTCGCCGCTGCTAAGACGTACGCCGGCGGCATGGCCACCCCGCACGATGATTTCTTCACAGTGCGCACCATAGCGAATATCAGCGCCTCGTTGTGTGGCTAAATTTGCCAGCGCTTTGGCGACGGCATGCATGCCGCCATCGACGCTCCACACGCCGTCCATTTCAACCTGCGCGATCAGCATCAGGGTGGCGGGCGCTTGGAAAGGGGAAGAGCCGCAATACGTGGCGTAACGGCCGTAGAGTTGTTGCAACCGTGGATCACGGAAATGTTTAGCGAGCGCGCGCCACAAGCTTGAAAATGGTCCGAGGCGCGCTAGCACCGCCAACCCGCGCGGTCCAAGGCCCATCCCTAGGCTGGTTAACGTAGGTCGCTCTGAGCGAATGTAGGGGCCTTCCAACGCATCATAGACACGTTTGGCCTCGGCGCAAAAACTGAGAAATCGCTTGGCCTCTGGCGGCCCGGCAAACGCGCCAATGGCGTCGGTTGAGCGTTGCAGGTCGGCGTAAAGATCAAGTGTTTCCGAGCTGTTCCATGCGTGGCGCGCCAATATATCAAGTGGTGTCAAGCGGAGTTCGGTATCGAGGGTGGTGCCAGCTGCTTCGAAGATGTGCTCCAAAATCCAGCGCATCGTAAAAACAGTCGGACCCGAATCGATCGGCGCACCGTTGATTATCAATTGACGCATCTTGCCGCCAGGCGTGTCCGCGCGCTCAAGGACGGTGACGCGCAAGCCTTTCGATGCCAGCAACAGCGCACTAGTGAGCCCACCCATGCCTGCCCCGATTACCACTGCATGATGCTCACGCTTGTGCATCGAGCGGCTTTTGTGTTCGTTTCAGTGATTGATCCTGTGAGGTCAACATCAATTCTGCTGACTGCGATTTCCACATGCCGCGCGCGTCATACGGAATGAATCGCGTGAACATGGATTCTGAAAAAAAATGCCCGGCATGCGCCGCGCGTATGGCGTCCATGTGCGCGCCCGTGCGCGCATACGCGTCCATGGCGGCAACACTTTCCCAGATCGTAAATGTAGCCTGCCGAAGCAATGGCGACTCTCCCAGACCGGCGGCCAGTAAGCAGCCATGTGCTCTCTGCAGAGATAGTTCCGCAGGTGGTGCCCGCCGCCAAAATTTAGCGGCTACTACAGGGCGAATGGAAGCGCGAGTGAGGGCTGCGACTGGCATCATCAGCGCCGCTGATGGTGCGCTGGCCGTGATGGTCAGCGGCGCCTGATTTGCCCAGCTTCCCCGACTGGAAAATGCTTTCAATTTCACGCAAAAAAATTCGCGTGCGTGTTGGCGATAGGCGCTCAACACTTTCGAATTTGCAATAAATTTTGTCGCGGCCGCATCGTCAACAAAGGCACAAAAAAGGCCCTGATGAGACGGGCTGGGTCGTAGCCCGAACCCCGCGTTTTCACCGCTGCCCAGCACTTTAAAAAACGTAATTCCGGCTTCGCGGCGCAGCGAAAACCGACAAAATAAAAAATGCCAAAAGCCCCACAGGCGCGCGTGCGGCGAGATATCTACCAACACAATAACTGCAACGGTGCCGCTCACAAATACAACCCTCGAAGATAAAAATAATATGGCTTCAATTTTTTAGACGCCGAATGCGGTGGTGTTCATGTTTTTAATATCAGCGTGAGTTAAAGCCATGAGTCTCACTTATATTACGGAACAAATATAGTTGAATATTAATCCCTAAAAATACCGATTAACAAAAACACAAGGACAGGCCAAGATGAATATTATTCTATTGAGTGACGCCGTATGATGGGTGAAGATAAAAACCGCGCCGCTCCATTAAGCCTGCTTGACCGAATACTTGCCAAGCGGGATCAGCTCATTTCCAGTGATGGTTTTCGCCGCTGGGCGAGTGCATTTCCGCTGACACGCCCGATCGCGCAGCGTCGCGCGCGCGAGCTTTTTGATATTTGTGCGGGGTTTGTTTACTCACAAGTGCTATTGACATGCGTTCGCCTCGATTTGTTTGAAATTCTTGCCGAGGGTCCCAAATCGATGGCGGAACTTTCACCGCGCCTAGGGCTGACGCTAGACGCGACTGAAAGACTTGTCCGCGCTGCGATCTCTTTGGGCCTTGTTGCCAAACGCAGCCATCAGCGATTTGGTTTGGGGCAGTTGGGCGCAGCCATGGTCGGCAACGAGGCGGTAAAATCGATGGTCGAGCATCACAGTATTTTTTATAAGGATATTGAAGACCCTGTCGCCCTTCTCAAAGTGGCACCGGGAACACAAACCACGCAGCTCTCACGCTATTGGCCCTATGCGGGCGCAACGCAGCCGGATGCGCTGGATAGCGAGCAGGTGGTCGCCTACAGTAAGCTCATGTCGGAGTCACAGGCATTGATTGCGAGTGAAATACTGGACACCTACCCGATGAATCACCATCAGTGCTTGCTGGATGTTGGCGGCGGTGCGGGAACGTTTTTGATTGCCGCTGCCGCCAGACATGCAAATTTGCACCTGAAATTATTCGATTTGCCGGCAGTTGCCGAGATTGCAAATACGCGATTTGCGGAAGTTGGCATTGCCACGCGCGCCGAGGCGTTCGGCGGTGATTTTGTCGTCACGCCATTGCCTGAAGGTGCGGACGTGGTGTCGCTGATTCGTGTCGCGTTCGATCATCCCGATGACAAAGTGCTAAATATTTTACGAGCTATTCGCAAAATCCTGCCTAAGAACGGCACTTTGCTAGTGGCCGAACCGATGGCCGGCACGATCGGCGCAGAGGCAATGGGCGATGCATATTTCGGGTTTTACCTGCTGGCGATGGGGCGCGGTCGATCACGAACAGTCGGAGAACTGCGCGCGTTATTGAATGAGGCTGGCTTTGGTCGCATCACGGTCGCCCGGACCCGAATGCCGCTGCAAACCAAGCTCATCATCGCAAATATTTAAGTAGTTAGAGAATTATTGTGCAGCGCAATATCGAAAGACTGCCAAAAGTGTACATTTTTGTTGACAACTCCAACAGTCAGCGTAAATTGACAGTATTCCGCGACAACGCTCAAAAGCGGTGCGCAGGGCCAAGGTTAAATTTACAAGTCGGAGTACTTGAATGTCGTTTTTTGGTAGCGCAGCTCTCATTGAACCAAGTCGTGATGTAATCACGAGCCAGCGCTTGCTATCGGCGAGCAACAGACTGGTTGGGGACCCGAGCAGCACATCTGCATTAGAAATGCTTAGCCGCAGCGTAGAAGCGTTAGAGCCTGCGGACAGCAAAACCAGCATAGAGGCCAGCTGCTCAAGCATCATTTCAGCTTTTGAGCACGGCAATCAGCTTAGCAAATCGAATCAATTTTCCTGGCATTGCCAGGGTCCGAATCTGTCGAGACTATTTTTGTCACGGCGATACCCGGCCGCGCGGGATTTGTGCGGTAACGGCCCTATGCACAAAACATATGGCCAAAACAGGAGGTTTATATGAGTGAAAGACAACTTCACGGGGGTTCTAATTCTGGGCTCACTGAGGCAGAAGCTCGGGAATTTCATGGCTATTACATGACCGGGCTAATTGGGTTCACCGCCATTGCGGTCGTTGCACACATTCTGGTTTGGATGTGGCGTCCCTGGTTCGGCGGCTGATCAATTTTGATACCGATGTTGAACGGCGCACGTTTCAACACCATCCAGCTTTAAGAGTGTTGTAGCGAACGTCAAATAAGAGGTGAACAAATGAATATTCAGACAGCAAGCAATTCCTTATCAGCGGTGGCTCACCAAGAAAAACTGTGGTTTAAGTTTCTCTTCGTGACCGCCTTTTGTGCTTTGTTGATGATTGCCTTGTCGGCAAATGTCGTCGGACTCAAATGGCGTTCATGGTTTCCCGGTGCGCAAGAAATTAAGCCCTTATTTGGAAGCGTTAAAGCCGCTGTGAATTCATCTGTTCCTCTAATGTTTGTTGAATAGGAGATACAAAAATGTGGCGAATTTGGCTTTTAGTTGACCCAAGAAGAGTGTTTGTAATCCAGGGAATCTTTCTAGCATTCCTGGCGATCATGATTCACTTTGTGTTGCTCAGCACTGAGCGCTATAACTGGTTGAATGATCCAAGTTTCAACAAGCCGGTTGTAAAAATGGCACCTGCTGCCATGCAGCAGAACGCACCAATGCCCCCCGCGCAGGGCTCGGCCGGTAAGTAGGCCTGTATGCGTGGGGAAGCGGATAAGGTACTGGCGGTACGGGTTCACGCCTGTTTTGCGAGTTTCGAGCTAGTGTCTTATCCGCCGCCCCGTTATTAAATTTGTTGTTCCAGCAGGGTTTTTGCGTGATGCGTTCATGTGGTATGTGGGGCGCACGGCACATGTTTCACCCGTCTTGTGGAGGAGTTGGCGATGTCGTTACTCAGTTTTGAAAGAAAATATCGTGTTCGTGGCGGAACGTTGCTTGGCGGCGATTTGTTCGACTTCTGGGTGGGGCCGTTTTATGTCGGCTTCTTCGGTGTCACTAGCATCTTTTTTATCGCAGTCGGTGTGGCACTCATTTTATGGGGCGCGTCGATTGGGCCAACGTGGAATATTTGGCAAATCAATATTGCGCCGCCGGACCTCTCTTACGGACTTAAATTTGCGCCGCTGCGCGAAGGCGGCCTGTGGCAGCTCATTACTATTTGTGCGCTCGGATCATTCGTTTCGTGGGCGCTGCGCGAAGTTGAAATCTGTCGAAAGCTGGGTATCGGGTATCACGTCCCGTTTGCGTTTGCCTTCGCCATTCTTGCCTACGTTACTCTGGTCATCGTGCGGCCGATTTTGATGGGCGCATGGGGTCATGGCTTCCCATATGGCATCTTGAGCCACCTTGACTGGGTCTCCAACACCGGTTATCAATATCTGCATTTTCACTACAACCCCGCGCACATGATCGCAGTGAGCTTTTTCTTCACCACTGCGCTAGCGTTGGCGATGCATGGTGGTTTGGTGCTGTCGGCGGTCAATCCCCTTAAAGGTGAACCGGTTAAAACGCCGGAACATGAAAACACTTGGATTCGGGACACGATCGGGTATTCCATCGGAACCCTCGGCATTCACCGTCTGGGCTTGTTCCTCGCGCTGTCGGCAGTCTTTTGGAGCGCAATTTGTATCGTGATTAGCGGTCCGTTCTGGACGCGGGGCTGGCCTGAATGGTGGACATGGTGGTTGAGCCTTTCCATCTGGCGTTGATTTGCCCTCATCGCTCACGCTGAATACAGACAAGAATTAGGAGAACACGATGGCCGAGTACAAAGAATATCAAAACATTTTTACCCAGGTGCAAGTGCGCGGCCCGGCCTACATGGGCACGCCGCTACCGCCGGGAATTTGGCAGCGACAGTGGGGCATCATCTCTGAAGAAAAGCCGTGGTTCGTGCATTTGCTTGGGCGTTTCGGTGACGCGCAAGTCGGGCCAGTTTATCTGGGGAGCCTGGGTATTGCGGCTTTACTGTGCGGGATTATTGCGATCCAGATCATGGGCTGGAATATGTTTGCACAAGTGCATTTTAATCCGCTCGAATTTATTCGCCAGCTTCCCTGGCTAGCGCTTGAGCCGCCATCGCCTGCCTACGGTTTACGGATGCCGCCGCTGAATGAAGGTGGTTGGTGGCTGATGGCAGGTTTTTTCCTGACAGCCTCAATTTTATTATGGTGGGCTAGAACTTATCGCCGCGCGATCGCTCTAGGAATGGGAACGCACGTGGCGTGGGCATTTGCTGCTGCGATATGGCTGTACTTGGTGCTTGGTTTCATTCGTCCAGTCCTGATGGGTAGCTGGGGAGAAGCCGTGCCGTTCGGTATTTTCCCGCACCTCGATTGGACTGCAGCGTTCTCGATCCGTTACGGTAACCTTTTCTACAATCCGTTTCACATGCTTTCAATTGCTTTCCTTTATGGTTCTGCGCTTTTATTTGCGATGCACGGCGCAACCATCCTAGCGGTCAGTCGTTTTGGCGGCGAGCGAGAGATTGAGCAGATTGTTGATCGCGGTACCGCGTCAGAGCGTGCGGCATTATTCTGGCGCTGGACGATGGGCTTTAACGCATCGATGGAATCGATCCATCGTTGGGCTTGGTGGTTTGCCGTATTGACCACGCTCACAGGTGGTATCGGCATTCTTTTAACCGGTACCGTAGTTGATAACTGGTATCTCTGGGCCGTAAAACACGGTGTCGCACCGATGTATCCGAATTCGTGGCCGACCGTGATTGATCCCGCAACGCTTCCAGGAGCACCGCGATGAAATCGTTTCAACTGAATACAAAGTCATGGGTTTTAGCGGCTGCTGGTCTCATTGCTGCTTCTGCGTTGTTGTCTGGATGTGAACGTCCGCCGATTGATGCGGTGCAGAATGGTTATCGCGGTGTCGCGATGGGCACGGTTGCCAACCCACGAACCTATGATGCAAAAATAGAAGCCAATAAATTGCCGGAGCCGATTCCCTCTGTTCCTGCGGGCGGCCCGTCAGCGGGTTCGCTGTACAAAAATGTGCAAGTGTTGGGCGATTTAGGCGCGGGAGAGTTTACCCGCACCATGCTTGCCATGACGCAGTGGGTCGCGCCCAAAGAGGGATGTGCCTACTGTCATGCCGCGGGTCAGGATTTTTCATCTGATTCGATGTATACCAAAGTCGTTGCGCGCAAGATGCTAACGATGACCAAAAAAGTGAACAGCGAATGGGGTAAGCATGTTGGTGTGGTTGGTGTCACCTGCTATACCTGCCACCGCGGCAACAACATTCCGGTCAACTATTGGTACAAGGAAGACCAACCCAAGCAATCGCCGAGCATGATGACGGCAGGTAGTCTTCAAAATACAGCGAGCAAAACGGTCGGCCTAGCCTCGTTGCCGCACGATATTTTTCAGCCTTACTTGGCCGAGGCAAAAGACATTCGCGTGATCGGAACAACGGCACTCCCGACCGGCAACCGTCACTCCACCAAACAAGCCGAGTGGACGTATGGTCTGATGGTGCACATGTCAGAAGGTCTCGGTGTTAACTGTACTTATTGCCACAACTCACGTTCGTTTAGTTCTTGGGCCACGAGCCCGCCACAGCGCGCAACCGCTTGGTATGGCATCCGCATGGTTCGGGATCTGAACAATAACTATATGGATCCATTGACAGCAACTTTTCCTGACTATCGCAAGGGTAAGTTGGGTGATGTCGCGAAGGTAAATTGCACAACATGTCACCAAGCAGCTTACAAGCCGTTGCTGGGCGTTAGCATGCTTAAAGATTATCCGGAACTAAATAAGGCCAGCCTCGAAGCTCATCCCTACACTGCGGCTGCCCCCGTTGTTGCGGTGACACCCGGCGGTGTTTTAGGCAAAATACTGTTTGCGGTTGGCAAGAAAGATCTTGACGCTGATGCCCAAAACGCCGTCACTGCAGCCGCAAAAGCATTAGCCGAAAAGGCCGATGCGAAAGTTGATCTTTCAGGCTTCGCCGACAAGACGGGTAACCCAAGCTCGAATCTGGCGCTCGCTAAGGAGCGTGCTTTCGTCGTAAGGGATGCACTCAAAGCAGCAGGTGTTGCAGAGAATCGTATTGCTCTCAAGAAGCCGGAATTTGTTGTCGGTGGCGCGGAAGCGGACTCACGGCGGGTGGATATTGTGGCGGCACCTTGATGTAACGCCGTTGGCAACCAGCTAGCGATTTTCAATCGTTGGCGCGGAAAAAGTATTCTATCGAGAGAAAGATATACAAGAACGGGCGGTGACTTATGAGTCACTGCCCGTTTTTTATGAGTAGAGAGCTAAATGCTTTCTAGCTGACCTAAGTCGATGATGTTTCAAAAGATCGCATGCTGCAGTAGCCGCTTGCTTTGATCTGCCAAGCTGCAGAACGCAACCGCGTCTACTCTTGCACAACGTCCAGTCGTCTTGGCCCCGCCCATCCATTGCCCGACGCTATCAAAACGCAGGCGGCATTAGATTCAGATCATTGGATTTACCGGATTACAAAAGACGAACTTAAAGACGGGTGACGCATCCGCACAGCGCGAGATTCCCCCCCGTAACAACTACTCCCCCGCAGATACTTTTTTGCTGGGCAAGAACGTTACGTTATCTGGTGAGCTTTTTGGCACCAAATCGGCGTACCCCTGATAGTGTGATGCTGTTGAAGCACCCCGCTAGCGCAACATTCTAAGGCCGTCAACACAACACAGTATCGGCGGCCTCAATCAGCGCGCTCGTTACTTCGCTCCCGAGATCAAGGTCAGCAAATCTGGCTTCCCCTCAACACGTTCCAGCCTAGGATACTTGGCGCCGCCCTGATAATTTATTCGAATCGTTGAGTAATAGTCCTGGTTCTGGATCAGCAGTTCAATCGGCGCTTTTTGTTTCCCTGCCGCATCCGCCTTCACCACATCAGCCATGACGTCACCATCGAACGCTTCGCCGTTGATCGCGACGATTTTCATACTGGGGGACATGCCTGCCTCGAAGGCGGGACCGTTCCAGAGCACGTCGATTATTTGTCCCGGCTCGCTGCCGTTCTTGCTGTCGTTTGAGATGGTAAGGCCAATGGAATACATCAGGTTGATCAGCTTGCGTTCCTTTTGTTCGGCTTTGAACAGCTCTGTCGGCGTGTCGTTGTAGACGAGTTTCCATCCGCCGCGTGTGATGCCATCGAGCGGTGCGCGGACTTCAGTGGAGTCGAGCCTGAGGCGCAGGAATGCAGCCCAATCCGCGGGTTGAACCTGATTGAGGGTTGTGACCACGTCGTTGAATTCATAGGGCTTTACGTCATGACTGGTTTTGGCGAATGCCGGATCATTGCCATGAAAAACTTGCAGGAAGCTATCGAGGGTTTTCTTACCGCCGGACATCTCGCGGATTTTGGTATCGATGTCAAGCCACAGTAAATCGCCTTCCGGATAAAAATCAACCGAGCGACGATAGTTGCTCCATCCGCTTCCCGTGTTGTATAGCACCTGCGCTTGATCGGCGGTATCACGCAGCGGACGCCACGCACGGCCGGGGCGATGATCCATATCGGCGGCAGTAATCGCCATGGCGTCACGATATTGTTCAGCCGTCCACATGCCCGCGCGTGCGGTCAGCACTTGGCCCAAATAGGTGGTGAGGCCCTCGTAAACCCACAGCAGCTCGCCTTTCATCGGCACGCTGAAGTTGGGCGTGGCAAGCCCGCCGGGGCGACGAAATTTGCCGTTCCATGAATGCACGTATTCATGCGGCAGCAGACCGGCACCAGACAGGTAGGCCGTGGGTGAGGTGAACAGTTCAGCACTGGAGCGATTGTCGCTGGACTGGTGATGTTCGAGCCCGAAATGGTTTGTTTTCTCACTCAGCGTGAGTAAAAAATCGTAGTGGTCGTAGTGCTCCGCGCCGAATAATGCTTGTGCTTGTTTGACCAAAGCCTGATGGTCTTTGATCTGCTTTTCGGAGATTTCCAAATTGGCCGCGCGGTCGGCGATGATGTTCAAGCGCACGGGTCGCGCTGCACCGGGTGCCAGATCAATTTGTTTAAAGTTGAGGCCGGTGATCAGCGCGGAGTCAACCAGCGTATCGACGCTGACAGCTTTGAAGCGCACGCCTTCGTTGGTTATGGCGGCACCCTCAAGAGCAGTCGCGTAGCCCCAACCGGATGGCAGTTTGATGGTGGGTTGTATTGCTACCCGATCAGTCTTGTAACCTGCGGGATAAAACAGCACCTGATTCCACTCCAAAATCGCCAGTCTGGGCGATGCGGACACGCCAGCGCCAAATTGACCGCCGCCGGTGGGCGAGAGAAATTGAAATTCAAGCGTGAGGCTGGTTGCGCCTGCGGGGACATCGAGATCAATGGAATACATGTCCAGCAAATCGCGTCGCCAGCTGATCCGCGCACCGTTTGCGGTGATTTTCAAGCCGGTAATTCCGTCAATCGGGCCGGTCGCGCCGTGCTCGCCCGGAATCCATTTCGGGTAGCTCAATGTAAACGGCCCGGGTTTTACCGGCACCACTTCACGCACGTTAAAAATTTTTCGCGCGGTATCGGTTAAGTCCACTCGCAATGAAATCTCGCCCGGGTAGGTCGACTCCACAATCTGCGTCGCAGCAGTAACAGGTAATGCCGCAAGATTTAATAATGCTGCCGCTGCCAAAGTGGCCGAGGCAACGATTCGATTAATCAGAATATGCATGCAAGTGCGCTTTCGAAAAAAGTGTGGGGAACGATGTGGAAAAAAATGAACAGCAATGATTGCAATACGCGTGCTTCTATGGCGCGTTGTTGCTTCGTCGCGGTGAATTTCTGGCGGTGCGCCTTAAGGGAATGGCATCGCACTGAAGACTGGGATAGTGCACTAGAGACGGGCGATTAAGCAATGCCTATTTAGCGTCAATGGCGCTGCAGAGATGACCAAATAAAATAAGAAAAAATCGAAGTCTAGGTCAAAATTGCGGCCACGACATTAAGCAAGACCCTAATCAGGGCGGGCTGTTCAGAGCAAAAATATGCTAAGGCACCCGTGTTTGCTTGACTTTCAATAGTTTCAGCGCGTGCTGCTACGTGCCAGTGATGCGTTCGACGACGATCTATTTGCATCGCTTTCCCTAACGGTATTTTTTTCTGCGCGCGCACCCAGAGCCCAATTCCACATCGCTTCGGCGGGGATCGGAAGAACGAGAAACCAATGTTCTACCACCGCTAACGTGAGCAATGTCGCCAATAAAGTATGGCTGGTGATGTCAAATGCGCTCGTACTCCCCGCAATCGCGCTGTACCAAAGAATCGCCGCCACGGCGGATGCGGCCGTTACCGAAACGGGAAACAATAAATTCATTGCGCTTTTTCGGAAATAACTTTCAAGATGTTTTAAATGATCCGGTAGAAATTTTTCATATAGATTGCGAACCCCAAAAAACAGGTTTAGCTTTGCTGAAAGGCGCATCGCCCAAAGTATGAAATATGTTTGAGCGCCGACTTGGTTCGTGGCACCCCATGTAAAAGTGACAATGAGTAATCCCGTGGCGATGAGCGCGAGCTCGTGGTAAATAATCGCCTGTGTCGCGAAAATAAAACGTCGCGATTCGGTAGCGCCTGCTGGGCAGGGCTGTTGGCGGGTGCCGGTGATATAGCCCATCAGGAAAGCCATTTCCTGCCAACCCCAGATGAAAATCGCGCAGGCAAACGCGCAGTACGCCGCCGCTGTGGAGGTAGTATCGCGCATGACAACCAAGCCAACCAATGCCGCGAGCGCGACCATACTGGTGCCTAGGAAGCTCCAGCGATAAGTCGGCTTGGGCAAGCCATCAAGATATAGGATGACGCCAGTGCTGAACCACCAAATAAACAAGGTGAGCAGCACCGGAACGCCATGGGCAGTGAACGACATCTAGATTGCCTTTGAACCGCTTTCTCTTTACGCCCGACGGGCTAACAGCGTTGAGGGTTGCTTGATTACCAAGTTGGGACCATCAATACTTGCGGCGGGATTTTGTTACTCTTGGTCGGCAGCACATACAAGCGTGCAAAAGTTGCGGCAGCGGCAATCGCCAAGCCTAAGCCTTTCAATTTGCCGATGACCCCACCTCGTTTTTTGGCCGCATCGCTTGCCACACCGATTAGACGCAAACGCTCAAGGCCCGCGCGGAATTTCGGTTGCTCCACATCAAGCTCAATCGGGAAAACCTGACGGGCGATTTGCGAGGTGATGTCGAACACTTCGAAATCATATTTGGTCGAATCGAGCCCCAACGCGGTATGCAGTTCCTGACGGTTGTGATCGCGCACATACATCGTGCCGTACACCGCAATCAGGAAAAAGCGTATCCATAGCTTATTTAAGCCTGAGAGCAGTTTGGGATCGCTGCGCATCATCAGCGCCAACACTTCGCCATGCCGAAACTCGTCGTTGCACCAACGTTCAAACCATTTAAAAATGGGGTGGAAACGATGTTCCGGGTGACGCTCAAGCTGACGGAAAATCGAAATGTAACGCGCATAACCAATTTTTTCTGAAAGGTATGTTGCGTACAAAATAAACTTGGGGCGGAAGAAGGTATATTTTTTTGCGCGCTTCAAAAAACCCAGATCAACCGCAACGCCAAAGTCGCGTAGCGACATATTGATGAAACCTGCGTGGCGTGCTTCGTCTCGCGCCATATAGCCCATGGCCAGTTTCAGGTCAGGATTGGTGAATTGTTTTTCCATTTCCTTGTACAACACGCAGCCGGAGAATTCGGAGGTCACGGAACTGACCAAAAAATCGAGAAACTCCTGGCGAAGTGCTGGCGGCAGATCGCGGATTTCAGAGCTGAACTCAGGTGTGCGTTGAAAATGATCGTGATTGTTGTCGCCTTCGAACTCAAGCATGAGCTTGTCCCACTCCGCGCGAACAGAAGACATATCCATCTTGTTCATCTTGGCGTAATCGGTGGTGTAAAAACGCGGTGTTAGCAGCGTTTCCTGATTGGCCACCGAAGTGGCATCTTGCGAACTGGCGATTAAGGGGGCGGTAGTTTCCATGCTGCTCTCCATCGGTGCTAATTAAAACGGTTTAGCGAATCAGTCGGTCTAATTTAAACGTTCAGGTTAAATTATTAAATTAACCCGCCGGCAGGTTAAATTATTAAATTAACCCGCCGCGTTGGCGATCGCGAGCAGCCGGACAAATGTCTCGCGGTTGGTATTACCAAACGAACCTAAATCGATATAGCGTCCGGTGCTGGGGTCTTCTAGCATCAAGCGTCCATCGGTGTGAGCCACCAATCGAAATGGTGGGCCACTGTCGATACCAATGCGCTTACGCTCACGGGCAAGGCCGCGCAAGGTGCCTCGCAAGAAATTGTTGGTGCCGGGCGCGGCGCTGTCAATCAATTTATTGTGCTTAGCTTCAAAGATGAGGATGCTACCGTCTTGGCCATCTTCAAATCGCAGTTCGTGCGAGGCAATGATCGGCGCGAGTGGCATCTTGTCCACGCCCGAACCGGTCACGCGAACCAACGCGGTGCCGGCGAGTGCGAGCACGACCAGCAATGAAGCCGCCGCTATTGGCGAACGCAGAAGTGATTTACGGCTGGTCATGACGGCAAGGCTTGACATTCAAAATGCGATTCTAATTATGCAGCTGCGGCTTGAGGTGACTTGGGTTTGCCAGCGTTGCTTTCTGCTGGACTTAATGAGCTCCCTGTATGCGCTTCGGTTGACGCGTCTTTTTTCGGAGAAGATTTTAATGTCTCCAATAATACGTTGGTTAAAATTTCCGCCACTTTTTTTGCATCAGGCACAGCGCGCAACATAGGTGCCGTATCCTTGAGCTGCCACGGACGCGCGTGAGGCCATAAATGTAGGTATGCCAAACGGTCTTCACCGGTCAACGATAGTGGCAGGTCGCCGGTGCCATTTTTATAAAGCTTCAGATCGGCTGACCGGATTGTTCTGAGCGGCACTGTAACTGTGATCGAAAGGGCTACCCCAATCCGCAGAAAAACCCGGTGGTTGGTGATGGCGTAGGTGGTGCTCTTTGCCATCAGCCAGGCAACCAATGCAAACAGCGCCAGTGCCAGCAAAGAAAGCGGCACCAGTCTCGCCGTGGAGACCACCACATCTGCAGTGGGCGAGCCGTTAGCCACCATCCACAAAATATTGAAAGCGATGGCGATTGTGAAATAAATCGCCAGCGCTTTCATGTGAAAAACACGTAATGCAAAACTTTTCCAATCAGGTGAATCCAGCCAGATGACCTGTTCGCCCTTGGGTAGCGGAGCGGCGAGATCAAGCGCGCGTTCGATCTCGAAGTTGGTCATCGTGCTGTGTTTCATATCAATGGTTCCTGACGTTGGGCGTTAGCGTAGAGTATGCCAGCAGAATAATAAGCTGTGATCTTATCTTCTTCAAGTTTTGTAATTTGATCAGCGCTTTTCGTTGCAGGCACATCGGCAAATTGGTTGCCCATGATGGATTGAACAATCACCTCACCCGACGGGCAATGATTCTGGCCGGGGCGCAGCGGTGCAAACATCACATCCATCCATTTCAGACCGCGGTTGGCTTGGATGCGCGCATAGTTGATCGGCAATAAAACATGCCGTCCTCCGAGCTCTTTGCTGAGCTCGACTTCAATGTAGCGAATCACGACCTCGGCACGATCCACCCACACATCGCACACTGTGCCAGCAATCACGCCGTCCGCACCTTTCACCGGCATGCCACGTGGTTCAGGGTCTTGCAATGCGAGGAAGAAAGTGGTTTCCACGCGCAGCGGCACAATAGCCGGTAGGCCTTCGAACGTATGTTCAGCGATATCTTCGCGGTTTGAATATGAGCCGGGGCCAACACCTGCCAGCAGCGGATTGCCGGTCGGTTCCAGCGGTGAATTTGCGCCCCCAGACAGGACCGCGTTGCCGGTAAATTCGGTTTCAAGACGTGGTACGGTAACGGTGCGACCATCATGCAACAGAAATGTTTTTGGTTCCGGCGACGGGAATAATTCTTCCTTCGGTCCGCCGGGATGATCAGACTCCAGCGGGTAGCCCTCGCGCTGTCCCTCGCGCTGTAAATAAATAACGAGCCCGAAGAAAAAAATCCAAAACGCATAAAGAGCGAGCTGTGCTGCGTCGATGTATCCGGTGATTGCGCCTGTACCCATACTTTTCTCCTTAAAAAAACTTAACCTGGAAGTTCGGCCAAGCCGAATTTTGATGAAATCGGTTTTTTTGATCTGGCTCGGTTTCGAACCAAGGGGCCGATAGTTGCAAGTGCTACGAACAGCAAAACAATTTCAATTAAATAAACGACGCCATAACCTGTGGCGGGTCCGATCAATACCTCTCCAAATGCACCCTGTGTCGCTAGCGCCGAGATGCCATCGCGGATGCCGCCACCCATTGCAATCGCAATGCCCGCGCTGCACGCCTGCACTGCGCCCCATGCGCCGAGCGCCAGGCCAGTACGCCCTTCCGTTTCGAGGCTCATCGCAGCCGTTAGGGTACCGACTGAGAACAATCCACCGCCGAAGCCGATCAAGGTGCTGCCGAAGCGAAACAGTGCCGCTGAATCGAGTGGGTAAGCAAAAATAACCGCAACAAATGCGAGGGTGCCCAATAAAATACCGGTGCCCGCAACGCGATAAGGATCACCGCCTTTTTGCAACCAGCGCGCGGCCATGGCAAATGCCACCAAAGCACCAAGCGCCATCATTGCCGTCAGCGTGGTGGTCGCGCCTACGCCAAGACCGAGAATTTCGCCGCCATAGGGCTCAAGAATAATGTCCTGCATGTTGAACGCCGCGGTTCCCACGCCGAGCGAAATCAGAAACCGGCGCGCGCCTTTTTGTTCAATAAAGGTGCGCCATGTGGCGCTGAAATCAGGCTGTGTCAGACTCGCTGCGGTCGCCGCGGGATTGCGTGGCTCTTGTTTCCACAATGCGATTAAATTAAGCGCCGCGGTGATGGTGGCTGCGCCTTGAACGACTTTAACCAGACGCAGGGAGGTGAAATTTTCGAGCAGTTGACCAAATATAAATCCACTCACCACCATGCCGACCAGCAACATGACATACATCAGCGCCACCACCCGCGGCCGTGATTCAGCAGGCGCCAAATCGGTCGCCAACGCGAGGCCGGCGGTCTGGGTTATTTGCACGCCAGCGCCGACCAGAAGAAACGCCAGTGCCGCACTTGCGTGGCCCACCCAAGCCGGGCCCCATGTATCGCCTGACAAGATAATCAAGGCAAATGGCATGATCGCCAAGCCGCCAAATTGCAACAAAGTACCCATCCAGATATACGGCACGCGCTTCCACCCCAGAACCGAGCGATGTGTATCTGATTTAAAGCCTACCAGCGCGCGAAACGGCGCAAACAGCAGCGGGAGTCCCACCATCAACGACACCAACCAAGCCGAGACGCCCATCTCAACTATCATGACGCGATTCAGCGTACCGATCAATAACGCAGTCACCATGCCGACAGAGACCTGAAACAGCGACAAACGCAGCAGTCGGCCCAGCGGAAGCTCGTTAGTGGCTGCGTCTGCAAATGGCAAAAAGCGCGGGCTGATGCGCGTCCACTGGGTCGCAAATTTGCGGCTGAATGGGTTCATCGCAGGTTTCATGAGCGCGTGAGCTCCATGGCTTGAGAGGTATAAAACCCGCTTTTTACCCGGTGTGTCCGGGCAGGTGTCCAATTCTGCAGGGCAGGATCTTTGCTCAGCAGACGGTAAAGATTATTCACGCTCACGGGCTCTATCCAAGGCGCACGATTACTGCGCGGCAATAGACGGCCCAGCGCGCGCATGGTCGCTAATAACGGTGTTTTGGGTGCAAAGGTAAATAGAATTGAACGCTGCGTGCGTTCGGCGAGGCCGGACAGCACGCGCACGGCGTCGGCTTCACAGTAATGAATAACTGAATCCATGCACACCACGTAATCGAATTTACCCAGCGCAGGGTCGAGCATGTCACCAGACAAAAAACGAATGCTGCCACCGTTTAATTCACTCGGCGCAGTCATCCGTTCTTCAGCTAACTTGACTAGCGTCGGCGAGAGGTCAATTGCAACAACCTCGGCTCCCCGCGCGGCGCACAGGACAGAAAGCGCTCCAGTACCGCACCCAGCATCGAGAACGCGTGCGCCTTTTAGGTCAGGCGGCAACCAAGACATCAGAGTAGCGCGCATTTGGTCGCGTCCGGCACGTACCGTGGTGCGAATGCGTCCCACCGGTGCCGTGGAGGTCAGCTTAGCCCATGCATCTACAGCGGTGCGATCAAAATACGTTTCGATCTCGCCGCGCCGGGTTCGGTATTGAGCTTGGTAATTCGTATCAGTCATTAATCAAATCCCAATAAGTCAAAAATATCCCGGTCTTTCATCGGCTCGAAAGTCAGCGGCTCGGTGCCCGCCCACAGCGCCGCCGCAAGGCGCATGTATTCTTTTTGCACCGCCAACAATTCAGGCGACTCTTCCATTTCAAACAGCGTGGATTTCTTCAAGCGGCTGCGACGGAATACATCGAGATTGCCGAACTGCGCCATCGTTTTTAAGCCGACGCGCTCGTTGAACTTGTCGATTTGATCGGTCGCATCGCTGCGGTTTGCAATAACGCCGCCCAACCGCACATTGTAGTTTTTCGATTTCGCATGAATTGCAGCGACGATGCGGTTCATTGCGAAGATCGAATCGAAATCGTTGGCAGTGACGATCAGCGCGCGGTCTGCATGTTGCAGAGGTGCCGCAAAACCACCGCATACCACGTCACCCAACACATCAAAGATCACCACATCGGTGTCTTCCAGCAAATGATGTTCTTTGAGCAGCTTGACGGTCTGACCGACCACATAACCCCCGCAACCCGTGCCGGCCGGCGGGCCGCCGGCTTCAACGCACATCACGCCGTTGTAGCCTTCAAATACAAAATCTTCGAGGCGCAATTCCTCAGCATGAAAATCCACTGTCTCCAGCACGTCAATCACCGTGGGTACCAAACGTTTGGTCAGTGTGAAAGTGGAGTCATGTTTGGGGTCGCAGCCAATCTGCAAAACGCGTTTGCCGAGCTTTGAAAACGCGACAGACAGGTTTGAGGATGTGGTGCTTTTGCCAATCCCGCCCTTGCCATAAATTGCGAATACTTTTGCGTTGCCGATTTTGATGTTCGGGTCAAGCTGTACTTGCACGCTACCTTCTCCGTCGGTAGGTTTACCGGCGGCGGCGGCGAGCGATTTTGCGCTACGTTTGATATCTGAAAATGGCACAGTGGCAGTGGTCATGCGGCTACCTTTTTGGTGTTGTCTACGGCGAGGGAAGGGGAATTTTTGCCCAAGCCGAGTTGAGCTTGGAGTGGTAGGGTTCGAACGTTTTGTGGCGCGGTATTTTGTGTTTCGTACACGCCTTCGAGGCGATCTTCTAGCTCATCGCCAGCGCGACGCAATGCTTCCAAGGTCGCGGCATCAGGTGACCAATAGTTGCGGCGCTGTGCCTCCAGCAATCGGTTTGCGACTTTTGCTGAGGCGGTCGGGTTCAATTCGGCCAGACGCTGGCGCATTTCAGGATCAAGCATGAATGTTTCGGTCAGATGCTGATACACCCACGGCGCAACTTGACCGGTGGTGGCCGACCATCCCATCGTGTTGGTGATATGGACTTCAATCTGACGAACACCTTCATAACCATGTTTCAACATGCCTTCGTACCACTTTGGGTTGAGCATGCGTGTCCTGGTTTCGAGCGCAACCTGTTCTTGAAGTGTCCGCACAGTGCCCTCACTGGCGGTTTGGTCGCCGATATACACGGGTGCTGTTTTGGCGCTGGGTCCTTTGGCGCGCTTTACGGCACGGCTTATACCGCCCAACGTATCAAAGTAATTATCAACGGTGGTCACGCCGAGTTCAACGGAGTCCAGATTTTGGTAGGCTAAATCAACGCCTGCCAGCACGCTCTGCAGCAGCTCGCATTGCGGTGTTGGCGTGCCGGCGCGTCCGTATGCAAAGCTCTTGCGGCGTGTGTAGGTTTCAGCGAGTTCGTCTTCATTGTCCCAGCGGCTATTTTCAACCAGGTGATTTACATTCGAGCCGTACGCGCCGTCTGCATTGCCAAATACGCGCAACGATGCGGTTTCGATATCGACCACATCTGCGCCGCCATGCTGTGCTTGGTAGGCCAGCGCATGTTTGCGAACGAAGTTGCGATCCAGCGGCTCATCAGCACTTGCCGCCATAAACGAGGCTTCGGCCAACAATTTAATTTGCAACGGCAGCAAGTCGCGGAAAATGCCTGACAAGGTCACGACGACATCGACGCGTGGATGGCCTAATTCTTCGAGGGGAATGAGGGTCGCACCAGCAATGCGGCCATAGCCGTCAAAACGTGGCTTCGCACCGATCAGTGCCAATACCTGCCCAATCGGGCCTCCTTCAGATTTCAAGTTATCCGTTCCCCACAGCACGACTGCGACGGTCTCGGGGAAATCGTTGCCGTCATCCATGTGCTTGGCCAGCAAACGTGCGGCTTGACGTGCGCCATCTTGGACAGCAAACGCGCTTGGAATACGGAACGGATCGAAGCCATGGATGTTACGGCCTGCTGGTAAAACATCTGGATTGCGTAGCAAGTCGCCGCCCGGTGCTGGTCGAATGAAGCGGCCATCGAGCGCGCGCATCAGCGCTTCCATTTCGTGATTGCCGCTCAAAAGCGTGTCGGTGACGGCTAGTTCCTTGAACAGTGCGATCATCGCGTCATCGCGTGGCAAATTGGCTGCCGCAAACGCTTCTTCTGCGGTTGCGCCCATCACCATCATTTCCACGCTTACTTTTGGAAGATGTAGGCCATGTGCTGCGTCGGCCATCGACATCATGGAGTCCACGCGTTCTTCAAATGATGGCTTCGCTCCCACCACATGTAATCCGTGTGGAATTAAGGTGTATTCCAGCTCCAGTACGCTCTCGTTTAATTTTTCAATTTTTGCGACCGCCTGAACGCCCCACGCTGGCTCTGCGCTGGCTAGTTCGATGACAGCAGCTTGAGCCTGAATCAACTCAGCCAATTGAATTTGTTCGCCACTGGCTTCGGGAGACAGACTGCGCCAGCGCTCGATGCTTACTTTCAAATCTGCTAATCCAGCATAAAGCCCGGCCTGTGCAACCGGTGGTGTCATGTAGCTAATGAGTGTGGCACCGGCACGGCGCTTGGCAATAGCACCTTCTGATGGATTGTTTGATGCATACAAATACAGATGAGGCATATCTGAAATCATGCGGTCTGGCCAGCATGCGCCGGAGATGCCGGCTTGCTTACCGGGCATAAATTCCAACGCTCCGTGCGTACCAAAATGCAGTACTGCATGGGCCCCGAAATCTTCGCGTACCCAACGATAAAATGCCGAGAAAGCATGGGTCGGTGCAAAACCTTTTTCGTACAACAATCGCATTGGATCACCTTCGTAACCAAATGAAGGTTGCACGCCTACAAAAACGTTGCCAAAGCGCTCTCCGATTACAAAAATTGACGAGCCATCGCTTTGTTGCTTGCCCGGTGCCGGGCCCCACTGCGCTTCGATTTGTTTCAAATAGCGTTCACGTTTTACGTGATCATTTGCCGAAATTTTGGTGTGAACATTGGCGAACGCGCCGTACTGCTCGGCGTTGCCATTGACGATGCTCTTGCGCAGGTGATCGACTGAGGCCGGCACATCGATGGTGTAGCCTTCAGCTTTCATCGAAGTGAGCGTGTTGAACAACGATTCAAAGACGGCCAAGTACGCCGCTGTACCGGTATTGCCCGCGTTCGGTGGGAAGTTGAACAGCACAATCGCGACCTTGCGATTTGCGCGCTCTGCTTTGCGCAGCGCGATTAGTTTTTCAATCCGTGCTGCGATCATTTCAGCGCGCTCAATGCAACGATGCATATCGCGACCGGTATCGTTGGCGTTGAACGTGCAGTTGCGATGACAGCCGGTACAAGCGCCACCCGCGGCGTCTGAGCGTCCACCAAATACGGTTGGTGTAGTCGCGCCATCGAGCTCGGGAATCGCGACCATGATCGTATTCTCAACCGGCATTAAACCGCGTTCCGAAGCGCCCCATGTTTCGAGGGTTTGAAATTCAACGGGGTGGGCAGCAATGTACGGAACGTCCAGACGGGCGAGAATTTCCTCAGCAGCCTTGGAATCGTTGTAGGCGGGGCCGCCAACCAACGAGAAACCCGTGAGTGAAACTACTGCGTCGACGACGACGCGGCCATCTTTAAAAAAGAATTTTTCAATGGCAGGACGTGAATCCAGCCCGGATGCGAATGCGGGAATAACTTTCAGGCCGCGCGCCTCCATCGCATCAATCACGCCATCATAGTGATCGGTGTTACCTGCCAACATGTACGAACGCATCATCAAAATACCGACTGTGCCGTTCGTGTAGCTCTTGATCGAAGGCAGCGGAAGCGCCTTCGCGTGCTCAGAAATTCGGCCTTCCATACGTGGATGATAAACGCCGGTTTCAGGATACTCGACAGGTGCGGTGACCTTGAGCGTGCCGCGCAAATGGCGGCGCTCGCCGTCAGCATAGCGATCTACCAGCAGGCGAATCATGTTGCCGATATTGTCTTCTGAGCCGCCCAGCCAGTATTGCAGAGTGAGAAAATAAGCGCGTACATCCTGTGCCGTGCCCGGAATAAAACGCAGCATCTTGGGAATGCGGCGAAGCATTTTCATTTGCGCTTCACCGGCGGTGCCATTTCCTGGCTTTTTGGTATTGCCGCGAAGCCGCTTTAGCAACGCCATTGGACCCGAGGCAGTACCGTCCATTTTGAATTTGCCGATGCGCGTCATTTTCATGACGTCTGAAGAGGACATCGCGCATACCATTGCATCACATTGATCGCGGCGCGCTGCAAGTGCCGGCAGCACCGGCAAGAAATGATCTTCCATGAACAGCATGGAGGCAATGATGATGTCGCCCGAAGCAATATCTGCCAGGCAACGTTCCAGTGCGACAGGGTCTGCGGCATATTCTGATGCAGCGTGAACCTTAAGGGACAGGCCAGGTATTTCTCGCGCAAGCACGGCGCGAGCTCGGGCGGTGGCACTCGCCAGATGTGTGTCCATGGTCACAATAACGACCCGAGTAGGGGTAATTTCAGCGGCCAAAGTGTGCTTTTGCGTCATACAGCGTCTCCACAGTGATTATCGACATGCCACGCTCGTTCGCGAAGCGCTCGGTATTGCGACGCGCTTTGCCACGAACGAAGAACGGAATTTTGTTCAACTCTTTTTCTGCCTCAACTGCCCAGCCTGCTGCTGCGGGTGCGGTCGACAATGCGGGTGCATGTGCGCTCGCGCCCGACGGGGCTGGTGCCGTTTCAGCGATGAGTGTCGCCGTCGTTATTGCTGCTACATGTGCTATTGGTTGGCTCGTTGATGATGCATTTGCGGCTGTAACCATTATGTTTTGCAACGGCTTGTTGGCTGCGCCCAAATGCGACGGCACGGCGTCCGCGTGAAATTCATTGTCGCCACGGAACATGCCAATCAGGTGCTCTTCCAAGCCCATCATCAATGGATGTACCCAAGTGTCAAACAGCACACTGGCACCCTCAAAACCCATTTGCGGAGAATAGCGGGCGGGAAAGTCTTGGACGTGAACGGGTGCCGAGATCACCGCACATGGCACACCAAAACGCTTGGCGATATGACGTTCCATTTGCGTACCGAGCACCAACTCAGGTTGTAGCTCTGCGACCTTGGCTTCGACTTCCAAATAATCGTCAGTGATCAGCGCCTCAACCCCGTAAATCTTGGCCGCTTCGCGAACTTCGCGTGCAAATTCACGGCTATAAGTGCCGATGCCGACAACGGTAAAACCCATTTCTTCTTTGGCGATTCTTGCGGCCGCAACGACATGCGTGGCGTCACCAAATACAAAAACGCGTTTGCTGGTGAGATAGGTCGAATCAACTGATTTGGCGTACCAGGCGGCACGTGATGGCTCGCCGTTCAATACCGGACTTGCGTCAACGTTCGCAAGCTTCGCGACTTCGGCGATGAAATCACGCGTGGCACCTACGCCAATCGGCACCATTTTTGTCGCTGGCTGGCCGAAGGTGCGTGTCAACCACTGCGCAGCTTGTGAAGCAGTTTCAGGATACATAACGACGTTGAAATCAGCCTCGCCCAAACGAGCAATGTCAGCGGGTGTCGCGCCCATCGGGGCGATTACGTTAATGTCTATGCCCAACTGGTTTAGCAGCTGGGTAATTTCGCGAACGTCATCGCGGTGGCGGAAACCCAACGCAGTGGGTCCGAGCAAATTGCAGCGTGGACGCTGACCTTCTAGACGCGAAGCGCGTGGTGTGCCTGGCGCGGGAGCCGACGGTCCAGCTAACGCCCGAACAATTTGATAAAAAGTCTCAGAGGCACCGTAATTTTCTTTGCGCTGATAGGAGGGCAATTCAAGTGGAATGACAGGAATTGGCAAGTTCAGAGCTTTTGACAAACCACCTGGATCATCTTGAATCAGTTCAGCGGTGCACGATGCACCGACAATCATCGCTTGCGGTTTGAAGCGCAGATATGCATCGCGGGCGGCGGTTTTGAAGAGCTCGGCCGTATCACTGCCCAAGTCTCGCGCCTGAAAGGTGGTGTAGGTTACCGGTGGGCGCTTGCCGTTGCGTTCAATCATGGTGAATAGCAAATCGGCGTATGTGTCTCCCTGCGGTGCATGCAGCACGTAATGCAGGCCTTCCATCGCGGTGGCGACGCGCATTGCGCCGACGTGCGGGGGGCCTTCGTAGGTCCAGACAGTGAGCTGCATGCTAGGCCACCAAGCGCATACGGCGCACCAGCGGACGGGCAAAAAGCTCGGCTAAATCAGCAGCTTGGTCGTAGCCTTGGATTGGCGTAAATACCAACTCAATTGACCATTTGGTGGTCATGCCCTCTGCTTCTAAGGGGTTAGCCAATCCGAGCCCGCACACCACCAAATCGGGTTTGGCTGCGCGGCAGCGATCTAGTTGGTTCTCGACGTGCTGGCCTTCAGATAGCTGCACGCCTTTGGGCAATAATTCCAGCTCGCGAGCCAGATGCTGTTTATGTAAAAACGGCGTACCGACTTCAACTAATTCCATTCCCAATTCGCGGGCCAAGAAACGAGCCAAAGGAATTTCGAGTTGCGAATCGGGGAAGAAAAACACGCGTTTGCCGGCCAGCTCGTCGCGATAGCGGGCAACTGCCCGGGTAGCGCGTTCACGCGCGTTGGCGGTGGCGGTATCAAAAGTTGCCTCACCCACACCCCAAGCGTTTGCAGCGGCCTTAAGCCATGCTGTAGTGCCTTCAACACCCAATGGAAACGGAGCATCGATGCGGGTAGCGCCGCGTTCTTCAAGCGCACGCGCGGTATCGGCTAAGAATGGTTGAGCCAGCAAATATTTTGTATTCGGGCCCACGGGTGCCAAGTCGGCGGCATGACGCGGGGGGAAAAACCGCACCGGGCCTATGTCCATGGCGGCGAACAAACGTATGAATTGATCTTCCACCACATCGGCTAATGAGCCCACGATCATCATCGCTGGCGCAGCATCAATTCCTGAATTGGGCAGATCGGGCACCATTGATGCCAGACAAGCATCTTCGCCTTGAGTGAAGGTGGTCTCAATGCCGCTGCCTGAATAATTGAGTACACGAACGTCGGGGGAAAACTTTTTCGATAGGCGTTGGGAGGCACGTGATAGATCAAGTTTGATTACTTCCGAAGGGCACGAACCCACCAAAAATAAAAGCCGAATATCGGGGCGCCGGGCAAGCAGCTGATTAACGATGCGATCAAGCTCGTCGTTGCAATCGGCCAAACCCGCCAAATCGCGCTCATCGATAATGGCCGTGGCAAAACGCGGCTCAGCAAAAATCATAACGCCGGCTGCGGATTGAATCAGATGGGCACACGTGCGCGAGCCAACCACTAGGAAAAATGCATCCTGAATTTTTCGATGCAACCAAATAATGCCGGTGAGGCCGCAAAACACCTCACGCTGGCCGCGTTCACGCAGGATTGGGATCACAGCAGGCTCGGCACAGCCTAGCGCGGGGCTCGGCTTGTCTACTACTGCATTCATGCCGCCACCCCTGGTGCCGAGATTTCGTTTGCTAACTTCGACTCGCCGGCTTGTTGAAGGCGGGCCATGCGCAACTTCCAGATAAATTGTGCAGCGTTGATGGTGTAAGTCGCATAAGCGGCTAACGCCAGATACATTTGTTCGCGTTCAGTCAGCCATCCGGTGAAAAGCCCCACCAAATAAGCGGTATGTAGCGTGATCACGATCATGCTGACCGCATCTTCCCAGAAGAAGGCAGGTGCAAATAAATATTGGCCAAACACCACTTTTTCCCAAATCGCACCGGTCACCATGATGGTGTACAGCACCAAGGTTTTAATCACGATAGAAATTGTCGCGGCGGTCAACCCTTCGCCCGTAGCCAGATAACGCACCACTAAACCAACGCTTACAAGTAAGACTAAAAATTGAATGGGCGCCAATATGCCTTGCACTAAGGTCCAGCGCGTGTTGTCGCGACGTACCCTCTCTTCCGGGCTATAGAGTGGTGCTGCTTTTTTAACCTGGCTGTTCTGCATCTTTGGTATCCGAAAACTCAATTTGTCACTGCGAAACAAAATTTAGCCTGGTTCGCAAAAGATGTCAAGCAAAGTTTACGTCAATTAAACTTGACATGTTTTTCAACTAAGCTGTATAACGGTAGTGTTGATGAGATTTCCACCAAAATCTGACGCTAAACATGACAAGCCTACTTGACAACGCAGAATCACAAAGGCCTACTAAGGGCAGACGAATTGCATCGTTATGCCTGCTGGCTGGACGGTGCAAATTTGCGTTTCAGGGGTCGAATGAAGCTTTACGCACCATTTCGACACATAAATGGTCTCGCGCAGCCCCTCGTAGTATGAAGGCGCGCGGAACCGTTCATAGCTTGATTAGGAGGAAGTTTATGGATTTGAGTCAGCAGACCATGGTGCAACCACGTGTGCAGGATGAGGGGATAAGCAATTCCCAGTCGCCGGCGGGGATGGTTGGTCAAAGAACGTTTTCCCGCACATCTACGGAAGCACCGGATAGCCGCGCTGAGTCGCTATCACGAATCATCGAATCGCAGATTATTCCGAGGCTAATGCTGGCCCATAGGGCAGCGCAAGGTTTGGAGTCTTTGCCATTGGTAGACGTTTGTGCGCCAGGGCCAGAACAGATCGCTGAATTCGCGAACTTGGTGTTGTCCAGTAACACGAGCGTTGCAGCCGCGTACATTGATATACAGCGAGCAAATGGTTTGTCGCTCGAATCAGTTTATATAGACTTGTTATCTCCCGCCGCTCGACATTTGGGCTACCTTTGGGATAACGATCTTTGCGATTTTACGGAAGTTACCGCAGGTTTATGGCGGTTACAACAGTTGCTGCACGAGTTGAGCCCGGCGTTTCAAGGCAACCTCGCCAGCAAGGTTGCTTCGCAATATCCGTCCGGATTGTCGAAGGGAAAAACAGCCCGCCGAGCGTTGCTGGTACCTGCGCCTGGTGACCAGCACACATTTGGTCTTTTTATGGTGTCTGAGTTTTTTCGGCGCGCCGATTGGGACGTCTGGGGTGAGTTACCCGCTACTACCGAACAAATGATAAACACGGTGCGGGAAGAGTATTTCGATATTGTGGGCTTTTCAGTGGGTAGTGAGTTGAAGCTTGACGAACTAAAATTTGCGATCAAGGCGGTTCGCCTCGAATCGCGGAATGAAAATGTGATGGTTATGGTGGGTGGTGCGGTATTCGCGACGCACCCAGAGTATGTGGAGTTGGTAGATGCGGATATGACAGCAGCGAATGGCCGCGAAGCAGTGACCGTTGCCGAAAATTTGGTAGCGCAATTTGAGGTTAGCAGTTGATACCGGAGAAACATCGTTGAATGCAGAACAGAAGTATCGCAGTGCTACCGATGGACGAAATGTAAGCCACACGAACCGGATACAAACAGGTAGGTTATTGATGAATCAGATTGCAACATCCTTGAAGTCAGTGGGCGGTCTAGACCCGGAATCAGCGGCGAATCTGATTGCCGCTGCGGCCGATGTTGCGCTGGTAGTGGATGGCAGTGGCATCATTGAAGATGTGTCCTGCGGCAGTGATGAATTTTCTCAAGACTCTTTTCGTCATTGGGTGGGCCGGGCATGGGTCGATACCGTCACCATTGAAACCAAGCCCAAAATTCTCGCTTTGTTACGCGATGCGGTTGCCCACGCGGACGTCAATACCAATACCGACCGCAAATGGCGGCAGGTAAATCATGTGAATGCAAACGGACCGGATGTGCCCTTTGCATACTCCGCCGTGCAGGTGGGCAAGGATGGTCGTGTAGTGGCGTTCGGGCGGGATTTACGGGCCAATGCTGCGCTCCAGCAGCGTCTGGTGGATGCTCAGCAGTCGATGGAGCGCGACTACTGGCGTTTGCGGCATGTCGAAACCCGTTACCGCTTGCTATTTCAGCTGGCTTCCGAGGCGGTGCTGGTGCTGGATGCGACGACATTGAAGGTGGTGGAAGCCAATCCAGCCGTGGGTAAATTATTAGGTCGCGCCGCGGAAAAATTTGTGGGACGCACCTTCCCGGACGGTTTTGACGATGAAGGCACGCGAGCTGTTGAAGAGATGTTCGCGAAAGTGCGTACTGCTGTTGCGGTCGGCGAAGTTCGCGCGAAAATGGCCGAGACGGGCTTGGAATTTAATATCTCTGCATCGCTGTTCCGTCAAGAGCGCAGCTCATCACTGTTGGTGCGTTTAACACCGGTGCAAACGGATGTCACCGGCGCGAGCGTGCCGACCGCGATTCTCAAAATCGTTGAAAATGCGCCGGATGGATTTGTGGTTACGGATTTAGACGGCAAATTGTTGGTTGCGAACCGTGCCTTCATTGACCTGGCACAACTCGCCTCCGAAGAGCAGGCGCGCGGTGAATCACTTGAGCGCTGGCTTGGCCAATCAGGCGTGGATTTCAAAGTGTTGGTGTCGAATCTTCAGCAACATGGGTCCGTTAGATTATTTGCGACCACCTTGCGCGGCGAACACGGCTCAACTGCCGAAGTTGAAATTTCAGCTGTTTCAGTGCCGATGGCGGATCTACCTTGCATGGGTTTTACCATCCGCAATGTGGGTAAACGCCTAGGGGGACGCGATGTTCGTGCTAGCCGAGAGTTGCCACGCTCTGTTGAGCAATTAACGGAATTGGTGGGCCGCGTATCGCTCAAAGAACTGGTTGTTGAGACCACAGACATGATCGAAAAATTATGCATAGAGGCCGCACTTGAGCTCACCCAAGACAATCGAGCCGCCGCCGCTGAAATGTTGGGTCTCAGCCGCCAAAGTTTGTATGTGAAATTGCGTCGGTATGGCTTGGGCGATTTGCCGGTCGATGCTAACGCGCTTGTTAGTAGCCCAAACTAAGCTCACCGCTATTACCTTTGCTATTTAGCTCAAGGTAGCAATCCCGCAACTGATACTGGCATAACAGAAATGACCGATACGGCAGATTTAAAGACCTCAACCATGTCATCGATGAGTCTGCCCGACATGCCGCTCAAACGTCCTAAACTCGCTACTGTTGCAGAATTATTAAAACCAATCACGTGGTTTCCACCCATGTGGGCGTTCGGTTGCGGGGTGGTGTCATCAGGGGTGCCCGTACAAGGCAACTGGCCCTTGATTATCACCGGCGTGTTGCTCGCAGGCCCGTTAGTATGTGCAACCAGCCAAGCGGCAAATGATTGGTATGACCGTTTTGTGGATGCAATTAACGAGCCTAATCGCCCAATTCCATCTGGCCGCATGCCTGGTCGCTGGGGGCTGTATATCGCTATTGCATGGACTATCCTCTCGCTGTTGGTAGCTAGTGTGTTAGGCCCGTGGGGCTTTGGCGCGGCAGTGGCCGGATTGATCCTCGCGTGGGCGTATAGCGCACCGCCCTTTCGACTTAAACAAAATGGGTGGTGGGGCAATTTAGCCTGCGGTATTTCTTATGAAGGCTTGGCGTGGATGACGGGTGCTGCCGTCATGATGGGCGGAGCGATGCCTGACATGCGCACGATGATGTTGGCCGCACTTTATAGTCTAGGCGCACACGGCATCATGACCTTGAATGATTTCAAGTCAATTGAAGGCGACCTTAAAACCGGGATTGGCTCACTGCCCGCGCGCTTGGGAGCGTACCGTGCCGCACAAGTGGCCTCGGTCGTGATGGCCGTGCCCCAGGCCGTAGTCGCTGCGCTCTTACTCTATTGGGGGCATCCACTTCATGCCATTGGTGTCGTCGCTCTGCTCGCTTTGCAAATGGGCATGATGCTCCGCTTTGTTGCCAGCCCGGTTGAAAGGGCAACGTGGTACAGCGCGATCGGGATTAATTTTTACGTGCTGGGTATGCTCATCAGTGCTTTTGCACTCCGTTATGCAGATAAAGCGAGTGTGATATGAAGCACATTCAACTCGACAATGACGGTGGGCTAAGCTGGCTGGGCATTGTCCGCCTAGGCTTAGTCCAGGCCGCGTTGGGCGCTATTGTGGTGCTCACAACGTCCACTATCAACCGGGTCATGGTCGTAGAGCTTGCACTTCCCGCGATGATTCCCGGCGCACTGGTGGCACTACACCACGCTTTGCAGTTGTTGCGCCCTAGGATGGGACATGGCGCCGATATCGGTGGTCGTGCCACCCCTTGGATCATAGGCGGGATGGGAGTGTTGGCCGTCGGCGGTGTGCTATCGGCCGTTTCCACTGCACTGATGGCGACTCATTTTTTAGGCGGCTTAGCACTCGCCATTGTTGCCTTTGCCATGATTGGTGCGGGGGTCAGCGCGGCGGGGACTTCGCTGCTCGTACTGGTAGCCAAGCGAGTCGCGCCCAATCGCAAACCAGCGGCGGCATCAATTGTATGGATATTAATGATTTCTGGGTTCGTCGTTACCGCAACCCTAGCGGGCAAATTTCTTGACCCGTTCACGCCGACACGCTTGGTGATCGTCACCAGCTGGGTATCCTTTATTGCGTTTTTTCTCGCGGTGATCGCGTTGTGGCGCGTGGAAAGCAAGGCCGTTTTTATAAATCACAATGCCAAATCCGCATCAAAACCATCATTCAAACTTGCGCTTGCCGAAGTCTGGGCAGAGCCGGCAGCACGCCATTTCACCATTTTCGTGTTTGTATCGATGTTTGCATACAACGCCCAGGATTTAATCCTTGAGCCGTTTGCGGGCTCGGTATTTAAATTCTCCGTCGGTGAATCCACCGGGTTGTCCGGCTTGCAGCATGGCGGCGTGTTGACCGGCATGATAGCTGCGGGTGCGATTGCCACGCTAGCATGGGGACGCTTATTGGGATCACTTAAATTTTGGATGGTATCGGGTTGTGTGGCATCGGCCTTGGCGCTGCTCGGTTTAGTCGTGGCAGGCTCGGTCGGGCCGACATGGCCGTTCAAAGCCAATGTGTTTTTACTGGGCCTCGGCAATGGCACGTTCTCGATTGCGGCGGTGGCTTCGATGATGAGCATGGCCAGCGGGATCAATGGGGAAAGCCGCGAAGCAAGCGAAGGCGTACGCATGGGTCTTTGGGGGGCCTCGCAGGCTATTGCGTTCGGGCTGGGGAGCTTTTTCGGCGCGGCCATGAGCGATGCGGCCAAATTGCTCTTAGGCTCACCGGTGGCCGCATATTCGAGTGTGTTCGCGATTGAAGCCGCACTATTTTTAGTCGCCGCCTGGCTCGCGTACCACATAAGGCAAGTGGCGACCGCCCATCAAAGCAAGACCGTGGTTAATCCGAACGATTCACTTGTCTCTAGTCTCACCAGAAAGGTATCAATATGAATAATGCGAACAACCAAGGTAACGATGCGACCACTTTTGATGTGGTGGTGGTGGGGGGTGGCCCCTCAGGGGCGACGGCCGCAGCAGACTTGGCGCGTAATGGGCACTCGGTGATGTTGTTGGATCGAGCGGGGCGCATCAAACCCTGCGGTGGCGCGATTCCGCCAGCCTGCATCGATGAGTTTGCCATTCCCGATGAGCTTATTGTGGCAAAGATAACTTGCGCGCGGATGGTCTCACCCGCAGGCAAGGAAGTGGATATGCCGGTCGGAAATGGCTTCGTGGGCATGGTCGACCGTGCGACCTTTGATGAATATCTGCGTGAACGTGCCGCTGCCACGGGTGCTACCCGCCGCACCGGCATGTTCAGCCACATTTCGCGCGACAATGGCGAGACCCTCGTTCACTACGAATCAACGGATACAAACGGCATTAAGCAGCCCTTCATAGCACGTACCCGCTTGGTGATTGGAGCAGATGGCGCCGCATCTGCGGTAGCGCTTCAAGAAGTGAAAGGCGCGGATCGCGCACCATATGTTTACGCGTATCACGAGATAGTTCGCGCACCAAAAAGTGGGGAAGCAGGCAGCGATAAATTTGATGGCACGCGGTGTGACGTTTACTACCAAGGGCTGGTGTCGCCAGACTTTTACGGCTGGGTGTTTCCACATGGCGATACGGTGAGTGTGGGCATGGGCACGGCAAAAAAGGGGTTTTCAATTCGTAATGCCACGGGGCTATTGCGCGAAAGTGCTGGATTGGGCAACGCGGAAACCGTACGCCGTGAAGGCGCGCCGATCCCCATGAAACCACTTAAATCATGGGACAACCAGCGCGACGTGCTGCTGGCGGGCGATGCGGCCGGGGTGGTGGCACCCGCTTCTGGCGAAGGTATTTATTATGCAATGTACGGTGGCCGCTTATCTGCTGATGCAGCGCATGAATTTTTAGCCACCGGCAATGTGAAAGCGTTGGCAATGGCGCGCAAACGCTTTATGAAAGCACACGGCCGTGTGTTTTGGATTCTTGGCATCATGCAAACATTCTGGTACTCGAGCGACAAGCGCCGCGAGCGTTTTGTGAGCATTTGCCGCGATAAGGATGTACAAGAGTTGACGTGGCAAGCCTATATGTACAAAAAACTAGTGCGCGCAAAACCGATGGCGCATATCCGTATCTTCTTCAAAGATCTTGCCCATCTCACGGGTCTCGTCAAACCCTCATGAGCGGCTGCAGGTGTGAGTTCGAAAGGCGAAAAACCTGTCGGGGTAGGGCTTGAGTGTTTCGGTAGTAAAGCCAGTTTCTAGTCGCTCACGTACGCCGATTTTTGTGGCGATTGCAATAGCGGTTGCGGCGGCGGCAGTAGGTGGGCTTTTGACCGAATTAGGGCCGTGGTATTACGCGCTCAAGCAGCCGACCCGGAAGCCGCCCGATTGGCTGTTTGGCCCCGCATGGTCAACAATATTTGCCTCCGCGGCAGCGGCGGGTGTGCTCGGATGGCGCGGTGCAGACATTAGTATTAATAGACAGCGTAGTCGCAGCCTGATTGTCGGATTATTTGCTCTGAACTTTTGCTGCAATTCGCTGTGGAGCCTGTTGTTTTTCAAGCTTCACCGGCCAGATTGGGCGCTGATGGAGGTTGGATTTTTATGGCTATCCATTGCGGCATTGATCTGGGTTTTATATCCTTTATCAAAAGCAGCAGGCTTGTTGCTCTTGCCTTACCTGCTTTGGGTCACGTTTGCATCTGGACTGAATTGGGCTATTGTGCAGATGAATGCGCCGTTCTAAATACAGCTAGCTTCACGGCGCCAAAGCAAGTGTCTTAGCGGCTCTTATTGCATTAAATCTTTTTACGGTTCCTCCTACCCACCTCACTAGGCTTGGCTTTCCAGCTTTGCGTATAAAAATATCAAGCCGATCGAAAAATCAAAATGGCCCCACAACTCATTGATCATCCTGACCGATTTGCACTCGCCGCTGAAGTCCACGCACGTCCGTCGGTCGAGCTGGAAACACCCATTCGCGCGAGCTATGTCGCGGTGCTGATTGCGCCGGAAGATCGTGCGCAAGAGTTGACCCATCTGGTCGCATTGTGCGAACGATTTGCGGTGTCACCACCGGTTGAAGGCGCGACCCATTTCAACGCAGAAGTGGGCCAGGTTTTACTAAAATGGGAACGTCACAGCGAATTTTCTGGGTACACCTTTTTCATCCCAAATCTGAGTCCGACGCCTTTCAGCGAACCGGCCTCCGGGTTCCTTCCGGACGGCTGGCTTGAGGGAATACCCGGTCTGCGAGTCGTCGCGGCTCATGCGGAACTCATTTCTGGCGGCGGCCCGTTGTCAGAGACTGAGCTTGAAACTGCGTTTACGGGTAATACACCCGTAGGCGGAGATATCGGTGAAGGCGTTGGTGTCGCCTACACCGATTTCAAAATCCACAACGATGGCTATTCTCGATTTGTTTTGATCAATCGAAATTTATCGCCTGGGCAAGCGGGTCGGATGGTGCAGCGCTTATTTGAGATAGAAGCCTACCGAATGCTGGCGCTATTGGCGCTGCCTATTGCCCGCAAACAGGCACCGCAGGCATTGGCGATTGAGCAGGCGCTCTCCACCGTGACCGATGCCATCGCAAGCGGTTCCGGCAGTGATGAGGCACAATTATCGGATTTGATTAAACTTGCTGCAGAAGTAGAGAGTGCGCTCGCGTTCAGTCAATTTCGTTTTGGTGCCAGCCGGGCATATTACGAACTGGTGATCACGCGGATCGGCGAGTTGCGCGAACGGCGATTACCCGGCATGCAAACGATCAATGAATTCATGACCCGCCGGCTGGCACCTGCGGTAGCAACAAGTGCCACTGTTTCACAGCGTTTGCGCGATTTGTCAGAGCGGATCGCCCAAACTAGCGGCCTTTTGTCTACCCGCGTCGATATTGTGCGGGAGAAACAAAATCAGGCATTACTTGCGTCGATGGAGCGAAGAGCGCGTTTGCAATTGAGGCTTCAACAAACAGTGGAAGGGTTATCCATTGCAGCGATTACTTACTATGTTGTCGGTATTGTTGGCTATGGGGCAAAAGCACTCCAAGCGGCGGGCCTGCCTATCAACCCGGAAGTCGCGGTTGGGGTGGCGATTCCCATCGTGATCGTAGTGGTGGCAATAGCCCTTCAGCGTGCACGGCGAAAGTTAAACAGTTCAGAAAAAAACAGTAAACGCGCCAGTCATGGCGATGAGTAAGTTATTTACAACAGGATTAATTGCCGACGTGGTGTTGGTATTTATGCTGATCGAGGCTGTTTGCCTTCTGGCATTTTTTTTCAAAACCGGGCGTGGTCTGGCACCAATAGCCGTGTTCTGGATGTTGCTTCCAGGGACGTGCTTGGTGCTAGCCATTCGTGGCGCATTGGTAGGTGCTGATTGGGGATGGATTGCCTTGGCGGTCAGTCTTTCGCTGTTGGGCCACGTTGGCGATTTTCGCCAGCGCTTAATCAGAAAGCATTACTAGGGAAGTTTTGATTAAGTTCAGGTCTAAGCCAGACTAAGCGCGGGTATAAAAATATCGACGCAGCATATGTTTGATATGTAAGGAGATATTTTTATACCCGCAACAACGTATGGCAACGAAATCGACTTTATCAGTGCCTCCCTAGATAACGCATAGCGGTGGGGTAAGTCCACCATGCTTCAGGTCTCAGGACGATATCTTGCGGCGATTGAAGACCACGAATGAGAGATCGAAGTTATTCTTTTCATCTTTCAGGCGCATTTCACGAGATTGTTCTTGCCAAATAGAATCGTCGATTAAGGGGAAAAAAGTATCACCCTTCAAGTCGGCATCAATTTCTGTTATGTAAAGCCGATTAGCAGCGCCAAGCGCTTCGGCATACAGCGTAGCTCCACCAATCACAAACGGACAATCTGCCGCGCAAAGAGCAAGTGCATTATCGAGGGACGCGCATACTTCGATCCCCTCTGCCGTAAATGCCGTGTTCCGGCTCACCACGATATTTCGCCGATTGGGTAATGGTCGGCCAATCGACTGAAACGTTTTACGACCCATGATAATCGGGTGGCCCGTGGTAATGCGCTTGAAATAAGCCAGTTCGGCCGGTAAATGCCATGGCATTTTATTTTCGTAGCCGATCACCCGATTTTTCGCGACCGCAACAATGAGCGACATCATGGTGAGCGGTAGTGAATGCTAAATCGCAATCGGTGCTTTGATAGCACCGTGAGGCTCATAGCCGCTTAATACGAAATCATCAAAACGAAAATCAAAAATACTATCCACTTCGTTGTTGAGCGTCATCTTGGGTAATGCACGGCATTCGCGGGACAATTGCTCTCTCGCCTGCTCAAGATGATTGACATAAAGATGGGCATCGCCGAGTGTGTGCACAAAATCACCTGCCTTGAGCCCTGCAATTTGGGCAATCATCATCGTTAAGAGAGCATAGGAGGCGATATTGAAGGGCACCCCAAGGAAGATGTCCGCGCTACGTTGATATAGCTGGCAGGAAAGCTTTCCATCAGCAACATAAAATTGAAAAAATGCATGACACGGCGCAAGCGCCATTTTTGAAATATCGGACACATTCCATGCAGACACAATCAGGCGACGCGAATCCGGATTACTTTTGAGCTGCGACATGAGTTCACTAATCTGATCAATGTGCCCACCCTCCGGGGTCGGCCATGATCGCCACTGATGGCCATAAACAGGACCCAACTCACCGCTTGCGTTCGCCCACTCATCCCAAATCGTCACGCCATTTTCTTTGAGATAGCTAACGTTTGTGTCGCCTTTCAAGAACCATAACAGTTCATGAATGATCGATTTAAGATGCATTTTTTTGGTTGTGACGAGCGGGAACCCTTTGTCGAGATCAAAACGCATTTGATAACCGAACACCGAGATAGTCCCGGTACCGGTGCGATCTGATTTTTTGATGCCATGTTCGAGCACATGACGCATTAACGCGTGATACTGCTTCATACGACTTTACGTTTGCGGCATCTTGCCCAGAAAAAAATTACTATCTGGCCCAGAGCCTAGGGTCTAAA
>JBBRZG010000007.1:0-49074 GCA_038236905.1 Burkholderiales bacterium
AAGCTTCGATCGTATCCATGCGCTCGCAAGCCTTGGTTTGAAACAGCTTGATCAAGCCGCCCACCGGGTCTGACGGGTCGCTTCCGCCCACGGTACCACCCGGCGCGGCAGGCAAATATCGCAGATCTTCGAGCTGTTCGATATCGAGCAATGGCAACTGATCAATTCGCGTGGCCAGATCACTGCGGGCGAACATAGCGGTCTTGGCCACGCGGCTGCCTGGCACTGGCTCTGTATAGGTGGCTACATCGGCTGGGCTCGACACGCCCGACGATGCTGCTGGAGTCGATCCAGCATAAGCAATGGCGGTGACGTTTTCAGGCGACGCACGTGATTCGTTGCTGGTTTCATTGCCCGCTATTGCGACCGTTTCTGAAACCTCGTTCTCTGCGGATTGTGCTTGGCCTGCCGTGCGTTCGAGCACGGCGGCGACTTCAGCGGAGCGAATCGGTTTGGAAATATAGTCATCCATGCCATTCGCCAGATAACCTTCTTTGTCGCCGGCAAGCGCATGGGCGGTCATCGCCACAATCGGCGGACAAGCGGCCTTGTTCAACTTTTCAGATTCAGCAAAGTAAGCGCGAATTTCATGCGTTGCGGCAGTTCCATCCAGAACCGGCATTTGAATGTCCATCAAAATCACATCAAAGTGATGCAGCTTGGCTGCATCAACCGCTGCGCGGCCATCACCAACCATGGTGTAGCGGTGGCCCAGTTTAGTCAGCATGCCGCCTATTACCCGCTGATTCACCTCGTTATCTTCAGCGACTAGAACGTTATAAGTTCTGGTGGTGGCTGAGTTAACGCGCTTTGCGTCGGCTCCCGATGTAGCGAGTGAAGCTTGATTAGATGCAGAATCGCTCCGGCGCATCATCTCTAAATCCGCCGGTGCGGATTTTGTTTGATCTGCGGAATCAGCAACTTTTGGTTCCACCGCTAGAGCTAACGGTGCGGTTACCGCAGCACTTGCCGCGCGACCATCGGTTGCTCTTTCTGACGCCAAATAAGGCTGTAGGGATTTGTCAGTGCTTAGCTCGCCCAGCACAGCGCGCATCAATGCGTCGAATAGCTTGGTGATACTAACTGGCCTCACCAGAAAAAAATCATGCCGCACAGCGGGTAAAGATTTTTGTCGAGCAAGATCTGCACGGCTGACACCCGACAACAGCAAACTCACAACGGGTTTATCACCCTGTATGAGCTGCAATTTATCGTTGGCTTCTAGTGCCGCCTGAAACTCACTGGCTTCGACACTGGGCTGTACAAAGTCAGTGATGACGATATCGAGACCCGGATTGGCGGTCAGCGCTGCTGCAGCCTCATCTGGGCCAACTGAGACGGCATCGAACCCCCAGCGCGTGTAGCGGCTTTGCTGGATATCCCGGCGGCTGGCGATGCCGTCTACGATCAGAATTTTTTTGCCGAGGAAATCAAATACTCCTCGCTGCATGTAGGGGCGTAGCGGACCTCGCGCAAGCTGGGTTTCAATGTTGAAAATGAAGGTCGCCCCTTCGCCCACGACGCTCTCGACGCGAACGTTTCCATTCATAGCTTCGGTCAGACGTTTAACGATGGCTAAGCCCAGCCCTGTACCCCCATATTTGCGAGTGGTGGACGCGTCTGCCTGCGTGAACGCCGTGAACAGTTTGGCAATCTGCTCGGCGCTGATGCCAACACCGGTGTCTTGGACACGACCTTCCAGCATCAGCTTTCCAGCCTGGTTCCGTTGCGCGGTAACCGTTAATTTTATTTCGCCGCTTTCGGTGAATTTGAGCGCGTTCGATAGTAAGTTAAGCAATATTTGGCGTAGTCGCGTCGCATCGCCCAAAATGTAGAACGGTACATCTTCGCGAACATCGTAAATCAGCGCAATACGCTTTTCGCGCGCTTTTTCTGCGACGATTTCGAAGGTTTCTTCGATCAGTGCGATCAACTCGACCGGCACGGATTCGAGGCTCATGTGTCCTGCCTCAATTTTTGAAAAATCGAGTATGTCGTTGATCAGGCTGAGAAGCGTATCGCCAGACGCTCGAATCAGGCGAATGTAGTCATGTTGTTCTTCATTCAATGGCGTATCTGCTAGCAGCGCGGCCATGCCGAGAACACCGTTGAGCGGCGTACGAATCTCGTGGCTCATGGTCGCCAGAAATGATTCTTTGGCCTTCGCGGCCTCGGCGATGCGCGAGCTACCCTCGATCAGCATCCGCTCTGCATCTTTGCGGTCGCTAACGTTGACAATCGAGCCTACAAATCTTACCGCCCGGCCATCCGTCTCGCGACGCGCCACCGCTCGGGTTCTTACCCATAAGTAAGATCCGTCTCGTCTCAGCGCCCGCGCTTCGATATCAAAATACGGCGTTTCACCTTTGAAGTGGCGCACCTGCTCCTTCGCAAATAGCGCCTGGTCGTCCGGGTGGATATTCGCCTCCCAAAGATAGGGTGCCGGAAAGCCGCCCGAGGCGTAACCCAGCATCTCGCGAAATGCGCTTGAGAAATAAGTGTTGCCGCCGGGACGCAATTCAACATCCCATATCCCTTGTTGAGAGGCGCTGATAACAAGGTCCAGCTGCTCGCGCTGCATGGCGATTTCGCGCTCCAAGCGTCGGACTGGGGACAAATCGGTGATGGTGCCAATGAGCCCATCGACGGTGCCATCGGCGCGCCGAATCAATTGCTTGGCGACCATGGTTTCTAATTGTCGACCCTCGGCATTAGTGAACACGCGTTCGGCAACGTCATAGCCGCCCTCAATTTCATATAGTTTTTGATCGGTGGCGTCGCTTTCCATAGCTTGCTCGGCCTGCTGGATATCGCGATTTAGTTTACCGACGACGTCTTTGCGACGGTATCCGAATAACTGCTCCCAGGCGCGATTGACAGCGATAAATTGACCATTCACATTTTTCCGATAAATCGGGCTCGGGTTGAATTCAATGATGTCTTCATTGAGTTTCATTTGGTCGCGCAAACGGGTCGTCATACTTTCTGAAAGTGATTCCGCCTGCTGGCGCAAACGCGACAGTAGCCAGATAAGGCCCGCCAGTAAAACAGCGCCAATGATGCCGACCATCAGAATGATTCGGGGTGAAGAATCCTTGAGTTCGTCCTCGAATTGCGGCGTAGATGTAACGAGTATTTTCAACGGTTGTTGCGCTGCCCCACCGCCTATGACCTGACTGAATTGGGGTTTATATGGAGCCTGAGCAGTGTTTGGCGGGTTTGCTTCGTCCACCACCAATGCGCTGATTCGATTACCTTCTGCGCGGCCTGGTTTGGCGAGAATATCGATTAAGTTTATGAGACCAATAATACTTCCCGGTGCTTTCGCCGCCGTGGGCGGCAGCCCATTTGCGGCTGGCAGGACGACATCGTTTTTTTGAGTAGCGGGTGTTTTATCGGCATCGAATTTCCCGCCAGAGTTTTGTGCGGTTGTCGCAAGCACCATCGCCACAATGTTTCCGCCAGCCGGAGGCGCAGTATTTAAGGGTGCCGACAGCACCACGCCAAAACGCTTATTTGCATCGGCAATTGCTGATGCCACGGCAGGAATCTTCCCTAGGTTCGCTTCCGCGGCGATGCCGCCAGCGTTAGTGCCAAACAGGTTAGATAGACGCGGTGTCGCTGCAGCGGCCAACTCGGAGCCGACCAGCACATTGTTGCCAGGTATATAGTCCAGGCGAATCAAGCCGTGTCGGCTATCGCTATTAGGCCCATTAGCCTCATTGCCGCCATGGTCGCGTTTGCTGCTTGCAGAACGCGCATTGAAGAAATGGCTCCAAGCGTTTGTATCTAGACTGCCCTGAGGCATTATTGAAACAAGCGCCGATGTACTCTCTAGCAGATCCTTGGTTGCTTCAAGTTCGCGTTGCAAATTCATGAAGGCAGATTGTGCTGTTTCCTGGAAGCGTTTTAATGCGGCTGCATCGGCGGCCTGTTCGCTTCTGTAGGCGGCAACAAATGTTCCAACCAGCATGGCCAATAATATGACCCACGGCATTTCCAGCTGGATCCGGCGCTTCGCCTTAGGCGCTAAGTTGATCTTGTCGTTCACACCAACTGTTTTGGTGGCGGGAGACTTAATGGCAGTGTTAAGGTTTGAGTCCAAGTGTTCGCAATGATCTAGTTGTATTAGCGCAGATTAATATAATCTGCAGAATAGCAGGGTGTCAGATGCATCTGTTTGGCATCTGTGTCCGGCATATATTTTGGGCACAACCAAGCGACGAGGTTATCGATTGTTAGCAAACACGGCTGTTCTAAAGTACAGGTGTAGAAGGTAGATCTAAAAAGCAGGAGACGGGCAATCCGCCGAATGGTTTTTGCGGCGACAAATGCCGCGTCATCACGTAGTGCCTGATGTTGCAGTTGATTTCATCGATTGGCGAGGCTTCATGCGCTCCAACGAAAGTGTAATTTCTGCGGCGCGTCGGATGCGCCCTACCAAATCGAAATCTGCGGGAAGCGGCTGTGAACCTGCGTTCAGTAAGTCGCCGGTGCTGGCAGCCACGGGTGGGCTGAACAAGTTGCCCAGTTCAGCGGCAATGTCAAGGGCTGAATCGGGGCGATCATCGCGACGTTTTGCCAACATCCGATCCAGTAGAGGCTTAAACCGTACCAAGCTTGGTGGTAGCGATGGCAGCGGTGCGCGCACGTGCTGCTCAAGCATGTTTTGAGCAGTGTCTGCCTTGTACGGTTGGCTGCCGGTCAATAATTCGAAGAACATGGCACCGAGTGAATAAATATCGGCGCGATGATCAATATCTTGGCCGGTCGCCTGCTCAGGTGCAATATAGACCGGCGTACCAAAAACCTCACCATGCGCTGTTTTGTAATTTCTCTCTTGGGAGTGTTTGGCGATGCCAAAGTCGGCGAGCGCGAGTGAGCCATCTTCGCGCAGCATGATGTTGTCCGGCTTCATATCGCGATGTACAACGCCTTTGTGATGAACCGCATCAAGCGCCGAGGCTACTTGAATCAAGATTGCAACAGCGGTATCCGGTGTCAAGCGATCATATGAAGCCTCATGCTGTTTCATGAGGTTGCGCAAGTCGCCGTTAGGGAAATATTCCATCGCAATATAGGCATAGGTTTCAGAGCACCCTTGGTGAAAAATCTTGGCAACATTACGGTGCGTGATTTGGGATACCAATGCATATTCGTCAATATAGCGCTGCAAGACACGGCCGTCATCGCCCTTGGCGATACGCGCCAATTTGAGCACATGTCGGTCACCAGAATCTGCGCGCTCGGCCAGAAATACCTGCGACATGCCACCTTCGCCAATTTTTTTTATTAGCCGGTAGCCATCCAGTTCGTTGGCCGATACGCTGGGCAAGCAGGATGTGGCGGCTGACGTGACTATCGTAGCTATACCGGGCCTGATAACATCGGGGGCAGCCGGATTGTGGCGCGAAACAATGCTTGTGATGTCCTGCTCGTCGGCCACCTGCGCGCTTAGGCTGCGCGCCATGCGTCCCGCGCGAGTCAGGCGTGCGATCACTGAGTTGATCAGTTCGATGCGCTTAACGGGTTTAGCCAGAAAATCGTCGGCTCCCAACTCCATACCACGGCGGAACACCGATACGTCGCTGTGCTGGCTGAGCAAAATGATGGGAATAAACGCGGTTGCGGGGTTTGCGCGAACCGCTTCCAATAACTCGAATCCGTCCAGCCGTGGCATCGAGATATCCGTAATGATCAGATCGGGTGGGCTACGCAACACATGTGCCAGCGCGGCTTCACCATCTTCGGCTAAGCTGACGACGAAATTCGATGTCGCTAGATGCATGCGCACAATTTCACGTATGACGCTATCGTCATCGACAACAAGAATATTTACACCGGCGTTTGGAACGGACATGGTTTAAACCGTGGAACCTAGATTTATTAAATACTGGTATGTATTGTGCTAACTGAGTTTACAAGAACGAGGTCCCACCACCAACTTCGCCTTTCGTTAATATCGACACTCGCCCGAGAAATGTGAGGGTTTGCGAACTGGGTGCGTAATGACGAACTCGCTACCAAACTTAATAACCCTTCAGGTTGGCGAGAACCTGTCGACAAACGGTGCTTACCTTACCGTTGGGCGGCTGTAGCAAGGTAGGTTAATGCAAAGTGTTATTATTCAATGTGTTGTAGCCAGAATATAATAAAATTTATGAAGATTTGCAGCCTGATATTTATTCTTACGATCCGCTTTCGCCAGCGCATATCTTGCGTGTTGGCAGCGGCCGTTATGGCCGGCGCATGGTCTACAGTCGCTACGGCCAATATTTATTCGTTTACGGACGAAAAAGGCGTTGTACATTTTTCAAATCTGCCCCACCTCGACCGGCGCTATCGAATGGTTTATCGCATTCCCACTTCCGGCGAGATGCGTCCCAATGCCTGGTCTGCGAGCGGCCCTGTGAGCATCGATATTGGTAAATATGTGCCTATTATCGCCAGCGCTGCCAAGTTAAATGGGCTTGACCCCAAGCTTATCCATGCCGTCATTAGAGCGGAATCCGGATATAACGCCCGCGCCATGTCACCTAAGGGTGCGGTCGGACTGATGCAGTTGATTCCCGCCACCGCGCAACGTTATGGGGTGAACAATATTCACGACCCGAGCGAAAACATTAATGGTGGCACCCGTTATCTGCGCGATCTGCTCGCGATGTTCAATGGCAATGTCGAGTTGGCGCTTGCGGGTTACAACGCCGGCGAGAACGCGGTAATCCGCGCCGGTAATCGCATCCCAAATTATCCTGAAACCATGGCTTATGTGCCCAAAGTCATGAATTTCTATCGAACGGTTGATTTGTCGCGTTTTTAGTCTGTCATCGAAGGTTTTTTGCGGTTCAAGCGAAAGCGTAAAGCCAAGCTGTCCAGCAAATTTATCGACTTAACCCTTGCTTTGGCGGGTGTTCCAAGCAATAGATGCTTGCGAATGCCCGTAGAACCTAGGGTTTAATATTTGAGTCCGGTAAGATCTGTTCCCAAGCTGCCCGTCCGTCCCAGTTCGCACATCCGCAGCGATTAGCCAGATTGATGACAGTCAAGTGCACTTTGCCACGCGAGGCAAAGCAATTCCTGAACGCAGGCGCCTTATCAGGCGTCATTCACCAGCATTCACCAGCATTCACCAGCATTCACCAGCAATGATCGCAAGGATAATTGCATATTTGCTTGATAGCAGATGTTGTATTATCGAGCCGGCAAACTTCCCCTACACTTAAATAAGATGTCAAAAAGTGCAAGCTTATTTAAGCGTACCCAGACTTCTTTGCGAGCCACGTTAAAACTATAAAGCAGTTAAATTTTGAGGAGAAAAACATGTCTGCAGTCATCGGTGGAAAAGATATTCAGGGCGGGTCTCCTAGCGGCGGACTCTTAGGGTTTCTGGACAAAGAGCGAACGATTGCGGGCTTGGGCTTTAATCGATGGCTTGTTCCACCGGCTGCGCTCGCGATTCATCTGTGCATCGGTATGGCTTATGGCTTTTCAGTGTTTTGGCTGCCATTGTCGAAGGCTTTGACCGGCCCTGGAATCACCGCTTGTGCAAAGGGTGTTTCAATTTTTGGACTTGCGTTACCAAGCCTCGCTGAATTCACGGCAACCGACTGTAACTGGAACATCTCAAGTCTTGGCATCATGTACACATTGTTCTTTGTGTTCCTGGGTTGCTCGGCCGCGATATGGGGTGGCTGGCTGGAACGTGCAGGCCCGCGCAAAGCTGGTGTCGTCAGCGCATTGTGCTGGTGCGGCGGAATGTTAATTTCAGCGTTTGGGGTTTATTCGCACCAGCTTTGGATGATGATTTTGGGCTCTGGTGTGATCGGCGGCATTGGGCTGGGGTTGGGTTATATCTCGCCTGTTTCGACATTGATTAAGTGGTTTCCCGACCGGCGCGGCATGGCGACTGGCATGGCAATCATGGGCTTCGGTGGCGGCGCAATGATTGGCTCGCCGCTTGCGGTTGAGTTGATGAAATATTTTTCGACCGCAACAGACGTTGGTGTAACAGCCACTTTCGTCGTAATGGCGTTGGTTTATTTTGTTTTCATGATCGCTGGTGCATTCAGCTATCGCGTCCCGGCAACCGGTTGGAAGCCTGAAGGCTGGACAGCGCCTGCCGCACAAGTCAGCAACGTCATGATTACGCAACGTCATGTGCACGTGAAAAAAGTATGGGGAATTCCCCAATTCTGGCTGATTTGGATGGTGCTATGCATGAACGTAAGCGCGGGCATTGGCGTGATCGGGATGGCGAGTCCGATGCTGCAAGAAGTGTTTGGGGGCAGTTTGATTGGTGTTGGCAAAAAATTTGTAGAATTGGATAAAGGCCAGCTCACCGCGATTGCGGGTGTTGCCGCGGGTTTCACCGCATTGCTCAGTTTGTTCAACATTGGTGGGCGATTCTTTTGGGCGAGTTTGTCCGATAAATTTGGCCGCAAGATGACGTATGTGATTTTCTTCGTGCTTGGTGGACTCTTGTACGCGAGCGTTCCTGCCAGCGCGGGCGCCGGCAGCAAAGCGTTGTTCGTAGGCGCGATCTGCATCATCCTCTCAATGTACGGCGGCGGTTTCGCGACCGTACCCGCTTACCTTGCAGATTTGTTCGGTACGCAAATGGTCGGTGCCATTCATGGTCGCCTATTGACAGCGTGGGCGACTGCCGGGGTTTTGGGCCCGTTGGTCGTCAATGGTATGCGCGATTATCAAATCGGCTTAGGCATTCCGCGAGAGCAGGTTTACAACCAAACGATGTACATACTCGTCGGCATGCTGGTGGTGGGTTTGATTTGTAATCTTTTGGTACGTCCCGTCGCGGACAAATGGTTTATGACGCCGGTGGAGTTGGCGGAGGAAAAGCGACTCGCGCATGACAAGGCGGTCGCGTCCGAGGTCGGTGCTGGCCCGGGAACGGGTGGTAATACCCCTACTATTTTGGTTGTGCTGGCATGGGCTGCGGTGGGAATTCCAGTCGCGTGGGGCGTCTATCGCACCCTGCAAAGCGTGTCGAAATTTTTTAATTGATGTATAGCTGGCGGCTGGAGTAGCGGTTGCTTTTCCAGCCGACATGGGGCTGCATTGTTTGTTGGCGCAACAAACATCGTCGCGATAAAAGGCCACGAGGTATTAGTGAAGTACCGTGCCGTCGTCGTCGTTAGCCGCAAAAGGCTTCGTCGTCAAAAGCCTAAATCGTAAACAGCTCTTGTAATAAAAAATCTTTGCAATAGAAATGCCCCGCATTTCTGCGGGGCATTTTTATTGCCGCCAAGTAGCGATCACGTTCTTCGGTACTAAAAAGCGTCAGTACTATTTGCTTGTCCTATGCGACCGCCCGATAAGCCGGCAGGGTAAGGAACTCTTCGTAGTTGTCGTCCATGACGAGCTTTTCAAACATGGCGGCACCTTCCACATATTTGCCCGCTTTATAAGCGGCTTCGCCAGCGATTTCCGGCGTTTTTGTAAGCTCATCCGCAATCAGCATTTTCACCATTTCCTTGCTTACTTTGCGGCCATCATCAAGTACGCCTTTGGGTGAACGGATCCACTGCCAGACCTGACTGCGCGAAATTTCAGCGGTGGCGGCGTCTTCCATTAAATTGAAAATCGGTACACAACCATTGCCGCCGAGCCACGAGCCGATGTATTGAATGCCCACTTGAATATTGTTGCGTAGCCCAGCCTCGGTAATCGGTGCTTCGGGGCGGAAATTGAGCAAATCGCTTGCCGTGAAATGAATGTCATCGAGTTGCTTGTGAATTTGATTGGGCGTCGGCATATGTTCATCAAATACCGCCTTCGCCACGGCTACCAAGCCGGGATGCGCCACCCATGTGCCGTCGCAGCCATCGGTGACCTCGCGTAACTTGTCCAGACGCACTTTTTCAAAGGCAGCGTCATTGGCAGCAGGATTATTTTTAATCGGGATTTGTGCCGCCATGCCGCCCATCGCAAACGTTTGGCGCCTGTGGCAAGTTTTTACCAGCGTCAGCGCATAGGCGCGCAGAAACGGAGCCATCATATTGACTTCGGCGCGGTCAGCTAAACAAAAATCCTTGTTGAGGCGGAATTTTTTGATCGCTGAAAAAATATAATCCCAACGGCCAATATTCAAGCCCGCGCTGTGTTCGCGCAACTCATACAAAATCTCGTCCATCTCAAATGCGGCAACGATAGTCTCAATCAACACTGTGCCTTTGATAGTGCCTTGCGGGACGCCCAGTTCTGTCTGTGCCATCACAAAAATATCGTTCCACAAGCGAGCCTCAAGATGAGACTCCATCTTCGGCAAATACAGGTACACGCCGCTGCCGCGCCTAAGCAACGTTTTAACGTTATGGAAAAAATACAGGGCGAAATCGAATATCGCGCCGGAGACAGGTTGGCCGTCCAGCGTAACGTGCTTCTCATCGAGATGCCAGCCGCGCGGGCGCGGAAACAAGACGGCGGGTTTTTCGTTGAGTTTGTATGACTTACCGTTTTGCTCGAACGCAATGGTGCGTGCGTTGGCGTCGCGCAGATTTATTTGGCCATCGATCATGTTGTGCCATGTGGGGCAATTGGCGTCCTCAAAATCGGCCATGAACGTGTTGGCACCGCAATTTAACGCATTTATGACCATTTTTCGGTCAGTCGGGCCGGTGATTTCGACGCGGCGATCTTGGATGTCAGCAGGCACCGACGCCACGACCCACCGTCCGGCTCGAATATTTTTGGTGTCTGGTAAAAAGTCTGGCAACGTACCTGCATCGAACTTTTTTTGACGTGCGTCACGTTTAGCGAGTAAGGTTTGCCGTGTGGATTCAAATTTACGAACTAAAATCACCAAAAACGTCAACGCAGCAGGGGTCAAAATTTCTGCGAACGCAGCGCTGATGTCGGCGTGAATCGCAAGTCCGGTCGGTAAACTGTCTTGCATTGAAGTTTTAGCAATGATCATATTTTTCCTGATTTAAAGAGCATTCGATTTTTAAAATCTCCTGCAAACTATCGTCAAGTGTATTACGATACCAAAAATATTATAATGACGAGTTAAAAATAATAATCTCATACTAAAAAGTAAGTAATGGGATGCCTAAAACCGAGGAGTAGAAATGGATCGTTTTAAAGCATTACAGACGTTTTTAGATGTCGCCAAATCCGAGAGCTTGTCGTCTGTCGCGCGCTCGGAAGGCGTTACACCGGCGATGGTTGGTCGGCGGATTGATCAACTCGAAGAGCAACTAGGCGTGAAGCTTTTCAAGCGCTCTACCCGAAAGATCACGTTAACGCCGGAAGGTTCTGCGTTTTTTGAAGACGTGCGAAACATAATGAATGAATTGTGTGCCGCGGAAGAATCGCTCTCGGTTGGCGCGAAAAGCGCTACCGGACGTTTGATCGTCTCTGCGCCGACTGCGTTTGGCCGTAAACACATCGCGCCGCACCTGCCTGCATTTACCGCCGCGCACCCAAATTTGAGTGTAACCCTGCTATTGTCAGAACGGTTGGTGGATCTAAAAAACGAACGTGTCGATTTGGCGGTTCGAATTGCAGATTTGAAAAATGCTGACCTTATTGCCAGTAAGTTGGCTCGCAATCACCGGGTGGTGGTGGCTTCGCCAGATTATATTAAGCGCAGTGGCAAGCCGTTGGTATTGGCGGATCTGGCAAAACACCATTGTCTAGTCACGGCAACCGAAGCGGGATTGGCCGATTCGTGGACGTTCCGTGAACCGAGCGAGGCAAAGAATGAAGGAAAAAGTGAGGGTAAAAATGGCAAATCAGACAGCAACGTCGCAGGTAAAAGTGTGTCCGTCAAAGTCGGCGGTAAGCTGCAATGTAACGACGGTGAAGTGCTGACCCGATGGGCAATTGCCGGTCAGTGTCTTGCGTGGCGCAGCGCGTGGGAGGTCTCTGAGGAAATTGAGCGCGGGCGGTTGGTTGAAGTGCTCCCCAAGTTCGCCGCACCGGGCAATGATATTTTTGCGGTCTATCCCGATCGAAAATTTCTGCCCGCCAAAGTAAGAGTATTCATCGACTTTATGAAAAAAACCTTTGGCGATCCACCTTACTGGGAACATGCAAAAAAATAGGCTTTGCGCGATGCCTTGAATTGCCTTGTTTGAGAGTTAAGCTTTGAGGGTCGTGGCCTAACGATCGCATCGTAGCTCACGAGATTTGGGCATTCGCAGTGATGGTCCTGAGGACGCCCGTCAATAGGGCGTCCTCAGGCATAGTGCTTCGAGGCCCTCACAGATAATGCGTTGCCGAGCCAACTGCTCTCTACGTCAATCCTAACGCGCCCGCAGACCGTTGCTTCAGATGTTTAATCTTTCTGGCCGGGTTTGCCTTGCCCTTCCAATCGCGGTGCGTTTTGCGGCTTCTCCACGCGCTGCGGTTTCTCGGCCTGCGGCTGCTTTTCAGCGCGTTGTTGAGGCTGCTGCTGTGGTTGCCCCTGTCCTTGTCCCTGTCCTTGTCCCTGTCTTTGATCTTGACCTTGCTGTTGCGCACGCGGTGCTTGAGTCTGTGTTTGCGGCTGTTGCGTTACCGGCGGCTGGACCCGTGCAGCGGGACGCTCCCGACGTTCTTGTGGTGCTTGCCGTTGGTTAGGGGTCACGCCTTGCGGCTCATACTCTGCCTGCGGCTTATTGCGGCGATCCGCGTTCACGTCTTCCGAATCCGCACGGCTATTTTGTCGAACGCGAGGTTGCGTATTTAAATCGATGCTACCGGCTGCGATTGGTTTGGCGCCCTGCAGGTAGGCTGGCGTTGGCGCGACAACCGGTGGTGCCGGTGTGTTGGCTGAAGGCGCATTGCCGACACCAAGGGCGCGGGGCGTCGAAGGCGACGCCGTTACAGAAACAGGCGGCGGCAGGTTAGGAGATTGCTGCATGGGAGGCCGCGCATTATTGATCGGGGCATTCATGACTGCGCCCCCCACCCCGGTAGGCGCGACGGGCGTCGAATTATTAGCGCCCCCTCTTATCATCGGGGCTGGTAAGACGGCAGGTGGGACGGTGTTTTGTGGCGCGCCTGCGAGCCTGCCGCGCACTTGTGGCGCATTATTGTTGTTACCGATCGCCGCTGCACCAACCGCACCGACAGCGCCGCCTGCTGCTACCGCACCGGCGATGGCGACACCTGAACCGACTCGCCCTGGAACCTGGGGTTGGAGTTGTTCTGGCTGCTTCTGACTTTGACCCTGGCTTTGCGGCTGCGCTGCATAGACAGGTGCCACCACGTTATTGCGACCCGCTGACCAAACCGAGTTTGGCGAGCCCGGCTTTGCACCCTGCATGGGCGCACCCGCTATTGCCGGTTGGCCCTGCATGACTGGGCGAGGCACATCGACCGCCTGCTGTGGAACATAGTTGGTCGTCATTGCGGGCGTTGCGCGGATTGCGTTGACAGCGATAGGTTTCGATTGCGCAAAGACATTCTGATTTACAAATGTCGCACCAGGGACCTGGTTTTGATAGCGCGCCTGCGGCTTGTAATTATTTATGGTGATGTTATTGGTCACGTAATTGACATTACGAATATAAGTCGCGTTATTGGTGTAGCGCGGCACGTAGTATTCACGTGGAGCCAGCGGAAACCAACCAACTGAAGAGCCAACGCTCACATTCACGCTCAGACCTGGGCGACCATACCAAGCCACCAACGCGGGAGCATAGGCGGGTCGACGATTATATTCACCCGGCCACCAGCACCAGCGTGAGTTGATGGTCACCCAGCGCCCATAATGGAACGGTGCAAATCCCCACGGGGCGTCGTCCACCCATGTCCATCCCCAAGGATTAACATAAGACCACGAGCCGTTGCGATATGGTGCCCAATTGGCCGACACGTTGCGAGGAGCCCAAATGCGACCATATTCACCGTTGTCGATCCAGTCACCGTAGGTGTCCAAGTCTTCATAGCCCGTCATGTAGGGCGAAATGACTTGTGAGCTTGCATAGCGGGTATGGGTTTGATCCCACGAGCGGTCACGCGCATCGGCCCAGCGATCAAAACTTGATTCCACTGCGTTCTCGAAGCGAAAATTGGTGTTGCCTCTAGTCGAGCCCGTATTGTCGCCAAACACCACTAAGGTGCGGCCACGATCCACGGTAATAACATTTTCACTATTGCCACCACCGGTTGCGCTTTCAAACCTTGCACGGCCTGAATACACTGAAAAACGGCTTTCCTGCCCATCGGCGGAAGCGTTAATAGAGTAACGACCATTGCCCTCGACGACAAAGCGGCCTTCGCCTGTTTCAACGCTAAAGGTGTTTTGATCACGGTCGCTGCGGGTTCGGATATTGATAGTGCCGCGCTGTAGATAGGCCTGAGTCTGATCATCGGAGATGCGGATAAAATCAAGAATCGAATTATCATCGAGACGCAATGCCGATGAACCGATCCGAACTTCAGCGCGTGAGGCTGCCTCGGTCCAGATAGAATTCTCGCTGGTAACCGGATAATTGAGTCGTGCCGGTTTCCAACCCTCGCTTCGATCCATGTAAAACGAAACGTTGCCCTCTGACAAACTGACGCGGCCGACACGGTTTGGAGGCTCGGCGAATGCCGATAGGGCTGCAGTCGCAAGTACCGCGCTCGTGATCGCCGCAAGAGCAATGCCGGAACTTAGGAAAGATGCAAACCCAATGAAAGACTTGAACGCCGATCGGGAAACTGGCTGGCTGATGATCCTACTCATGACGTTTTCCTCTAGTGGCGGGGCCGGCGAACCAGCTTCTCCGATATTGTGCGAGTTAGATATTTCGGTTGCATGTGTGTCGACTGGCGCGGTGAGTAGTGAGATAACGAGTGCAAGACGCTTTCGTTGACCGCATTTAATGGCTTGGAGCTTAACGGGTGCCAAACTAAAGTCAAACCAGAGAGTTTTAATCGCGCGCAACTTAAATTCGTGAGAACATAGAAGTGTTGAAAAACAAAGTGTTAGAACAAACTGTCATCACATTGGTTTAAATAGTAAATCTCGGCAATAAAAACCGTGCCGAACAAGATGTCGCGTCGCTTGCGTCTTAAACAACGATGAGTGGAGGGCGCGGCGATAACATCAATCCTTACGTTGAGAGCCACGCGATGGATTCGAACACCGTATTCACTAAAACTGCCAAAGGCGTCACGCAGGTCAATCAGCGAACCCAGTCGCTATCGCGTGACTTAACTCGGGTTTTAAAAGCCATTGACGGCAAGTCTACCGTTGCGCAGTTGGCCGTAAAAGCAGAAATGCCGGTATTGGCTGTAGGCAAAGCACTTGCGCAACTCCAGCGTGATAGTTTCACCAAAATTTTTGAAATTAAAGTTGAAATTCCGCTTACTGATTTTGGTGGCGATGATGATTTTGACTTTACCCCTGCGAGTAAAGCCGGTCCGATTAGCGCCAGCTTTGGCCCGTCGCCTTTTCAGCGCGCATCCAGTTTGGCCAATCAGGTCGAGTATGCAGTACCGCAGCCAATCCAGCCACCCCAGGCACCACAAGTTAACGCCAATCAATTGAGTGAAGCGCGTGCGCAGGCAAAAGCCGAAGGTGAGCGCATGCAGGCGGAGGCATTGCGTGTGCAGGGCGAAATTCAGCGGGCTCGTCAACTTGAGGTGCAGAAAGCACAAGCGGAGGCACGTGCGCGTGCTGAACGCGAAGCCGAGCTTTACGCCCGACTTGAAGTGGAAACGCGTGCACGCAAGGAGGCGGAATTGCGCGCGATGGAAGAAGCTCAACGCGCGCAGGCTGCCGCTGAAATCGCCCGACAAGCCCTCGAAACTAAACTCGTTGAAGAAAAGCAACAACGCGATTCCTTGGCAGATACCCGCACCCGCATGACGCGCGAGCAAATCGAGCGTGAATCAGAACAGCAGCGCGCTTTGTCTGCCGCCCGCGCGCAGGCAGAAGCCGAAGCTCAGGCACTAGGCCGCGCGCGCGTGGAAGCGGAAGCAGAGGCGAAAGCGCTCGCGGCCGCCCGCATGCAGACTGAGGCGGCAGCCAAGCGCCAAGCCGCAGAATTCGAAACCGCACAGCGCGATTTGCGTCAGCAACTCAAGGCTGAAATTGAGGCGACGGTGCGTGAAGAAATGGAGCTGATGCTGCGCTCCGACATTAACGAAAGTGCCCGCAGCGAGGTTGAGGCGGCAGTGCTGGAAGAGGCGCAAAACGAAGCGCGGCGCATGCTGGAGCTAAGGCTCGACGAAGAGCGTAAGTCGCTCTCTCGTGCCTCGGCGCAGGCGACTGAGCGCGCTGAAGCCGATGCGCGGCTGATGCTGGCCGAACAGGAAATTAGAATCCGAGCAGAAATGGAAGCACGTATTGCAACCATCGCCGACGAAAAAAATCGCGCCGAAATTGAGGCGCGCAAGATGGCTGAAGCGCAGGCAGAGGCTGCCTCGAAAGCCGCCGGTGAATTTGCGGCGCGCTTGAAAGTGGAAGAGGAAGCCCGCCGCGCGGCGGAGGCCGAGGCGCAATGGCAACGTGAGGCGCAAAGCGAAATCGAAGCACGGACGCGAGCTGAAGCGGAGAAAAAAAATCTGGTCGATGTCGAAGCTCGAAAAGCAGCCGAAGCTCAGGCCGCCGCAGCATCAAAGCAGGCGAGCGATCTGACCGAACGATTAAAGGCGGAGGAAGAGGCGCGCCGGAGCGCGGAAAAGCAGGCACAATTGCAACGCGAAACGGACGCTAGGAACAGGTCGAGGCTAGAGGCACGTGCACGTGAGGAAGCAGAGGAACGCGCGCGTGTAGAGGCCGATCTCGCCAAAAAGCTGTTGGTGGAACAGCAAGCAAAAATGAATGCGCAGGCACAGACTCTGATCCAGCAGGAATTGCGCCAGCAAGATGCCATCAAGAGCCAGTCTGAACTGGAATCCGAACGGCGAGCTCGCGAAGAGGCAGAGAAAAAAGCGATTCTTGAGTCGGAGGGCCGAGAGATTGCATCCAAGGCCGCCGAGGAACAAACGGCGAGACGCGAGCGGGCTGAACGGGAGGCGCAGGAAACGATTGCTGCGGAAAGAGCTGCCCGCCAGCGCGCCGAAGAACGCGCACGGATGGATTTTGAGGCGGAGGAAATGTCGCGAAGCGCGCAAGTGGCCCGACTCAAAGAGTTGCGCGTCCAAAATGAACTGGCGGAGCAGGAAAGGCTCGATGCTGAGAAGGGCAAGCCTAAAAAGCGCGTGCCTAAGAAGCGACGCAATTGGCTTGGCTGGATTGTCACCGCAAGCATTGCGCTGATCGTGATCGCATTTACGGCACTGCAAGTGATACCGCTGAATCAGCTCAATAGTCGCCTTGAAAAAGCGCTGTCGGCCTGGCTGCATGACGACGTGAGTGCCAGCAATTTGCGAATTGCATTATTTCCTACGCCGCATTTAAAAGTTGAACAGATCGCGGTTGGCAAACTGCTTGACGCTAAGGGCAGCAACGTCAATATTTATGTCGATTTTGCGTCGCTGTTTGGGGATAAATTAATCGTGGATTCGATCGAATTTCAGGAAGCCACGATTTCGGCCGAAGCACTTCCGCGCGCGCTGAAGTGGGCCGATCCCAAAAATCGAGGATCAGAAATTGAGATAAGCTGGATAAAGCTGAAAAACCTGAAGCTTGCACTGCAGGGCGTTGCCGTCGAACAGGTCGACGCCGACATCCAACTAAATAACCGGGGCGAGATTACGCGCGCAAGTGCGCGTGTGCGGGATGGCAAGTGGATGGTCGATGTCACCCCGAGTGCCACGTCCGCTGCTGTAATGGCGGAAAACGTCATGGGTCCGCCTGCGCCCAAGATGTGGGTGGTTGATTTTTCCGGGCGCGGCATGACGCTGCCGATCGGCGCGCCCATTCCGATTGCCAGCGTTACGGCCAAAGGCACATTGCTGGGTAATGAGCTGACATTCCCGGAGGTTGATGCGCAGTTGCTGGAAGGCTCAGTGATAGGTTCGCTCACCGCCAGTTGGAAAGAGGGCACTAAATTCAAGGCCAATTTCACCGCGCAAAAAATTCGCGTAAACCAACTGGCAGAAGTTTTCACCCGCGACATTGCGCTAACCGGCCGCATGGCCGGAGAATTTACGGCATCTGGTGAGGCGCTTAACTTAAGCGCGCTGCTGGCAAAGCCCAATATACAAGGGACTTTTAAGGTCACGGACGGTTCCATCAGTAACGTGGATTTGGTGCAGGCGATGCGCTCTCCGGAAAGCGGCGGGCGCGGCGGCCAATCAAAATTCACTGAGCTGACGGGACAGCTGCGTCTTGCTGAAGGCGTGCTGAACTTCGAGAAAATCAAGCTTGCCGGCGGCGTGTTGCTTGCCAACGGCAACGTCAGCGTTGTGAACGGTTCCGGTGCGCTGTCGGGTAACATCAATTCTGAAATTCGTTCTACGGTTGCGCAGGATCGGGCTATTTTCGCAATTTCCGGAAATGTTGCTAGACCGTTGTTAAAGCGGCCTGGTGAAAGATTAGTGCGCTGATTTTGGATGGGGTGGCTGGTAATAATGAAGCGCCCATCGGGGTGCGGCGGCATCATTCTGATTGCGCCCTGTAGAATGTTGATATGAATACGACATTTGATCCCCCCAATCGCATCCCCAGCCTGAAAGCAGCGATCCAGCCTGACCCGCATTCCGAACATGCACCTGAAGCAGTGTCGTCGATCGCACACGAAAACAGTAATGATGATGGTGCGAGCCTACAAGTAAGCAGGCTAGATAAAGCAGGTGCCGGGGCGGAGCCGAAATCACAAGCGAAGCCGGAACCTAAACCGGAACCTAAGCGCTCAGCCAAGGATATCAAAAAACTGGCCGCGTTGATCCGTTTTGTCGCCCCCTACAAGGCGCGCTTTGCGCTCGCTATGTTGGCATTGTTGGTAGCAGCGGGAACGGTTCTGGCGATCGGACAAGGACTGAAGCACGTGATTGATCAGGGCTTTTCAAGCGGCAACGCCGACACCCTGGATCAGGCGTTGCTTACCCTCGTTGGGTTATTGCTGGTGCTCGGCGTTGCGACTTTTTCTCGCTACTACCTCATTACGTGGGTGGGTCAGCGCTTTGTGGCCGATATTCGCCGCGCCGTCTACGATCATATTTTGACCCTCTCACCCGCTTTCTTTGAAAAAACCCGCACGGGCGAAGTTATCTCACGCTTGACCAATGACACGACATTGGTGGAGAGCGTTATTGGCAGCGCGTTTTCATTTGCGCTGCGCAATGCGGTCCTTTTTATCGGCGGAATGGTGATGTTGTTTATCACCAGCGTAAAACTCACTTTATTCGTCTTGTGCGGCATCCCGCTGGTGCTGGCCCCGATCGTGTTGCTGGGACGGCGAGTCAGAAAACTGTCAAAAGACACAACCGATCGGGTCGCAGATGCAAGTTCCTACATTGATGAGTCACTGCATGAAATCCGCACCGTGCAGGCCTACGCACATGAGCCGATCGACCGTCAACATTTCGCGCGCTATGTGGAGCACATATTTGATACGGCTGCAACCAAGGCACGCTATACCGCGAGTCTGATCGCATCAGTAATCATGCTGGCATTTGGCGCGGTAGCCGTAATTTTGTGGATCGGCGGCCATGATGTGATCGATGGCAAAATTACCGCGGGGCAGTTATCTGCATTCGTGTTTTACGCAATTCTAGTGGCAAATGCGGTGGGGGCTGTTTCTGAAGTTTATGGTGAGTTGATGCGCGCGTCAGGTGCGTCTGAGCGCTTGATGGAGCTGTTGAATACGCCTGCTGATATCGCTGCACCCGCTCAGCCGGTGGCAATGTCAAAAGCAACACGATCAGAAAAGTTGGGTCATATTCGCTTCAGCGATGCGACTTTTCATTATCCTTCGCGGCCTGATACCGCGGCGCTAGACGCGTTCTCTCTGGACGTCGTCGCGGGTAATATTGTGGCGCTGGTCGGTCCCAGTGGTGCGGGCAAGACCACGGTTTTCCAGCTCCTACTTCGCTTCTATGATCCGCAGGAAGGCAGCGTCAGTATTGATGGCGTTGACCTTCGTTCGGCGGATCCGCTTGATGTGCGTTCAAGGATTGCACTGGTGTCTCAGGACCCTGTCATCTTCGCTGCCAGCGTGGCGGAAAACGTGCGCTATGGTCGGCCTGATGCAAGCGATGCTGACGTGCGCGCGGCTTGTGAGGCCGCTTATGCGTTGGAATTTATTGAGGCGATGCCAGATAAATTTGAAACCAATTTGGGCGAACGCGGCGTTAAATTATCCGGTGGGCAGCGCCAGCGGATCGCGATTGCGCGTGCTTTTCTCGCAGACCGTTCGATATTATTGTTGGATGAAGCAACTTCAGCGCTCGATGCCGAGTCTGAACGCATGGTGCAATTGGCCATGGAGAAGCTAATGCAGGGTCGCACTACGCTGATCATTGCGCATCGGCTCGCGACCGTTAAATCTGCGGACCGCATCGTTGTGCTCGATGCTGGAAAAGTGGTCGCCGAAGGCACGCACGAGGCGCTGGTAGCTGAGGGTGGTCTCTACGCGCGGTTGGCCGCCTTGCAATTCAATGCGGGCTGAAATTTTGGATGAAGCGCGCCGTTGATTTTTAGACGCTTTAATTACCTTTGCCCACTTCGCGGTTCTCGTTTTTTATTTCTAACCGTTCATTACACTAACAATATCCGATAACGAGCTATGTCAAATTTTGCAACACCTGCTAGCACAAAGAATTCCATCGACAGTGCCAAGATCGACAACGCCCTGCCGGCGCCTGCGGCTACATTGGTACTGCCACCGGCCGCGTCCATCGCCACCTCAAAATATACTGAGCAGGCGGTCGTTTCCATCCATCGCTGGAACGAGGCCCTCATGTCGCTCCGGATTAACCGCGACGCCGCGTATGGCTTTGTGCCGGGACAATTCGCGCGCATAGGTTTAAAAAAAGAAGATGGCGAAATTATCTGGCGCGCCTACTCTATTGTGTCGGCTCCTCACGAGGCATTCCTAGAATTTTTTCTGGTGGTGGTGCCAAGTGGAGAGTTTTCCAGCCGGGTGGCAAAGTTGACCATCGGCGACACGATGCTGGTGGAGAAACATGCGCAAGGTTTTCTAACCGCAGACCGGTTTAAAGATGGACGCGATTTGTGGCTGTTGGCGACCGGAACCGGTCTCGCGCCATATATTTCGATGGTGCGCGACCGCGCGCTTTGGCAGCAATTTGAAAATATCGTGATCGTACTGTCGGTGCGTGAAAGCAGTGATTTGGGCTACACCGAAGAACTGGCATTTCTGGCGAATCAATCGCCGCGGGCGGGCGGTGCCAAGCTTAGATTTGTGACTACGCTCACACGCGAAAACGTTAACGAAAGCGTGAATGAAAGCGTGAAGGATTCTCCCGTTTTGTTTGGTAGGATCAACGCCCTGGTCGAATCAGGCAATCTCGAACAAGCCGCTGCACTGCCGCTGGTTGATGAGCATTCCCGATTTATGTTGTGCGGGAATCCTGACATGGTGGAGAGCATGCGCGCGCTGTTGAAATCGCGCGGTTTTCGCATGAACAGAAGACTCGAGCCGGGGCATATCCTAGTTGAAAACTACTGGTAGCCCGCAAAATATTTTGTTGTTCGACGCTGTTATGTGTGGCCGGGCGTTCATTAGCAGCCGTCGGTTCAGCTTGATGATGCAACGTGTTTTGCATGAGCTGAATGAGATGTGTCGGCGTTTGAATATTCGTTTTTTGACTTTCGCTTCGGAGCGTTATAAATGATTCACGTACCTAAAATGAAAAGTGAGACGCCGCACTTCTCCGTCCGTTTTGTGTCGATCGCGGCATCAACATTCATCGCCGCCTTACTTCAGTCGTGCGCCAATGTGCCTGTGGCGGGTAACAAGCCCGCCGCTTCAGTTATCGCGACCCAGGCGGCGGCTGCCCAACCGCAACCGCGACGGCCTATTGGCCTGCCGTTGGCGCCGGTTCGGCCTGTAACAGAAACGTTTTTCGGTCAAACCATAACGGACCCTTACCGATATCTGGAAGACGTTAAAGATCCTGAAGTGGTCGCCTATATGCGCGCGCAAGGCGAGCATGCGCGCGCGTTGCTCGACAGTATTCCGGGCCGCGCAAAGCTGGCGGCTCGTATTGTCGAGCTGGCTGATTCTGGTGTCGCGATTTCGGGTGTGCAGGTAACCGCGGGTGCCTCGGCAGCTTCCAATGCAGCACCGCGCATTTTTTACTACAAGCTCGCGCCCGGCGAGACCATGCGCAAACTTTATGTGCGCGATGGGTTTAATGGTGTCGAACGTTTGTTATTTGATGCGCAGTCACTATCGGTCGCGGATCCACAATCCACCAAGCCGGCGACACGCTGGGCGCTGGATTTTTATCGCGCCTCGCCCAACGGCATGCACGTGGCCGTTGGCGTTGCGGCAGGGGGCTCCGAAGAAACGTCGCTGCGGATTGTTGAGGTCGCCGGTGCCAAGCAAACCACTGCGGTGATTGACAGAATCGGCTTCGCGGACGGTCTCGAGTGGGCACCGGATAGCAAGTCGTTCTTCTATAATCGACTGCCGCTGCAAAAGCCCAATGAGGCAAAAAATCAATATCTAAAAAGCGTTGCGTTTCGCCATGTCCTTGGCCGTGCCTTGAGCCAGGATGAGGCTGTTTTTGGGCCCGGTGCCGCGGTCAATGTGACCTTTGCCGATATCGATATTCCGCACGTTGAATTAACCACCGACAATCGTTATCTGATCGGCAAAATTGAGCATGGCGATCTGCGTGAAATCAGTCTTTATGTGGCCGATGCTTCGCAGCTGCCGGGGCCGATTACCTGGCGTAAAGCGATTGAGCCGAAAGATGGCGTAACTGCCTATGCGCCATATGCGGGTGCGTTGTATTTGCTCACACACAAAGACGCGCCGCGTTTCAGGGTGGTTCGTACCAATCTCGTCAAACCCGATTTTGCGGCTGCGACCACCATTGTCCCGCATGGCGACACCGTGATCAGCCAAATAGCGGTGGCGCAAGATGGGCTGTACATTCGTGAGTTGGTCGGCGGCGTAGACCGATTGCAGCGATTGAATTTCAGCAAAAGCGATTTTAGTGGCGGCAAATTGGAGTTCGTGCGATTGCCGTTCGATCTGGCGATCCGGCAGATGATTACTGATCCGCAGCGCCCCGGTGCAATGCTTAGACTGGAGGGGTGGACTGAATCCCCGCATTACGTGAATATCGAAGCACGCAGCGGCAACGTGGTGGATACCCGACTCCAACCGCGATCCAAAATCGACTTTGACGGCATTACTGAGGTGCGTTTGACGGTAACCGCCAAGGATGGCGTAAAAGTGCCGCTATCGTTGATCTATAAAAAATCCACCACCTTGAATGGTGCCAACCCCGCGCTGATACGCGCTTACGGTGCCTATGGCTTTACGCAGGCACCGACGTTTTCGCCGACCTCGATGGCGTGGCTGGAACGCGGTGGCATCCTCGCAACCTGCCATGTGCGCGGGGGCGGCGAGTTTGGCGATGAATGGCATCGTGGCGGGCAAAAGCTCAACAAACCAAATTCTTGGCGCGATTTGATTGCCTGTAGCGAGTACATGATTCAACGAAAATTTACGCGCAAAGAATCCTTGGCGATTCAAGGCGGAAGTGCCGGCGGAATTACGGTCGGGCGGGCGCTGACCGAGCGACCCGATTTGTTTGCGGCAGTGGTGCCTTCGGTCGGGATGCTGGATGCACTGCGCGCTGAATTTACGCCGAACGGTCCGCCGAATATCCCGGAATTCGGCAGCGTGAAAACCGAGGATGGATTCAAGGGTTTGCTTGAAATGAGTTCGGTACAGCAAGTCAAAGATGGCGTTAATTACCCGGCTGTGTTGCTGATGCACGGGGTAAATGATCCGCGTGTTGAAGTGTGGCATTCGGCAAAAATGTCAGCGCGTTTGCAAGCCGCAACGGCTGCCCTGGTTGATCCCAAACCAGTGCTATTGCGATTAGATTACGACGCGGGCCACGGCGTGGGGTCAACCAAATCGCAACGCAACGCCGAGTTGGCAGATATTTATTCATTTTTGCTTTGGCGGTTTCGGGACCCAGAATTTCAGCCGAAGTAAGACATGCTACAAGAGGTCAGCAAAAGCCTGGACTGAAGGCGGGGCAGCAGGGGAGATGGGCAGACATGGATAATAAAATTGTTCGTCAACTCAACCACACCTTGCTCTGGCCGGTGCAGTTGCAGGCACTGCGTCGGGAGGCGAACGGCAGTCAGCTGCTGTATTGGGACAATCTCAAACGTAATCCCGGGCCGTGGAAGTATGTTGAAGATCCCCTGCTGATCGATGATGAATCCTGCCTGATTGGCTATGAAGAGTTCGTCTATTTTCTGCCCTATGTGCAGCGGTTTTTATATGGCGTGGGCGATGAAGGGCGTGGTGCGCAATCTTCGTTATACATATTCAAACGCGACGATGTTCACGAAGTTCACGTGCGCCTGAATCAGCAGGATGAGCCGGTAATATTGAACGTCATGCGTTTACGACTTTATTTCTTTTACGACATTGATATCGCTCTCATTGCCCTAGAAGTTGCGGGAAAAGATATTGCCCTCGACACCGCTATCGAGCTCATGGACCGCCTTGGTCGCCCCTATCCACCCGCTTGGGATTCGTCTCCAAGTGGCAGCGGGATTCAGGGCGCGCATTGCCCGTTCGAGGTCAAGTTTGTTGACGAAAGTGGTGCAACACTTGCGACTTCGGACTACGCGAACCAAAATAAATTTCTGGATCTGGTTCGTGGCGAACGGCAGACACCTGCGGCCGCGCACTGGGAGTATTTGTTGTCGCCGCTGATCCCGGCCTATCGTCCCGGTAGAGCCATAAAATATTACCAGCTTGAAAACAAGCGCATCCCGATCATGACCTATTTATCGTTTGATGATCCGCGAGCACTCACGCGTGGCGACATGGTGCGGTTGGGGTTTGCGGCGAAATGGGGCGACTCGGGCACCTTGCCCTATGCAAAAAGCTTTCTGACGAATTTTGAAACCGAAAATTGTTACGACCGCTATTGGGATGCGGAAGACGCCAACAGCGGCATGGACACGCGGTTTTTTTTCTGCGGTTTGTCGTTCGCGATGATCACCAAAGCGGGTTTGCCAAGCCACGTCCTGCATCGCCAGTTCCGCCACCAGTTTTTTCAGATTGGTTTGATCGCGCACTTTCACAAAGCTGCGCTGCTGTCGATGTCCAACCGGTTTTCTCGTGCGGTGGAGCGATTGCGGGTCCGTGATTTTGAAAGCGTAAAAGTGTTCAAACGCCATGTGCGCGAGACGCTCGAAGTTTTTTTGAGATTCAACAATCGTTATTGGTTTCATGAAATTTCGAATCAGGTCCAACCGAGTGATTTTTTCAAACGTTGGGGACATCAGCTGGGCTCTGATGCGCTCTACGCAGAGGTACGCGAAGAGGCACGCGATATCAACGAATATCTTGATGCTGATCGCGCCCGGAAAACCAGCGACAATACGACCCGCCTGACGGTGGTATCGGCCTGCGGCATGGTCGGAACCATCGTTACCGGCTTCCTTGGCATGAATTTATACAGCCATAGCGAGATGCCGACACAGGCGAAATTTTTGATATTTTTTGCCGTCTTTATTCCCACGGTATTGCTATCCCTATATACCGTGATGATTTCGCGCCGCATTGCGGGGTTCATGGAGGCGCTTTCATCTGAGGGGCTCACATGGCGCGAAAAGTTCGTCACTTTCCGGCAGATTTGGGGCGTCGATAAGCGCGCCGCGGCCAGAGCGCGGCGCAGCACCGATGGGTTTGCGACCGACGCGGATTAGTTTGGCGACGTCGCGTTCAGAAAGCGAATATCTAAATTCTCATACTGATGTAAAGTAATCGCGGGATGGCATTGCGACGAGTACGCTATTTTGTGCCCGCGCAAGGCGGGATAAATCGGGGGTGGCGAATGAGCTTAAATCGATGCATGAATATTAGTGTTGCATTGCTGGTGTTGGCGACTGGCTGCCTAGCATTTGTGAACGTCGCCACCGCCGGGCCGCTGATCAAGGCTTCACCCGCAGCAGAAAAATCAGACGCAAAACAGCCCGAACCCACGGCCAAGAATAATGCCGTCGAGATGCCCATAAAAGGCATGCTTTCCAAAGCCGATCGCGAAAAAATTAAACGCGTGATCACCTTGCAGTTGCGCGCATTTGAGCGTGACGAAGCCGCGATAGCGTTCTCTTACGCCACGGCCGATACGCGAAAATATTTTGGTTCGCCGCGCCAGTTTATGGAAATGGTTCGTGGCGGTTATGCACCGCTGATGAAACACAGCTCGCGCGAATTTCTGGAGGCGGCTATTATCGACGGCCTCACGATTCAAGCCGTGAAATTTCTCACCACCGACGGCGATATTGTTATTGCGCGATATACGATGGAACGTCAGGCGGACAGTGAATGGCGCGTTGGCGGATGTGAGTTGGCACCGAGCAGTTTGCAAGCGACTTAGCGACTAAAAACTGAAAGTCTAGTATGGGCGGGTGCCATGGGGCATTTTTGTTCGGAGATGTCCGCCAATATTAGAGTTTAATTCTGCGCCGTGTTCAATTCCTTTGGAAGTGCGATGTCGGGATAGCGCTTGCGAAACCGCGAAATTTCCTCAGTGAGCTCCTTATTTTTATCCTGCCGTTTCAGCTCAAGCATGCGCTTTATCCATGTGTCGGCAGACTCGATATTATCGGTTTTTGCAATTTTGGCGGCGGCAAATTTCTGAGGGACAGGAGCTGACGGCGCCGGCTTTTTCGCGACACTGGCCGCGTCGGCTGCGCGCGATGCAAGCGGCGCAGACGCGACCGGTAGCGCGGTGGGAGGCGATGACATCGCTCGGGCAGGAACGGCAGCTGGCACCGCGTTAGATGCCTTGCCACCGGCACTAATGGCTGCGTCAGCATCGAGCCTGCCGGTGGTGCTGGCACGGCTTCGTTGCTCGTTTGCAGTGCTGGCTGGCGCGTCGCGGATCGACGTGGCTGCTGAAGCTATCTCGGCTTTTGGTGTAGACGATTGCGATTGCGCGGTCAATTTTGCGGACATCTCTGCTTGAGGCGCGATCAATATCTTGGGCGGCGCGGGTGGCTCAGATGGCAATAATTTGGGCGCTATATTTACCGGCTGCTGAGCCGTTTTTGGCGACGGTGGCGTTTGTGAGGGTGGTGCTGGTGCTTGTTGTATAAAAGCCGCCTTCGGCGAAGGCGCGCCTGAACCCAATCCCGATTGCGCGCCTATCTTGGCTTCCACCACCTTAGACTTTGCGTCGTTCGTAGTCCCGGCAGATGGCGAGGCCACAGACGAGATCGCAGCACGCGGCTGCACGACAACCGATGCAAGCGCTTTTGAAGTTTCCGGAGTCGCTACATTGGCAGTCGACGGCAAAACTGATGACGCTATTTCAGGACGATCTTGTACCGCCATAAAGACCACCGAGCTGGTGAGAATTACGGTGGCTGCCGCTGCCAGTGGCGCAGCCCATCTGCCAGCCCAACCCTTCTTGGTCGACATCGGACTCCACGTTCCTCCAACCTGCGCGCCATTACCCTGCGTCGCCGCACGTCGCGCCGCTGCGCGGATGGCATCATCGATCATGGCACGCGGCTCTTCTTGCAGAGCGGCGCGATATGCCTCCCTGACTTGCCTGGCATCAACTTGTTCTGACGGGTCCAAATCGCTATTCGAATGGTCCAATTTTGATGTGCTCATGCATGCTCCTTCAGCCGCTCGCGCAAACGCGCGATGGCATATCGCAGACGGCTTTTAGCCGCCTCGAAAGTAACTCCCGTGGTGTGGGCAATTTCTTCAACGCTCATGCCACCTTCTTCGTACAGCAAAAACGCTTCGCGCTGTGGTGCCGGCAGAGCGTCCAACTCTCGCAGTATGGCATCGCCCTGCTGCCGTGATTCGGCGCGCACCGCGGGTTCATCTACGCGGCTGCTAATCACAATATCCGGTTCGCCCTTAAACTCGTCAACCCAGCCGTCAACCAGTGTGATGTCACGGCGCTTATGGCGCCTGAAAAAATCCATCACTCGATGATGCGCCAAGGTGTAAAGCCAGGTACGAAATTTTGCTTCTACCCGATAGACCTCGCGTGATTGAATAACGTTCATCCACACTTCCTGAAACAATTCCTCCGCTTCATCGCGAGACCGGCATTGTCGCAAGATAAAACGATAAAGCCCGCCGCGATGGCGGGCATACAGCTCATCAAATGCAGTCGCACCTTCGTTTCCGGTGTCACGCTGATAGCGCTGCATGAGAGATTCATCGTCGTCAGTTTTTACATCGTGCGTCATGCCCCGCAGTGTAATACACGGCGGCCCGGCGACTTTTGTTACCAGCGTCACCAGCATGGCTATAGGCCCGCCAGCCAAGGCGGGCCATGGCCCCATGAAAGCGATGCAATCAGGCAGCCATGCATTTCATTTGATTTCAAACTCCCCCACCATGATGGTTTCCTTGCCATCTTTTAGCCGCATGGTCACGATCTGGTCGCGTTGTTGTCGAGTGCCAAATCCGGTCGTGAGTCGCATTTGCAGAGTCGTTGCGCCGGTAACGTTCTGCCGACGGTCGCCAAAATATTGTGCCTGAACACGGTATTTTCCCGGCTTCGCGGTCTTCAGCGAGTACTCCTCCGGCCCGTAGCCGCCCGTAAAATCCAGCGACATGCGGCCACCCTGATAGGTCATCCGGTTGCCGTAAAATGCCTTCTCGCCATTGGGATCAGTGACCCATAAGTCGATGTCGGTATTGTCAGCATCCCAAGTCAGCACCGCACGCAAATCTAGTGGCAGATTTTTGATAAGGCGCGCATCAATGCGGCTCGTATCCAATTTTGATGGGCCGCTGTTGCTTGCGTTGTTGGTGGCGATGATGGAATTCAGCTCGGCCAGCGCGATCAATTCCACTTCGGGAAAGCGGCCATTCCAAGGCCTTACTACGACGTCATAAAGCGAATCTATCGCCCTCTGTGGTTGTTTATCCGCGGCATAAGCAAGCCCGAGATCTCGATACGACTGCGGTTCTTCAGGGCTCAGCTCCAGCACCCGCTTGAATACCGGGATGGCCAGCGCAGGCTGACCTGCCTGCATCAAGCGATAACCCAGGATGCGCAAAATATGCCGATTTTCCAAATCCATTTCCGCGAGGTTACTCAACACGCGAATGCCCAAATCATTCAAGCCGCGCTCAAAAAATATGTCTGCTGCATCCAGATAGAACGCGGTGCTGGCAAGATAGCCGGGCGCTTCGTCGAGGTATACGCGATAAAGATCGACGGTGCTGGTGCGCTTGAGCCGGTATGCATAGGGCGCATTGGGTTCCCATTTTTGCAGGCGAATGGTGCTGACCGATTGCGCAATATTTTGCGCTGACTTTGCGGTAATCGTCTGCGCCGCGGGGGGCAACATCATTCTCGGCGATGCTGGTGACGGTGCAGACGAACCTGCGGTCGAGCTTGCCGACGACGTTTCACGATCCTGGACCGCTGCATCCGCGCGGGCCAGATTGCCGTTAACCGCGGCTCCGCGCTCGAATTCCTCCGCTTTCTTTATTTTGTTTTCAATATACCGGTCATTCTTTGGAAACGAGTGATTCCACCACGCGACTTTTTGCTCAAACATGCGAACAATATTTTCCAAATGGCTGCCGCGCGCCGCGCGTTGCTGCTGCTGGATCATCGCGAAAACGCGGTCATAGTCCGCGCGCAGCTCTGGTGGCGGCGCGATTTCAAACCGCGCGTAATCCTCGACCCGATCAAGGATGATGAGGGAAGTTTCTCTCGTGACGAGGCGGAAACGTTGCCCAAGTCTGCGTATTTCGGCACGGTTCAATTGATATTCTGCGTCGAGCTCGTTTATGCGCATTTCAGCCCATGTGGAAGCGGCAGTTTCATTGGTTTGATCGTCCGACTGTCCGCTTTGGGCATCCTGCTGGACCGGCACCTCAATGCCCTCCCGCTTGCCGTCAGGATGTTGCAAACCAATATGCAGCGTGGCTCGACTATCCGTCAGCACCCCTGCAATTTGCACGCGACCACCCGCCGCATGCGTTGCAGACAGCACAATTTCAGACGCGCCCGCGCCGTCCACTTGGGTGATGCGTGTGACCGCCGATAGCAGTGCTGACACCGCGCTCGCCGATGTCTCACGTGTCAGATCTACAAAGCGCCCGCCACTGCGCTCGGCGACGAACTTGAGAAACGTCGAATCCATTTTGCTCGCGGCTGAAATCGAGTAGAGCGGCACACTCGGAGTGGTAAAGCCGGTTCGCCCGTTTTGTTTGTCAGCAATTTTATTCCTGTCTTTGTTACTTCTATTGTCTTTTCCCGCGTCGGAGAAATTATTCAGCCCATCCGAGAACAGCAGATACTCACGCACACTTGCCTCCGGCGTGAATGCATTTAAATTTGTCGCGCCATCATAGGCAATGGCAGACAGCACGTCGCGCAGCGTCTTCCAATCGCCATTGCTGATGCGAAACGATTGTGTGGGTTCGGCGACATTGCGAATTTGTGTCAGTCGCACTTCGCCATCGCGCATTTTTTTGAAATACGCATCCAGCAGTTGAAATTCGCGCGCATGGTCGTGGCCTTGATTGCGACCTTGACCGCGGCTGCCTGAACTGTCCCAGACAATGCCAACCGTTTTCGGAATTTCACGCGCCATCGTGTCCGATTTTTCGCTTCTGCCGGTTTTGTCTGGGGCCCTGCCTGTCGGAATCACCACATCGGCAACGAAATATGTTTTGCCTTCAAAAAGCTGGGTTTGCACTGCCGGTGAGGTGGAGGCAGGCAACACGAATTCGATCACCGCCTCGCTTGAGGTCGAGACCGAGAAATCGCGTCGCGACTCGCGCACGCGATAGGTGTTGCTCAACAAGTCTTTCGATAAATTGATCGGGCCGTAACTGTTGCGTCGGATTTGCGGTGGCGCCTTCATTGCCTTGTCCGCGACGCGGATCGTGGCGCTTATTTCTAAAGTGCCGACGCGCTCTGCAAAGCCGATGGGTAAACGATAAATCGTCTCGCCGCCCGCGTCGTTTAGATTCTCGGCGATGCGAATCACCACGCGTTTCGTGCCTTGCGCGGGAATCGGATAGACCCAAAGCTTGAAATTATTTCCCTGCGTGATTTCCAGTAGACCCGGATCAATGCGGGTGCGAATCACATCTTCGAAGACCGCTTGGCCTTTGGCTTTTTCGACGGGCACTGCTTCGCGTAATTTGCCATTGACGTCCATCGCGAAACTCGCGACGCGCTGGCCGTCAAGCAGCGGGAATTGCAATTCGCCCTCCAACACCCGGTTGTTCGGATTAAAAAACGTCATGTCAATTTCGGTGTTGGCACGGTGACCGTTGACGTCGCCCGAGATGCGGACAGTCTGTAACTGAATCGGGGTGGCATCACGATTGGCAACCACCAGCACCGGTTGCCGCCAGATTATTGTGGGTGCGGGAGGTTTCCAATCAGGAACCGATGCCACCCGCGCATGGGCGGATGACCAAAGTGAGGTGAAAACCAGCAATGCGGCGGTAGAAACAACAAGCTGTAAAGCAAGCAGAAATTTATTCACGGAATGTCCTTTTTTGTGAGGTGCTATTCCGTTAAGCGCGGGCAAATGGAAAAAGGGTCAAAGTTTAAAAATTATTTTCTCCAAGCGCCTGAAATGCAAAAGTCCCCATCTGCATTGCCGTTTCGAGCATTTATGGTCGAGGAGTGTTGTCTGTAGTGGGGGTTGCGTTCTTTGTATGGTGTAAGCCGATACCCGCTAGATCCGCTGGCGCTGCGACCCCAATTAGCTCTCCATACTTTCATTAACCCGCATCCGCCTGTTTTGATGGCTGCGCCGCGTCGAACGCAGGAAGCCTCATGGCGTACTCATAAATCGCGAGAATGCGCGGGAATTTGTCGAGAGAACATTTGAAGCGGTTGGCATTAGTCACTTGCGGAATGAGGCAAATATCGGCGACGGTCGGCGTGTCGCCAACACAAAACAGGCTTTCTATTTTTCTTGCCGCAAGCATCGCCTCGATGGCGGTAAAACCCTGGTTGATCCAGTTGCAGTACCATTGTGTCTTCTGACTTTCGGTCATCCCGAAATCAGCGCGAAGCGTATCGAGCACCTTGGGATTATTGAGCGGGTGAATGTCGCAGGCGATCATCAGGGCAATGGAGCGAGCGGTGGCACGCTGACGCGGGTCGGCAGGCAACAGCGGTGGGTCTGGGTAGAGATCGTTCAAATACTCAATGATGGCGAGCGATTGCCCGAGCGAGAACGGGTTCGTGCTTTCGTCGGTATCATCGATTAAATACGGCACGAAGCCCTGCGGATTGATCGCGCGATATTCATCTCGAAATTGCATTTTGTTTGCCAGATGAATAGCGTGCTGCTCCGGTTTCAAGCCCTTCAAATTCATGGCAATGCGCACGCGGTAAGCCGCAGACGACCGAAAGTAGCCGTACAAAATCATGGGTGTTCACCGAATATAATGTGGAATGGATGATTATAAACACGCTCTAAATAATGAAGCAGCTGGGGCGCCGGGCGTGACCCGAAATGATCTAATCACGTGGCTCGCCGCGGCAGATCAATTTGCGGCGACCGGTGATGCCCATTTCGCGGATGACGTTGAGAGTGCCGCGCCGCCCGTTTTGACCGCCGGTAAGCCGCTGAAACCCGCCGCGGTTCTGATACTGTTGGTTAATCATGTCGGTTACGAGCATGCCGAAGAGCTAGAAGCAGGACCGCGCGTTCTATTCACGCAGCGGACAGCGCATCTCACTGATCATGGTGGCCAGATCAGCTTTCCGGGCGGCCGGGTGGAAGCGGGTGATCGCGACCCGTTTCACACCGCGCTCCGCGAGACTGAAGAAGAGACCGGCTTGGATGCCGCGCGGATCGAGGTGCTCGGTTCGATCCCCCATTATTCAACCGGCACCGGCTATCAAATAAAGCCGGTGGTGGCGTGGATCGACGGGCCGGTAAAATACAAGCCTGATCCCAAAGAAGTGGCGGAATGTTTTGAGGTGCCGTTTTCGTTTTTGATTGATGAACGCAATCATCGGCTGGAAAGCGCGATGTACAAAGGCCGGATGCGCAGTTATTACGCCGTACCGTATCACCACCGCTATATCTGGGGCGCCACGGCCGGGATGCTGGTCACGCTGACGCGGGTGATTGCGCATGCCCGCCGCGCTTGAAGGCTTGAAGAAGCGGGATAGCAAGCGACATAGTGAGCGACCCAGCAAAGAAACCTCGTTCAATCCGCAAAATTTATTGTAACTAGCACGTTTTTATTATTAACCAAGAGGAAAAAATGAATACAACAGCAAGCGGTTTGCAGTACGAAGATAAAGTTGAAGGCACAGGCGCGACGGCAGTGGCGGGTAATCATGTTTCAGTCCATTACACCGGCTGGCTTTATGTGGATGGCAAAGCGGGCTCGAAGTTTGATTCGAGCAAGGATCGGGGCGACCCGTTCCAGTTTCCATTGGGTGGCGGGCGAGTTATCCGTGGTTGGGATGAAGGCGTGGCCGGAATGAAAGTCGGTGGCACGCGGCATCTCGTGATTCCGCCCGAATTGGGCTATGGAGCGCGCGGCGCGGGTGGTGCGATTCCACCCAATGCGACCTTGTTGTTTGAGGTGGAGTTGCTTGGCGTTTAATTATAATGGGTAGCAACGACGGGCTGCGGCTGGAATGCCAATGAGGAGCGCGCTAGAGTTTGTGCGCTCCAATTTGCAAACGCTGATACTGGTCATATTTCTCATCAATCGCTTCACCGGCGCCCGGCGTGCGGGTGACCGTGATCCAGACATCAGGTGCGAAGGTTTCGCAAAGCTTAATGGTGTAATCAATTTCTTCTTCCGCAACGTCGCGGGCGATTTCGTAGCTTGGCGCTTTCCACTCGAACATCAGATATTGGGTTAGCGTATCTTTAAAAATTTCGATATCCCCATCTTCGACTTCGATGACTTCGGCAATAGTGCAGCGTGAACGGCTCGATATGGAGATAAACGAGCCATCGCAGTAGCAGCGGGGCTCGCAGCGGTAGCCGAGCGCCAGATCGCAGACCGCAAAACCGCCTGAACATACCCATTCGTTCTCATCGCAAGCGCCGCCTTGCTGGTAGAGCTGAACGTCCGAATTGTCGAGGCGTACCGCTTTAAGAAATTTTTTCATCTGCCCAATAATTTCAGCTGGCAGACTTCGAGCCAAACCGCACTTTTAAATGTTCCATCGTCTGGACCAGTTTTGCGCAGGTGCCGGGTTCAAATGCTGAGTGTCCGGCGTCCTTGATGATGTGATATTCAGCCTCTGGAAAGGCGCGCGATAAATCATCAGCGGATACAATCGGGCAAACGGCGTCATAGCGGCCTTGCACAATCGTGGTGGGAATATGGCGAATACGACCGATGTTGTTCAGCAAAAAATTATCGTCCAAAAAAATATCGTGCATGAAGTAGTGTGCCTCAATCCGCGCCAGCCCAAGTGCTATGCGATCTGAACCAAAATTTGCGACGATGCCAGGGTTCGGTAGCAGAGCAGAGCATGAGCCCTCGTAGGTGCTCCAGACGCGGGCGGCGGGCAGATGTACCAGCGGGTCCGGGTTCGATAACAGCGCGTAATACGCCTTCAAAATATTGTGGTGTTCATGGCCCGGCAAAACGGATACAAACTTGCGCCACGCTTCTGGAAAAAAGCTTTTCAGGCCGTACAAAAACCAGTCAATTTCGGCTTGACGGCACAAGAAAATACCGCGAAGAATCAGCGCCATGGCACGGACGGGATGATGCTCCGCGTAAGCGAGCGCCAGCGTTGAGCCCCACGAACCACCAAAAACCATCCACCGCTCAATGCCCAGATGAACCCGCAGTGTTTCTATATCGGCAATGATATGCGGCGTGGTGTTGTCGCGTAGCTCGCCAAGCGGTGTGGAACGTCCAGAGCCGCGCTGGTCGAAAATGACAATACGATAAAACTCGGGATCAAAAAATTGCCGGTGCGACGATGAGGCACCGGCACCCGGACCGCCGTGCAGAAAGACCACGGGCACACCCGCCGGATTCCCCGATTGTTCGTAGTACATGGTGTGGATGCTATCCAGCGTGAGCGTGCCGTGGTCGTACCGATCAATCGGCGGATATAACTCGCTGCGGGTGGAATCTGGAGATGCAGCTTTCTGGCTATGTTGATGATCAAGCATGGCGGAACTCACGTTAAAAAATTGAAGCATGTCGTTAGAGAAATAAACGAATGTAACGACCCAGTAGAGCTGGACGAAATAGGGCTCTGGCGCAGAAATTGTTCGTATGTGTGTATGTGTGTATGTATGTGTTTAACGCGCGGGTACAAGTGAAGCTTCAGCAAACGTCAGGGAACGGCAAAAACGAATACAACCAAGGGTAGCAGAAAATGGTTTTTATCGACGCTGCCCTGAAGGCCCAAACGAGCCCCAAATGCCCGCATAAAGTGCGCGAAATCCAAAAGCCAGCGCCGCGTGCGCTAATAAATTCGCGGCCGATGCCCCGAAAAAGCTATCCGCAGCGCGGGAACGCAAGTTAACAATAATTGACGTAAATCAACTAACGATTTATGTTGCGGTGCAATAACTGCCGTAATATTCATGTAACGCGCGGTTCGTGCCGTAAACAATGTTAATGATTTACCGAATTGCGCTAAAAAATTAATTGCTCATCGGAGATAGTGAATGCTTTACCAATTTCATGAATTGCAGCGCGCTGTGATGGAGCCTTGGCGTTGGTGGGCTCAGGCCCATGTCGACGCATTTGGCAATGCGTTTTCGCCGCTTTCTTTGACACCCGCCGCCAAAAATGTCACGGCAGGCATGGATTTGATGCTGCGCCTCACGGCGCGTTACGGACGCCCTGCGTTCGATATTGGTCACGTCAAGGTAAATGGCGTGGATGCCATCGTTACGGAAGAAGTTTTGCTCGAAAAACCGTTCTGTAATTTGCTGCATTTTAAGAAATCACGATCGGTAAAAAATGAGCCTAAGGTGCTTATTTTTGCACCGCTTTCGGGTCACTACGCTACGTTGTTGCGAGACACGGTTCGCACCATGCTGCCCGATCATGATGTGGTGATCACGGACTGGAAAGATGCCCGTGAAGTCCCGTTCAGCAACGGCCCCTTCCATTTTGACGACTACGTGGCCTACGTTCAGGAATTTGTCCGATTCACCCAAAATTGCTTGGGGCCGAATATTCATCTGGTTTCGGTTTGCCAACCGACGGTTCCGGTTTTAGCCGGGATTTCGTTAATGGCCCAGCATGATGAGCCGTTGCCCAACTCAATGACCATGATGGGCGGCCCTATTGACACCCGCCTAAGCCCGACATCCGTAAACGACTTCGCCATGGATCGCACGCTTTCATGGTTTGAACAGAACGTGGTTCAGCGGGTGCCGCAAAAATACGCAGGTTCGATGCGTCGCGTTTATCCCGGCTTTTTGCAATTGTCCGGATTCATGGCGATGAACCCCAAGCGGCATATGAAATCGCATCAGGATTACTACAAGGATCTGGTTGCGGGAGATGGCGAAAGTGCTGAAGCGCATCGCCGCTTTTATGATGAATACAACGCGGTCATGGATTTGCCTGCGGAATATTATCTCGACACGATCTTTCGGGTTTTTCAAGATCAGACCCTGGCCAAAGGACTAATGGACGTGGCAGGCGAGCGCGTCAACCCTGCGGCCATCAAGCGCACTGCGCTATTCACCATCGAAGGCGAGCTGGATGATATTTCAGGCAGCGGACAAACCCAGGCCGCGCATACGTTATGCAGCGGAATACCCGCGGCGCGACAGCAACACTACACGACGCCCCAAGTGGGCCACTATGGGATTTTCAGCGGTCGCAAATATCGTGAATTAATCTATCCGAAAATTAGAGAATTTATCGCCAAATTTGATAAATAGGCGGATGGGTTAAAAGTAATTTAAGCAAATTGAAAAAAACATTTGCTAACTATGTTCAAAGATTGCCCCGCCTGAGCGCATGTTCGGCGGGGTTTATTTTTTGTCGATGCTGATATTTAGGGTCATAAAATGTTGACCTGCCCCGTCGCCCCGTCCCAGCCCGCCACACCATTCGGGCAACCTAATTTTGCATCTGTGGTAGTTTAGAAGAAGCAAAATTCACATCTACAAGTCAAATCACGAGGGACTCACTATGTCTTCTGACAAACCCGCATCCGGCATGGCTTCGTCATTTCCCAATTACTTTGAGCTTTTCCAGAACATCGCCAGCCCGTTTATGGCGAACAGTGCCAATAATCCCGCATCGAATGCTGCAGCGATGATGATGGCGACGCTTGATCCAAAAGAAATCGAGCGCAAAACCCGCGAACTCGAAACAGTATTAATGTGGCTTAAGGCCCAGGTCGGCGTGGTGGAAATGTCTATAAAGACACTCGAATACCAGAAGGATTTTTTAACAAAAATGGCCGCTAATCCCATGCCTATGTTGATGCCAGAGTCTATGGCTCCCCCAAGCGCGCGGAGTGCGGATGCCGACGTGAAGCTTAGCGAGGAAGCGCAGGAAAAAATCCAACCCCCCGACCTAGCCCAACTTGCCAAAACAGCGGCGGCCATGAATCCGGCTTTATGGGCTTGGAATTTATTGCAACAACCTGTGAGCGGAGAGGGCGAGAAAAGTGCGGGTCTGAAAACTGCGAGTGGAAAGACGGGATCGCGGACACGCATCACTGGGAAAAAAACTGCCGATACGAACGCGCGTTCAAAATCGGTGTTGAAAAAGGCAAGTGGCATCAAACGAAGCCGATCTTAGGGTCGTTTCATCAGAAATTCCTTGGGGCTATTAATGATTGCCGCTGCCTGTTCAGCGTGGATCGGCAGCGTCACCGAATCGTCGACATAAATTGCTGCACCGCAGCAGTCTTACTGACAACTCTTTTGTATAAAATGTGATGCATTGACAAGCGACGGCCAGCGGTTCACCATCCACTGTCATTTAATTGCCGAAGGATATGTGGCCTAAGACATGCCTTCATGCAAGCGCCCAAGCCTATCGTGGCAGATTTAAAAACCGGTCAAAACGATGTCACTTCTGCACGCACCTGTCGCCAATTTCCTCCACGCTGCGTTGCTGCCAGAGCCTGGCGTGACCAACGAAACTTCGCTGTTGAGTACGCTGGTCTATCAAAGCAGACCCGTTAAAAAATTTACCGAGACAGAGCTAAAAAATTTGCTTGATCATGCCCGCGTTCGCAATCGCGAAAACTTGATCACCGGTCTGCTGGTTTATGACCACGGCTGTTTTTTCCAATGGCTTGAAGGTCCGGGTGCAGCGGTTGCCAAAATATGGAAATCGATTCAGGCCGATCCGCGCCATGGCGAAGTCCAAATATTGGGAGAAAAATCAATCGCGAGACGTTTGTTCTCGGACTGGGATATGCGCCTCGCCTGGGCAGAAGATCCTGCCCACGCTGTCATCGCTGCATCGGTTGAAGTATCTGGGGCCATGCTCGATCGGCTGAGGTTGAATCCTGGCCAAAACAACCCCGCGTGGGATGAATTTGCCGCGCTTGACGGGCCGGGGAAAAACGTTGTCATGGCTGCAGATGGCGCGTCTTCAAGTTCTGCCGGCACTGAGATGGTAGCGATAAAAACTGAACCCTCATATGACCTGATCGGCGAAGTCGTTGCCAGCGAATTAATTCCGCGTTTGCTAATGGCGCATCGCGCGAACATATCCGATGGATTCGAAAGCGCTCATGGTCCCTCGGCAAGCCACACATCACGTGCACAAATAAATGATAGCAGCGATGTCATTGAGGAATTCACGCAACGCGTGCTGAGCACTGACGCTACTGCGGCAGGCGACTATCTGGATTTGCTGCATGAAAAAGGACTTTGCATCGAGTCGATTTTTTTGCATGTCCTGCAGCCGGTTGCGCGGCGTTTGGGCGACCTTTGTAATCAGGACGTTTGCCATGACGTTGAAGTCACCGTGGGCATGTGGCGTTTGCAGTCGCTGGTGCGTGATTTGAGCGCCGCGTTTCAGGCTGAAGCGGCACCGGTTGCCTCCACCCGATCCGTGCTGGTGGCTACCCAGCCAGGTGAGCCGCATATGCTCGGAATGCGGCTAGATGCGGAGTTTTTCTGGCGTGCGGGCTGGGATGTTGTATGTGAATTTCCAGCCACCGATGCTGAGTTGGAGAGCTTGGTAAAAGAGCAATGGTTTGATGTGCTGGATCTTTCGCTCAGCAGTGCATTCCAGCGCGACCACCGCCTCGCTGCGATGACCTCGACAATCCAGGTCGCTCGAAGTGCATCGTTTAATCCCAACCTTAGGGTAATTGTTTGCGGGCGGGTATTTTTAGAGCATCCCGAATATAGCCTGCTGGTCGGCGCGGACGCCGGTTGTTCAACCGCCGCGAAAGTCGTCTCGCGAGCTGAATCTAAGTTGGCGTCGCTGGATTCACCGGCATTGACGTCGGCGCGCGATGCGGTTAAACAAGTCGCTCATCACGTGGCCTCGCTGACTTTCAGATCGCCCTCCTAGTGGCTTCGACGCATTGTTTTTTGCTTTAGTGCAAAGATTCTGAAAGTAAGCTCCAGCATTGGCGTGGCGTTGCGGGCAATAAGTCTTGCTTAAGGCCGCCGTTTCTAGAGTTTCAAAATTCATTTGAAAAACTTCGGTACGTTCGATTACGTTATTGTTGGCGCAGGCACGGCAGGGTGCGTGCTTGCAAATCGGCTTAGCGCAGACCCTAAAATGCGGGTTCTGCTGCTCGAGGCCGGCGGTAAAGACGATTACATTTGGATCCATATTCCAGTGGGTTATCTATATTGCATCGGCAATCCGCGCACCGACTGGTGCTACAAAACCGAGCCCGAGCCGGGCCTCAACGGGCGCTCAATTCTTTACGCGCGAGGCCGCACCCTCGGTGGCTGTTCGTCGATAAACGCGATGATTTACATGCGTGGCCAAGCACGTGATTATGATGAATGGGAAGCGCTGGGTAACGCGGGCTGGGGCTGGAAAAATGTGCTGCCTGTTTTCAAAGCCAGCGAAGAGCACTATGCGGGTAATTCAGAAATCCACGGTGGCGATGGCGAATGGCGCGTCGAAGAGCAGCGTTTGGAATGGGAAATTCTGGATAAATGGCGCGATGCTGCCGAGCAAACGGGTATTCCCAGAGTGGCTGATTTCAACGGCGGTGATAACTTTGGTTCCTCCCGGTTTCAAGTGAATCAGCGAACCGGTGTACGCTGGAATGCGTCAAAAGCCTTCCTTCGCCCGGTCATGAAGCGATCTAACTTGGTTGTGTTGACGGGCGCACTCTCTACCAAGATTCGTATTGAATCTGCCCCTGCGCGACACGCAAACGCGGGCGGACAAATGCCTGCGTCAGGCAAGCGCGCGACGGGTGTTGAATTCGAGCATAAGCACGAGAAGTATTTTGTGGAAGCCGCGCGGGAAACAATTCTTTCAGGCGGCGCGATAAATTCGCCCCAGCTGTTGCAGCTTTCCGGCATTGGCAATCCTGCGCATATGAAGCCACACGGCATCATGCCGACGCATACCCTGACGGGGGTGGGCGAAAATTTGCAGGATCATTTGCAGCTGCGACTCGCGTTTAAAGTGCAAGGCGTGCGAACGCTAAATGAGTCGGCCAATTCTTGGCTGGGTAAAGCGCAGATGGCGTGGGAATATGCGATGTTCCGGCGCGGACCGTTATCGATGGCGCCATCACAGCTCGGTGCGTTCGCGAAATCTGACCCGTCGCAGAAAACCGCAAATATTCAATTTCATATTCAGCCCTTGTCGCTCGATAAGTTTGGCGATCCACCACATAAATTTCCCGCCTTTACCGCCAGCGTGTGCAACTTGCGCCCCGAAAGCCGAGGTCACGTGCGGTTGAAAAGCGCCGATGCGCACCACCATCCGGCGATCACTCTGAACTATTTATCGGCCGAGGCAGATCGCAAGGTCGCGGTAAGTGCAATCAAATTGACCCGCGAAATTGCCGCTGCTGCCGCGCTGGCTAAATATCGACCACAAGAATTCATGCCGGGGCCTGCTTTCAATACCGACGACGAATTAGCGCGCGCGGCCGGCAATATTGGCACCACCATTTTTCATCCGGTCGGCACCTGCAAAATGGGACCGGCAAATGATGAACTGGCGGTGGTTGATACCAGATTGCGGGTTCATGGCGTAGCCGGTCTGCGGGTCGTGGATGCATCCATCATGCCAACGATTACATCGGGCAATACCAATTCACCGACGATCATGATTGCCGAGCGCGCTAGCGCAATGATTATTGAAGATCAGCTGCGCGCATCCGCGCCGATCATGGCGGTGCAAGTCTGACATCTGTAAAAAGTCAGTGTCGCCCGCTGAAAGCCTCCTCTGCTAGTGGCCTCACGCTGCTGCAGCAGAAAATGAACCAGATCAAGTTGACTAAGCTAAGGAGGCGGATGCCTTTTGTCGGCAAAACACGGGGTTTCGTCATATGTCAGCTGACCAAAAGCTTTAAGCGATAGATATTCATTAAAGTTTGTCTACGACATTTTTTCCAACGCAATCCTTTAATCGCAGCCACACAGAAATAATCGTTAAGTACACTCAGTTCTGCGTTACTATTCGCGATTGCAATTTTTTCACCCGATATAGCAGCCCAGACAACGGTATCCGAGCAAGCTATCTTCGCCAAGAAAATTTAATGGGGCACTGCCATGCAACAAATATTGAAACAAGTATGGGTCGCAACAGCATTTCTTTTTTTTACGGCGAGTGCAGCCTTCGCGCAAACCATTTCTCCTGCCGTCAACTTCACCGATATATGGTGGGCTGGCGCCGCTGAGTCGGGATGGGGCATTCAAATTACCCAGCACAATGATGAAATTGTGGCCACCTGGTACACCTACGACGAACAGGGCGCGCCCTTGTTTATCCTGCTTTCAGGTTGCGATGTTCAACGTTTTAACGGCTCAGTGTGTCGCGGAAATCTCTATCGGTTCACCGGCACGCCGTACAATGTGCCGTTTGTAAAGGCAGACATCGCCCCGCCGATTGGGATTGCGACACTGACGTTCACGAGTCCCAACACTGCGACGTTCGCCTACCAAATTGGCGGAACCTCAATTACAAAATCGATCAGCCGATTTGGTTTCGGCTCGCGACCTGCCGATTTCCCGCGCGACTCAACCGATCTTTACTATCAGGCGGATGCATCCGGCTGGGGTTTCTCGCTCGCGCAAAACGGAAGCAGTATTTTTGGCGTGATATATCACTATGACGTGGATCGGAAACCAATTTTCTTAACGTTTAACGAGAGAATTACAAACGGTGTGGCGACGGGTAATCTGCTGCGGACACGCTCCAACGGCAGCAACTATCTCACTCAAAATTGGCGCCCAGCGGATATTCCCGCCCCGGCCGTGGTGGGTAATGCGACCGCTTCTTTTACGATTGGCGGTGGGCTCACACTTGATTTCACTATCAATGGTTTCAATCAGAAACGTCTGATGACGCGCCTGCCGTTCGGCAACAGTCTGCCGGTGGCATCCACCAAAGAAGCACTGTGTGCGATTCCCAGAGCAGATCCAAAATATGGCGATAGACCCGGTAGTCTTGAGTCAGAGAAAACCTGGGTGCGTTCGTACATCGATGAAACCTATCTTTGGTATAACGAGGTCCCCAATGTGCCGGCAGCGTCTTACGCGACGCCGCTGAGTTACTTTGACGCGTTGAAAACATCGGTGTTGACGCCGACCGGTCGCCTAAAAGATGAATTTCATTTTTACCAAGATACCGCTAGCTACGAGGCAAGTTCACAGTCGGGTGTGCAGGGTGGATATGGCGCAGTGTTTGCATTTTTGCAAAATACGCCGCCGCGAAATTTGGTTGTCGCCTACCTGGGGGCGGGTTCACCTGCCGCGAACGTTGGCCTACAGCGCGGCACCAGAATACTCAGCGTCGATGGAATTGATCTGGTGAACGACGCCACGGCGGGCGGTATCGCGATTATTAACGCCGGCCTCTTTCAGACGAAACCGGGCGAGACGCATACCTTTAGTGTGTTGGATTCAGGTGCTGCTGCGCCGCGAACCGTAACAATGGTGGCAGCCAATATCGCGATTGCGCCGGTGCAGAACGTGAAGTCGATTTCGACGCCCAGTGGGAATGTGGGCTATATGCAATTCAACTCCTTCAACTTCCCCTCTGAAGGGCAGCTGATCAGCGCTTTTACGCAATTGCGTGCGGCCGGTGTTACGGATATGGTCATGGATCTGCGCTATAACGGCGGCGGCCTGGTATATATTTCAAGTCAGCTGGCTTATATGATTGCCGGTGCAACACGCACCAATAACAAAATTTACGAAAAGCTGACCTACAGCGATAAACGGGTGGCGGATAACGCAGATCAGTCAAACCTTACGCCTTTCTACAACATATCGAGCGGAGCCGCCAACACCGGCACCTCACCCAATACGGCGCTTCCCACACTCAACCTCGGTCGCGTGTATGTGCTGACCAGCTTTGGTACGGCATCCGCCAGCGAGGGCGTCATCAATGGCTTGGAAGGCATTGGTGTGCAGGTGATTCGGATTGGCACCACCACCCGCGGCAAGCCTTATGGTTTTGTGCCTACCGAGAATTGCAGCACCACTTATTTCTCGATTGAGTTCAAAGGCACCAACAACGTCGGTTTTGGTGATTATGCAGACGGCTTCACACCAACCTGCACTATCGCGGACGACTTTACCAAGCAACTCGGTGACCCGACCGAGGCACGCTTCGAAGCGGCGTTGAGTTACCGCCAAACAGGCGTGTGCCCTCCACAAAAATCCGCCAAGCGAAGCGCATTGTCAGCAGACGGTAACAACGCGGAACCGATCATCGTCAGACCTGCCTGGATGGAGAATAAAATTTTACTGCCGAAAAACTTGCAGGGCACATTCAAATGATATGCACCCGCAGTCAAAATAATTAACACAATAATATTTTCTGGCCGGTAAGCATTGCTTGCCGGCCAGTTTTGTTTAGGCAATCTAAACCTGACATGCATCGGGTGCCATCTTTTCGCGCGAAATGAACGAAATTCCCCGCCCCCGCCCCCAGCAATTTAAAAACCACGCGACTTGAAACCTCCGCGATGCATTTTAAAATCAAGGCCATGCCGACAGTATTTCAATCAATTAAATCGTGCTTCGAGCGGTGCAGTTAACCGCGCATAAAACTGGGCCACGGTTCAGCGATAGCCTACTAGCACGGTATTTCGTGATCGTCTGGGGTTCGGGCTTTATCGCCACCAAGGTGGGACTTCAATACGCGGCGCCGTTCACATTCTTATCGTTGCGTTTCGGCGTCGGGATTGCGTTTTTACTGCCGATTGTGCTCGTTCTAAAGCCCCGTTGGCCCGCCACGTTCGCAGACTGGTTTCATCTTGTGGTCGCGGGGATGATGATGTATGCGATTAATTTAGCGGGCAGTCACTATGCCCAATACCTCGGCATGTCGGCGGGAGTGGCAGCCATTATCTTGGCCGCGCAGCCCCTGCTGACAGCGATCATTGCGGCGGTCTGGCTTAGCGAGCGACCGTCCCGGCGGCAGTGGATCGGCGTGGCTGTAGGCCTTGCCGGTGTCGCCATGGTGGTGTGGCACAAGATCAATATTGCCGCGGTCGGGCTGGGGAGTCTGGTTGCGGTCGCGATTGCTTTGTTGGCACTGACCGTGGGTACGCTGTATCAGCGTCGATTCTGTGCGAATGCCGATTTGCGATCAAGCGCTTTGATTCAGTTTGTAGCCTGCTTTCTCGTAGTGGCTCCCTTGAGTTACGTGGTTGAGGGGGTGGTGGTGACATGGTCATGGACATTGCTGGCTGCGATTTTATTTTTAGTTATTTTTGCGTCAATTCTTGGCGTAAATGCGTTGCACACTTTAATGCGGCGAGGCGAGGCGACGCGGGTGTCGGGCATGCTTTATTTGCCGCCGGTCGTGGCAGTTGCGCTGGAGTGGCCGCTGTTTGGTGTGGTGCCTACCGCCATTTCGCTGATTGGTATCCTCGTGACTTGCGTGGGCGTGGCGCTCGCCGTCAAGCGTTAATGACGGCACATTTCCGCGAACCGCGTGAAGGCTGCGCAGCCTGCCAATCGTGGCAAAAACCTGAAAGATGCGAGAATAGTCCGTGCGTCCGCTCCCCCTTATTATCATCTTGCTCGTACTTGACCATATCGCGTTTAACGGCAGCCGCATTGCGGTTTCGTTGAATGCGATAGCGTTGAATGCCACGGCGTTCACAGTAGGCTCACTGATGGCAGTCTACGCGCTGCTGCCCGCTATCCTGTCGGTCAGTGCGGGGCGCTGGATAGACCGCATCGGCATCAATAAACCGATGCTGGTTGGGTCGGTCGGTGTCGGCTTGGGTGTGGTGACGCCGTTTATTGTTCCCGGCCTGATATCGCTCTATGTCACTGCGGTGCTCACTGGCGTGTCGTTTATGTTGATCAATGTTTCTGCATATCACGCGGTCGGTGAAATGAGCTCGCCCGAAGATCGGCCGGTTAATTTCAGCTATGTGGCGCTGGGATTTTCGACCTCGTCGTTTATTGCGCCGATGATGTCTGGAATTGCTATCGATCAGCTTGGGTTTCGCGCAACTTTTCTGATTTTGGCGTTGTTCACGGTGCTGCCGATAATTGCGCTCTCGGCAAATCTTTTACCACCTGCCAGAGCCCGCGAAGCCCATACGCTGGCTCCTGCTGGCGCTGTCTTCGATTTATTGCGGGATCCCAATTTGCGTCACTTGTTTATTGCCATGGCGGTGCTGACCGTGGCGTGGGACGTGTACAGCTTTGCGATTCCGATTTATGGCTCAAAAATCGGGCTGTCAGCTTCCGAGATTGGTATCGTCATGGGCGCATTCGCCGCCGCAACGTTTGCTGTGCGTCTGGCGATGCCGTTTATCGTTAACCGTGTCAAACCTTGGACGATGCTGGCTGTTGCGCTGTTGACGGCCGCCGTGAGTTATTGCGCACTACCGTTTACACAAAGCGTGGGCCTGATGATGGCGCTGATGTTTTTGCTGGGGTTAGGTCTGGGCGCGCCACAGCCGATGATTTTGTCGTTATTGCATGAATCGGCTCCGGTCGGGCGTGCAGGTGAAGCACTAGGTTTAAGGACAACGATGATCAACACCAGCCAGACGGTGATGCCGCTCATTTTTGGTGCGGTGGGCGCAGCGCTAGGCATCGCGCCGCTATTTTGGGCGATGGCGACGGCCTTGCTGGCGTGCAGCATTTTTGCGAATCGTTTGCGCAAATAATTTGTTTTTTGGCACGGCGCTTCATCAATAGTGTGGGGTCAAGTATTTTTCGGGGCGTTAAGCGAAAAAATAAATATTGTCGCCCGGATGACCTATAAAACTGTTCAACTCTGCATTGAAAAAAACTGAACTGCCCACATAATCGTCGTAGTGCGCAAAAAAGCAGCTTGCAATTGTGTTGTCTGCATCATTTTGCGGTACTGCAGGGGTTGCTGAGGCGTTAAAAGCGTTGAGCGAGTGGCAGGCCTTAATAAATGGCAATAAATCGCGACAAATCGTGACCGCCACTGTCGAAGAGCATTCAAGGTTTATTTATTTCCGGGGGAACTGATGAAGCGTATTTTCTTGTTTTTAGCTACCAACTTAGCGGTCATGATCGTCATTGGCGTGCTGACCAGCGCGCTTGGCGTTAATCGATTTTTAACCCAAAATGGTTTGAATTTGCCGATGTTGTTGGCGTTTTCGGCGGTTGTTGGTTTTGCGGGCTCGATATTTTCGCTGTTGATTTCTAAATGGATGGCGAAATTCAGTACTGGCGCGCAAGTCATCGAAACGCCGGCCAATGAGACCGAGCGCTGGCTGGTTGCTACGGTACAGCGGCTTGCCACCAAAGGAAACATTGGCATGCCCGAAGTTGCAATTTACGAGGGTGAGCCGAATGCATTCGCCACCGGCGCATTCAAAAACTCGTCACTGGTCGCTGTCTCCACCGGCCTGCTGTCTTCGATGACCAAAGAAGAAGTGGAAGCGGTACTGGCCCACGAGGTGGCCCATATCGTAAACGGCGATATGGTCACGCTCACTCTGATTCAAGGCGTGGTGAATACCTTCGTGGTTTTCTTCGCCAAAATTGTCGGCTACTTTGTCGATAGAGTATTGTTAAAAAATGATCGTGATGGTCCGGGCATCGGGTATTACGTGGCAGATATCGCCGCGCAAATTGTGTTTGGTGTGTTGGCATCGATTATCGTCGCGTGGTTCTCCCGCAAACGTGAGTTCCGCGCAGACGCAGGCTCGGCCGCTTTGATGGGCTCGCCGCAACCGATGATCAAAGCGCTGGCCAGGCTGGGTGGAATGGCACCGGGCGAATTACCAAAATCGATGGCTGCATCTGGTATTTCCGACAAACCCGGATTCATGGCCTTGTTCTCGACTCATCCACCAATGGAGGAGCGTATCGCGGCCTTGCAGCAGCGCCGCCAGGGTTAGGTTTCGACGCACTCTTACGATTAAAAAAGGCCGCATCATCGATGCGGCCCTTTTTAATGTTCATTGCTCGTGCGGATTTGCGCCGAGCTTCCTAATGTTGTTGTGTGGGCCTAATCGTGCCTCTCACGACTATTCAGATTCCCGCTTAAACACCGATTTTATCGAGCCCAATAAACCACTCTTTTTTTCTTCGCGTGGTTCCGGCAGCGCGGATTTCAGCGGCGTGGCCACATACAGTGGCACTTTTACGTTGTTCTTGCCAAACTGTCCGGTCACCTGGGGATTAAACGTGGAGCGGCGGTTATAGCTGCTGAATGTGGATTCTTTGCCGATTAGAAGCGTGGCTAAGGCTTCGATTGCCACATCAGTCAGACTATCAGGCTCCAACGTATAAACCGTGGGACCAAAATCTTCCACGTTTTTCAGTTTGAAGCGTATCGTGCCGCTTTCATAATCACCGACGACGTCGACGCCGCAAATGATCTCGCAGTTGATGGTGAAGGTCTCGCTTACCGTTACGCGGCGATCATTCTTCAGCGGATCAGACGCAAAGCGCATGTTGTTTTGCCACAGCAAATCGCGAAAGCGCTCAATGTGTTCAGCATCTCGCTTAACAATCAATTGTTCGGGCTTGCTGCGCTCGAAATTAATCGCGAGATTTTCAAAATGCTCGCTGCCGTCGCGGTGCGAGGTCCGGAATTCGATCCGGTAGTCCATCTGCGAAAGGCCACCGATTTTGCCCACGGTTTGCAAATCGTATTCGCTCGCGCAAGGTGGTTTGACCACGTTCAACTGCTTGAACAAATCATTCAAATAATAAAATGTTTTGCGCAAGGCACGATCAACAGCCGCGGCGTTCGCCTTAAGCGACTGCGTTTGAACCGCCTGTTCATTCTTTAACGTGTCAGCTTCTTTTTTTAAATCATCAAGCAGACCCATGGGTTCTCCAGAAATTCAATGTTCGTGTTGCTATTATGATTTTGTAAGCGCGCCAACCAAACCAATATGGTTTCATGCATATCTTATCGCAGCGGGCCCCGAAAGTCAGCCCCAATAGGGTTTTCAGAAGTTATAGTTGCGCCGATATGTGTATTGAAACGCAGCGTCATAATGTTGGTCATTTGATGTTAGTTAGTACGACTGAAGGCAATTTTATTGCGCGTTGTCAAGTTTGCGTGACGGTCGATGTTGCCGACATTATTCAAAATAGTTGCCGTGATTTAGATAAGCGAGGAACTGCAAATGAAACGAGGCTCTTCAAATGAACGCGATTCTCGCGCTTGACCAAGGCACTACCAGTTCGCGCGCGCTGGTGTTTGACCACCAGGCACAGATTGTCGCGGCTGCGCAACGCGAATTTAGCCAGCACTTTCCCGAGCCGGGCTGGGTGGAGCATGACCCAGAAGAAATTTGGGCGACCCAATTGGCGGTGGCTCAACAAGCGCTCGCCAGCGCTGTCGATGTGCGGATTGAGGCAATAGGGATTACCAATCAGCGTGAAACGACTGTTCTGTGGGATCGCACGACTCATCGCGCAGTGGCGGCGGCGATTGTATG
>JBBRZG010000008.1:0-46305 GCA_038236905.1 Burkholderiales bacterium
CAGGGTTGTGGAATTTTTAGAAACGCTGGATCTCGCGCTGGAATGCGCCAAGGCACGCTCGGTTATCGCGATGACGCCGGTCACCCCGAAAGTATGAAACGACAGTTTAAGGTCAGTGGACAACCGATGTTTGATTACGCCAGCCGCTTCATTGGCGATCGCGGCATTGGCGTGGAAATTAAGGCGGATGCCTAGCGCACGCGGCATCGACGCAGATAAGTTGCGCGCGGCGGGCGGGCGCGGTCTGCGCTGGGAAAGTTGGCGAATTGGCGCGGAACTCGACGGCTTGGGTCAGGCACGCGGTTAAGCGTTCACGCAGCTGAATCGGAGGACGCTGTCATAAGCTTGCCCTGGTCATTACCTTGGTGATTGCCTTGGTGCGCTTCCGCACATACGTTTTTCGCCAATTCTTCTACCCTTGCTGGTGGCGTCAAGTAATCGACATCCATTTTTTCTAACGAGGATTCTATGAACGCAACCACCCAGCTTCACCAGCTTGGCCAAAGTTTATGGCTGGACAATATCAGTCGGGATCTGTTGGACAGCGGCACGCTTAAAACTTATATCGATGACTTTTCCGTCACCGGGTTGACGTCGAACCCCACCATATTTGATCAGGCGATTCGCAATACCGCCGCCTACGACGACGCCATTCACAAAAAAGTGCAGAACGGGCAATCCGGCGAGGGGTTGTTTTTTGAGTTGGCGCTTGAAGATTTAAAACGCGCGGCGCTACTTTTTTCTGCTGTGAACGAAGCGACTGGCGGCGTCGATGGCTGGGTATCGCTGGAGGTATCGCCGCTGCTGGTGCACGACGCGGCTGGCACGATCAAAGAAGCGGCCAGACTGCACACACTGGCGCAGTGCGCCAATCTTTTTATCAAGATTCCCGGCACCGCCGAGGGCGACGTTGCCATTGAAGAATCTATCATTGCCGGCGTGCCGGTGAATGTGACCCTGCTGTTTTCGAATGAACAATATGTGGCCGCAGCGGAAGCCTATATGCGCGGCATTGAGCGTCGCATCGAGGCGGGACTCGATCCCAAAATAGCATCGGTCGCGTCTATTTTCGTGAGCCGCTGGGATGCCGCGGTGAAAAATGAGGTGTCGCCGCAATATCACAACCGCCTCGGCATTGCGATGGCGATGCGCATCTATAAAACCTACCGCGACCTCTTGGCGGGACCGCGCTGGCAAACGCTGGTGAAAGCGGGCGCGCAGCCGCAGCGGCTGCTATGGGCCAGTACCGGCACTAAAGATCCGGCCGCAGCCGACACGCTTTATGTTACCGCGCTCGCCGCCACCGAGACCATCAATACGCTGCCGGAAAAAACCTTGAAGGCATTTGCCGATCACGGTAGCGTTCACAACCCGTTAGCGGCAGATGGTGGCTACGCCGAAGTGGTGCTCGAAGAATTCCGCCGCGAAGGTGTTGACGTGGTCGCACTCGCGACAACACTACAAGACGAGGGTGCCGAATCGTTTAAAAAATCATGGGACGCGCTATTGACCCGAATCGCTGAAAAAAGCGTTCATCTCACTGGCAAAGCCGATTTATGATGTCGACGAATGAGGATCCGGCCGCGCGTTATTTATTATCAGCGGGTGAAGATAAATGAATAAGCAAATCAGCCCGCTGGCCGGAAAGCCGGCACCACCCGAAATATTGGTGAATGTCGCCAAACTAATCACGGCCTACTTTAGCGAAACGCCCGATGCTTCAAACCCCGCGCAGGCGGTGGCGTTTGGAACATCCGGCCACCGCGGCTCGGCATTGGATTCGACGTTCAATGAGGCGCATGTATTGGCCATTACCCAAGCCGTATGTTGGTATCGACATCAACACCGCATCAGCGGTCCGCTGTTTCTAGGCATCGATACCCATGCGCTGTCCGAACCGGCATTCATCACCACGCTGTCCGTATTGGCGGCCAATAATGTTGAGGTCATGATTGCGGCAGGTGGCGGGTATACGCCGACACCGGCGGTGTCGCACGCTATTCTTGCCCACAATCGAGACCGAACAGATAAATTTGCCGACGGCATCATCCTCACCCCATCGCACAATCCGCCCGAGGCTGGCGGGTTCAAATACAGCCCCGCCAATGGCGGTCCGGCGGATACGGAGGTCACGAGCTGGATCGAAAAAAAGGCAAATAGTTTGCTGGCGGGAAATTTGAAAGAGGTGAAAAGACTGCCGTTCTCACAAGCGCGTCATGCGCCGGGCGTTCATCACTTCGACTTTTTAGACGCCTATGTGCGCGACCTTGGTAGCGTAATTGACATGGACGTTATTCGCGATGCCGGCATCCGCATGGGTGTTGATCCACTGGGCGGCGCGGGCGTGCATTATTGGCCGCGCATTGCCGAGCTTTATCAGCTCAATCTCAGTGTCATCAGCGATGAAGTCGATGCGACTTTTCGATTTATGAGCGTGGATTGGGATGGCCAGATTCGCATGGATCCGTCATCGCCGTACGCCGTGCAGCGGCTGATTGATCAGCGTGAACGCTTCGATATTGCCTTTGCCTGCGACACGGATCACGACCGCCACGGCATCGTTACCCCGAGTGCCGGGCTGCTGCCGTCAAACCATTATTTGTCTGCCGCGATTCAATACCTTTTTCAGCATCGTCGCGATTGGCCGCGGAATCTGGCGATTGGCAAAACCGTCGTCAGCACCTGCATGATTGATCAAGTTGCCGCATCCCTTAACCGAACACTGATCGACATGCCGGCCGGTTTCAAATGGTTTGTCGGCGGGCTTTTTGAAGCGTCACTGGGCTTTGCGGGCGAAGAAAGCGCGGGAGCTTCGTTTTTGCGCCGCGACGCCAGCGTCTGGACCACCGACAAAGACGGTATCACGGCGGCGTTACTCGCGGCAGAAATGACGGCCAGAACGGGCCGGAATCCCGGCGAAATATATGCCGAACTTGAAGCTCAATTTGGTGCGCTGGCCGCCGCGCGGATTGAAGCGCCCGCCGATGCGGAACAACGCGCCACGTTATCGAGGATGTCGCCTGACAAAATTATGCTGGTGGAATTAGCGGGCGATAAAATCACCAGCAAAATTAACCACGCGCCGGGTAATTTCGCCTCGATCGGCGGCATAAAAGTGTCTACCGAAAACGGCTGGTTTGCGGCGCGACCGTCGGGTACAGAAAATATCTACAAAATTTATGCGGAAAGCCGGCTCGGACAAACGCATTTACAAAAAATTCTGGAAGAAGCGCAATGGGAAGTTGATGAAGTCCTTCAGGCCGACACCCTGCGGTGATTTTCTGCGCCTTATGTGCGCTGCCGCTCAGACGTCGACGGATGTACGGCGCACATTGTATGGCTGAAGCACGCTTCGGATCACATCAACGCAAAGGTCGGCATCATGGAATCATTTGACGCTGTATTGCTAGCACGTATCCAGTTCGCATTCACCGTCAGCTTCCACATCCTGTTTCCGGTTTTTTCGATCGGGCTGGCAAGTTATCTGGCAGTGTTGAATGGCGCCTATTTGTTGACCGGCAAGCAGGTCTATCTGGCGTTGTTAAACTATTGGAAAAAGATTTTTGCAATAGCGTTCGGCATGGGCGTGGTATCGGGCATCGTCATGAGCTATCAGTTTGGAACCAACTGGAGCGTGTTTGCGGACAAGACCGGACCGGTGCTGGGGCCGCTCATGGGCTACGAAGTGCTGTCGGCTTTTTTCCTCGAAGCAGGTTTTCTCGGCGTGATGCTGTTCGGATTGCAGCGGGTGGGTGCCAAACTGCATTTTTTCGCGACCTTGATGGTAGCGCTCGGCACCTTCATGTCTGCGTTCTGGATATTGTCGGTCAATAGCTGGATGCAAACACCCGCCGGTTATGCCATCAACGCGGCCGGACAGTTTGTGGTGACCGACTGGGTGGCAGCCATCTTCAACCCGTCTTTTCCTTACCGTATGTTGCACATGGTGCTGGCCGCCTATTTAACGACCGCCCTGGTGGTGGGTGGCGTGGGCGCTTTCCACTTGCTAAAAAACCGTTTGAATCCGGCGGCCAGAACCATGTTTTCGATGGCGATGTGGATGGCGGCCATTGTTGCGCCGCTGCAAATTATCGCAGGCGATATGCATGGCCTGAACACGCTTGCTTACCAGCCCGCCAAAATCGCCGCAATGGAAGGCCATTTTGAGTCGCACCCCGGCGGTATGCCGCTTATTTTGTTTGGCATTCCGGATTCAAAAGCCGAACGCATGAATTACGAGGTCTCGATTCCGAAGCTCGGCAGCTTTATCCTCACCCGTGATTGGAACGGTGAAGTAAAAAGTCTCAAAGATTTTCCGGCCGATGCGCGCCCGCCGGTTGCGATGGTGTTCTGGAGTTTTCGGGTGATGGTCGGCATCGGGCTGGCGATGCTGGCGCTGGGATTGTGGAGCTTGCTGAGTCGTTTTAGACGCAACCTTTACGATGCGCCGATGCTGCACCGCGCCGCTGTGTTGATGGCACCGACAGGATTCGTCGCGGTACTGGCAGGCTGGATCACCACCGAAGTGGGCCGACAACCTTATACCGTTTACGGGCTGCTGACCACCGCACAGTCGGCCTCATCCATTGATGCCACCGCGATTGGTGCATCACTGGTTGCGTTCATCGTCGTGTACTTTGCTTTATTTGGCGCAGGGACATTTTATATTTTGCGGCTGATGAAAAAACCGCCGGAATGCAACGAACCAGAACTGCCCAAGGATGAGCCGATCCGCGCGGCCGGGCTGATGCCGGCTCCTGCGTTGCAAGCGGCTGGCGCCGACTTATCAGATTTGGGCAAGCAGGGCACGTTTGATAAAGGAGCACGGGCATGACATTTGATCTCCCGCTTATCTGGGCCGCGCTGATTGCGTTTGCGGTGATGGCGTATGTGGTGCTGGATGGTTTCGATCTGGGCGTGGGCATTCTTTTTCCATTTTTTAAAAACGAAGACGAACGCGATCAAATGATGAATTCGGTCGCGCCGGTTTGGGATGGCAACGAGACTTGGCTGGTGCTCGGCGGGGGTGGGTTGTTCGCGGTATTTCCGCTGGCCTATGCGGTGATCATGCCGGCGCTCTACGCGCCGATTATTGCGATGTTGTTGGCACTGATCTTCAGGGGTGTAGCGTTTGAATTCCGCTGGAAAACACAGCGTGGCAAATTTGTCTGGGACTGGGCTTTTGCCGGCGGCTCGACCGTCGCCGCATTTGCGCAAGGCGTTGCACTCGGCGCGCTGGTACAGGGCATCCCCGTGAGTGGTCGGGCCTATGCAGGCGGCTGGTGGAGCTGGCTCACGCCGTTTAGCTTGTTGACAGGTTTGGCGTTGGTCGTCGGCTACGCGCTGCTGGGCGCGACCTGGCTCATTTATAAGACCGAAGGCGAACTGCAAGCCGTGATGCTAAAGGTTGCAAAACTGACAGGCACAGTGACGCTGGCATTGATCGCCGTGGTGAGTTTATGCACGCCATTTTTGAATGAAAACTTTATGCATCGCTGGTTTACCCTGCCGCATATGCTCTACGCCGCGCCGGTACCAATCCTGGTCGCGCTGTGTGGATTTTTACTTTATCGAGGGCTCAAGCAGAAGCACGATTTAATGCCGTTTCTAGCTTCGCTCGGGCTATTTGTTCTTTCGTATATCGGCCTTTGTCTGAGCTTTTTCCCGTATATCGTGCCCTCCTCCATTACGCTGTGGGAAGCCGCCGCGCCTGACAACAGCCTGTCGTTCCTGCTGGTCGGCGCGGTGGTATTGCTGCCATTGATTTTGATTTATACCGTGTACTCTTATTGGGTATTTCGCGGCAAAGTCGGCGCGGTCTCGGCCTACCACTGATGATTAAATTAATCACCATGCGCCCCAACACCAAGCGCCCCGCCCCAACGCATACGGCTCGCTCGCGCTGGATTCAAATCAGCTGGTTTGTCGCTATCTGGGTGGCGAGCGTACTCTCGCTCGGGGTCGTCGCGATGCTGATTCGCTGGGCAATCAGACCGGGCTGATCGGTGGGGTTGGTGGCGTTGGTGGCGTTGATGAGTCCGTCAGAGGTGGGGCAATTGACGCCAGAAATTCATCGCGCGAATTAAAAATATTTGCAGCACCCACGCGCTGTAAGAAACCGGCGCGGGTTAGTTTTTCCGCCACGTTTTGACGAACCTCGCACAGCACCAGCCGCACTTTGCGTTTGCTGAATTCAGCGTGCAGCTCTTCCAGCGCCTCGATGCCGGTTGAATCCACGAACGGGACGCGGCCCATGCGCAGCACGATGGTATCCATGCGCTGTTGAATACTTTCCAAAATGTGTTCAAGCTTGCTGGCAGCTCCAAAGAAGAACGGTCCGTCAATGCTGTACATCAGCATGTTCGGCGGCAGCACCGGCGCTGCCGGCAGCAGCTCCCCGTCTTTACCCTCAGCTGCGATTTCGTTCGGCTCGACCTGGATGAGCACCGCTTTTGCCATGCGCCGCATGAACAACAACGCGGCCAGCATCACGCCGGTATTGACCGCGACCACCAGATCGGCGAACACAGTCAGCAAAAACGTAATGAGCAGAATCGCCACATCAGGCTTGGGCGCGGTTCTGGCCAAGCGAAAAAAATGCGATAAATCGCTCATGTTGTACGCCACCACGAATAGCACCGCAGCCAGCACGCAGAGCGGAATGTAGGACGCCAATGGCGCGAACAATAAAATAATCAGGACCAGGGTTGCAACGTGCACAATCCCGGCGATCGGACTGGTGCCCCCATTGCGAATATTGGTCGCGGTACGCGCGATCGCGCCGGTTGACGCAAAGCCACCAAACAGCGGCGAGAAAATATTAGCCACGCCCTGCCCCACCAGCTCCTGATTCGAGTCATGACGCGACCCCGACATCCCATCGGCTACTACGGCGGACAGTAGCGATTCAATGGCGCCCAGCAGGGCAATGGTGAATGCGGGCCCGATCAACTTGATCACGTCATTGTAGGAAATCGATGGCAGCGTAAAGCTGGGCAGGCCCTGTGGAATGCCGCCAAACGCGCTGCCAATCGTGGCCACACCATCGAATTTGAAATAGCTTTGAATGCCGGTGATGGCGATTAGAGCCACCAACGGAGCAGGGATACGTTTTAAAAATCTCGGACACACAATCAGTAAGGTCAGGCTCAAAAGCGCGAGCCCGGTGGTGGCCACATGCAGGGTGGGAAACGATACCAGCAGACTCTGAAGTTTGTTCAGAAAGTGCTCGCCAGCAGCGGTCGGTTGTAGCCCGAAAAAATCTTTCCATTGCCCAACCCAGATGATGACGCCGATTCCGGTGGTGAATCCGACGATCACCGGGCCCGGGATGAACTTTATGACTGAGCCAAGTTTAAGCAAGCCCATGGCGACCAACATAACCCCCGCCATTAAGGTCGCGACTTGCAAACCCGCGATTCCGTACTGCGCCGTAATGCCGGACAAAATGACGATGAATGCGCCTGTAGGTCCCGCGATTTGCAGTCGACTGCCCCCAAACAGGGAGGTCAGCAAGCCCGCCACAATCGCGGTGTAAAGCCCCTGTTCCGGTTTGGCCCCGGACGCTATCGCAAACGCCATGGCCAGCGGTAGCGCCACCACGCCGACAATCACCCCCGCCACGATATCCTTTCCCCAATACTTGGGCGCTAGTAGTCCAGCGCGTTTCGCTTCAAGAATCGCGATCATGGCGTTCCAGCGTGGCTGTGCTTGCAGTTCATGTTGCAGCCATTTTCAATTCCCATTCCTGTTTCAATTCCATTTCCAATCCCTGATTTCTGGCAGATCCAGTCCGTGAATACAAATATAGCGTCGATGCTCAATCAACTTTTCCGCCATTTCCTGTCGCAGCGCGGCACCTGCGTCGCCAAGCGCTGGCAGCCGGTCTATCGCATCCTGGACCAGATGGAAACGATCCAGATCGTTCAGCACGCGCATGTCAAACGCGGTGGTGATAGTGCCCTCTTCCTTATAGCCGCGCACATGCAAATTGTCGTGATTGGTGCGGCGGTAAGTAAGCCGATGAATCAAGGTCGGGTAGCCATGAAACGCGAAAATGACCGGCTTATCCCGCGTGAACAGCGCATCAAAATCTGCATCAGCCAAGCCATGCGGATGTTCGCTCGGCGGTTGTAGCTTCATCAAATCCACCACGTTCACCACGCGAATTTTTAAGGTCGGTAAATGGCGGCGGAGAATGGATACGGCGGCCAGAACTTCGAGCGTCGGCACATCCCCTGCGGCGGCCATCACCAGATCGGGCTGCACTTCAAGCCCCACACCGCCGTCATTGCTGGCCCACTGCCAAATACCAATGCCCGCCGCGCAATGCGCCGCCGCATCGGCCATCGTCAACCATTGCGGCGCGGGATGTTTGCCGGCAATCACCACATTCACGTAATTCCGGCTGCGCAAGCAGTGATCCATCACCGATAGCAAACAATTCGCATCTGGCGGCAAATATACGCGCACGATCTCGGCTTTTTTATTAACCACATGGTCGATGAACCCGGGATCCTGATGGGAAAAGCCGTTGTGATCTTGCCGCCAGACGTGTGATGTCAAAACGTAATTGAGCGAGGCAATGTCGCGCCGCCATGCAATTTTTGACGCGACCTTCAGCCATTTCGCGTGCTGGTTAAACATCGAATCGATGATGTGAATGAATGCCTCGTAGCAATTAAACAGCCCGTGGCGGCCGGTCAGTAAATAGCCTTCCAACCAGCCTTCACACTGATGCTCACTCAACATCTCCATGACCCGCCCATCGCTGGCAAGAAACGCGTCGTTGGCGGCGGTTTCTGCTTGCCACTGGCGGTTGGTCACTTCAAACACTGCGCCGAGTCCGTTTGAAATAGTTTCGTCCGGCCCGAACACGCGAAAATTTCGCGCATCGGCATTGAGCCTGATCACATCACGAATGAACTGACCGAGCACATAGGCATCACGCGCTTCCACCGCACCGGGTGAGACCACCTTGACGGCGTAATCCTGATAATTCGGCATATGCAAATCACGCAACAGAGCGCCGCCGTTCGCATGAGGGTTCGCGCCCATGCGGCGATCTCCGTGCGGTGCCAGTTCAGCCAGTTCCGCGCGCAGCCGACCGGCCTCGTCGAACAGCTCTTCTGGCCGGTAGCTGCGCATCCAGTCTTCAAGCAGAGCCAGATGCGCAGGATTGGTGGCGGCATCCGGCAGCGGCACTTGGTGGGCGCGAAATGTGCCCTCGATCGGTACACCATCAACCACCTTTGGCCCGGTCCAGCCCTTTGGCGAAACCAGCACCATCATCGGCCAGCGCGGGCGCTCAGTCTTTGCGCCGGATCTAGCATCATTCTGAATTGCCTTGATGTCTGCGGTCACACGATCAAGCGCCGCCGCCATGGCCTGATGCATCAATTCGGGCTCATGGCCTTCCACAAAATAAGGCGTCCAACCATAGCCGCGCAACAGCTGCTCCAATTCCTCGCGACTGATGCGCGCCAGCAGTGTCGGGTTCGCGATCTTATAGCCGTTGAGGTGCAAGATCGGCAGCACCGCACCATCGGTTGCGGGGTTTAGAAATTTGTTGGAGTGCCACGCCGTGGCCAGCGGGCCGGTCTCGGCCTCGCCGTCGCCGATTACGCAGGCCACGACTAGATCCGGGTTGTCAAAAACCGCGCCAAAAGCGTGACTAAGCGAATAGCCCAACTCGCCGCCCTCATGAATGGAGCCGGGACATTCAGGCGAAACATGGCTGGGAATGCCGCCTGGAAAAGAAAACTGGGTGAATAGCTTTTTTAAGCCCGCTTCGTCCTGGCCAATGCTTCGATAAATTTCACTATAGGTTCCTTCCAGATAAGTGCTGCCGACCAGCGCGGGGCCACCATGTCCCGGCCCCGAGATGTAAATCATGTTCAGGTCATATTTTTTGATAATGCGATTCAAATGGACATAGATAAAGTTCTGACCGGGCGTGGTGCCCCAGTGGCCGAGTAGCATCGGCTTTATGTGCGAGGCTTTCAGCGGCTGACGCAGCAGGGGATTATCGTAAAGATAGATTTGGCCGACCGAAATATAATTCGCCGCGCGCCAGTAGGCATCGATTTTTTTCAGCTCATCGGGAGCGATTGGGGTGGAAACTTGGTTCATGTTTGGGCAGCCTGTAATTTAAGCAAACGATGTATATGGCGCGCGATCACCAGCTCTTCATCGGTGTGAATCACGCGGACGCTTACACGACTCTTGGCGGACGAAATGATGGGCGCTAAATGTGGTGATATGAGTGGCGATGTGAGTGGCGCTATGACTGGCGACACCACGGGTGCGGGTGCGTGGGCGGCGGGAATAGCGTCTTTGAGACTGGCGTTGCGGTCATCATCAAGCTCAACACCCAGAAAGCCCAGCCCCGTGCAGATTCGCGATCGGACACCTGCGTTGTGTTCACCGATGCCACCGGCGAACACCAGCGTGTCGAGACCACCCAGCGCAGCGGTAAAGGCACCGATCCATTTTTTAATTTGATAGCAAAACAGCGCGACCGCTTCAGCCGCGCGGATATCGCTTGCTTCAAGTTCCATCAGCTTGCGCATATCACCTGTCGTCTCCGATACACCCAGCAGCCCGCAATCGTGGTTAATAAATTGCGTCAGCCGCGGTGCATCCATCGCCTCTGAGGTGGCGAGATAAGCAATGAGACCGGGATCAATATCGCCCGAGCGGGTCGCCATCACCAATCCGGCGGCGGGTGTAAACGCCATGCTGGTGTCGATGCAGTGTCCATCCTTAAGCGCGGCGAGACTGGCACCGTTACCCAAGTGCGCCAGAATCACCGATCCGCGGGTGACGGCAGGATCGCCAAGACGCCTCAACTCATCACGCAGAAATTCATACGAAAGACCATGAAAACCATAGCGCCGAATGCCGAGGGTTTCATAGCGTCGCGGGATCGGCAGCAGCGTTGACAGGCGCGGCATGTCGCGATGAAAAGCGGTGTCAAAGCACGCGATCTGCGGCATCTGCGGGAAACAAATCGCCATGTGTTCAATAAGCGCAATTTCTGCGGGCAGGTGCTCGGGTGCGAATGGGATCAGGCGCTTCAATTCCGCGATCAGCTCCGCGTCGATAAGTTGAGGCGCCGACAGCTTGGGGCCACCATGCACAATCCGGTGGCCGACCGCCACGAGGCCGTTCTTGCCGGTGGTTTCCACCACCTTATCCAGCAGCGCGTTAAACGACTTGCCGTCAGTTTCAGCGCGACTCACCTCGCCACGAAACACCGCATCTGGCTTGCCGTTCAAGCCGAAAATGGCGTACTTGTGGCTTGAGGAGCCGACATTGAGCGTCAGAACGAATTTTTGGAGGTGATTAACGGGCGCGGGAGTGTTCATTCTCAAAGCGTTTTTTTTGAGCCGTTAAATGCATGCCATGCGCAGCATACGCGCAAAAAAGTAGCCGCCCGGCTGGCCGCGCTGCGTTCAAAGCTTTACGCGGTTGAGCCTGAGCGCATTTGTCACCACCGACACCGAACTTAACGCCATCGCCGCACCGGCGAACATCGGCGACAGCAGCAAGCCAAAAAATGGATAAAGCACGCCGGCCGCCAGCGGAATGCCTAGCGCGTTGTAGCCCAATGCGAACGCCAGATTTTGTCGAATGTTGCGCATGGTCGCGTTCGATAACACTCGTGCGCGCACAATGCCGCGCAGATCGCCCTTCACCAGCGTTACACCGGCGCTCTCCATGGCGACATCGGTGCCGGTGCCCATCGCGATCCCGACATCAGCCTGCGCCAGCGCGGGCGCGTCGTTAATGCCGTCACCCGCCATCGCGACCTTGCGTCCCTCCGATTGCAGGCGCTTGATATGTCCAGCCTTGTCAGCGGGCAGTACTTCCGCCAGCACTTCCTCGATACCGATTTTTCGCGCCACCGCATCCGCAGTCGCGCGTGAATCACCGGTCAGCATCACAATGCGTAAGCCTTCCTTCTTTAACGCCGCGATTGCTTCAACCGCCGTGTCTTTAATCGGATCAGCAACGGCTGCCACGCCGGTCACGCTGCTGCCGACCGCAAAATAGACAACTGTTTTTGCCTCGTTTCGCCAGCCGGCGGCGCGCTCCGTCCAGCGCTTGGTGCTGATACCACGTTGATAGAGAAAATCGGCGCTGCCCACCAGCACCCGTTTTCCGTCGATATCAGCCTCAACACCGAGTCCGTTGGAAGCGCCAAATGCACTCACCACGCTCGGGGTCAGACCGCGAGACGACGCGGCTTCAACAATCGCCAGACCTATCGGATGCTCGGACAGTTTTTCTACACCGGCCACCTGTTCCAGCGCGTCGTTTTCAGCCATGCCCTCCACCGCAAAATCGGTCAGGGTGGGATGGCCCAAGGTCAGCGTGCCGGTCTTATCCACCACCAAAGTATCGACATCGCGCATACGCTCAATCGCCTCGGCGTTACGAAACAGGATACCGGCCCGCGCACCCTGCCCCATCGCGACCGTCATCGAGATCGGCGTCGCCAGCCCGACTGCGCACGGGCAGGCGACGATCAGCACTGCGATGGCATTGATAAACGCATAAGCAAATTTTGGCTCGGGCCCGACGAACCACCACACCAGCGCGGTCACAATCGCAATCGCCACCACGATTTGTACAAAGTAAGCGGCAATGGTGTCAGCCAGTTTTTGAATCGGCGCGCGCGTGCGCTGTGCCTCACCCACCATATGGACGATTTGCGCGAGTAAGGTGTCGGAGCCCACTCGTTCAGCACGAATCACCATTGAGCCATTGCCGTTCACGGTCGCTCCGGTCACCTTGGCATTGATGCTCTTGGATACCGGCATCGGCTCGCCGCTAATCATCGACTCATCGACGTGACTTGTGCCCTCAAGGACCACGCCATCAACCGGAATTTTATCGCCGGGCTTGACGCGCAATCGATCTCCCGTCATCACCTCTGCCAATGGCACTTGCTCCTCAACGCCATCATTGCCGATTCGCCACGCTTGATTTGGCGCGAGTTGCAACAGTTGTTGGATGGCCTTGCCGGTATCGCCCATCGCCCGAAGTTGCAGAAAATCGCCGAGAATCACCAGCGTCACAATCACGGCGGCCGCCTCAAAATAAGTGCCGACCGATCCATCCATTTGCTGAAACTCGGGCGGGAAAAATTGCGGAATGAATACTGCGGCCAAACTAAACAAATAGGCCAGCCCCACCCCGAGCCCAATTAGCGTGTACATATTTAGCGAGCGGTGGATCAGCGATAGCCAGAATTTGCGCAAGATTGGTGCGCCAACCCACACCACCACCGGTGTCCCCAACAGCATTTGCAGCCAGCCGGTGGTGCGCGGCGAAAGTCCAAACGGGTGTTCGATGCCCACCATCGGCGACATCGCCAACACCACCAGTGGCAATGACAATGCAATACCCGTCCACAGCCGTCGTTTCAGCGTATGTAATTCAGCTTTTTCTGCATCGCTATTGTCTGCATTGGAGCCCATCACCGGCACTAACGCCATGCCGCAAAGGGGGCAATCGCCCGGCTTATCCCGCAAGATTTCAGCATGCATCGGGCAGGTGTATTGAGCGTCCGCCGCGCTTGAAGCCGCCGCCGGAACCGTGGTTGAAGCTCTACTTGATTTTTCCCCGGCTTTAGGGGGACCGGCGTGCTGCGACTCAGCCATTGGTTGCAATGCGTGCGGCTTCAGAAAATGATCCGGTGTCGCCAAAAACTTTAAGCGACAGCCTGCACTGCAAAAATAGTACGCCGCCCCATCGAACTCGGCATGATGTTTCGACTGGGGCGTCACCGTCATCCCGCATACAGGATCCTTCAGGCTAGTGTTGGCACTGACAGGCGCAGGTGAGACCATAAGCTCGTTCGGCATCGGGTGACCCCCAAAGATGTTCATACGATCAGCTGATTATGCATCGCGGGCGCGGTGTGGCTTGAAGTGTGCGGTGCGCTAATTAACCGACGCTAAATTACCAGTCGACCGTTTTAGATGCGACCCATCAACAGCAACACGATAAATATAACCACGATCACACCCAGCGCGCCACTCGGTCCGTAGCCCCAGCTTCTGCTGTGCGGCCAAGACGGAAATGCACCGATTAATACCAAAACCAGTAAGATCAAAATGATTGTGCTGATAGCCATGGAATGCTCCTTAGTTGTTGTCGCGGTGTGCGTGGCCGCAAAAGCCGCTGCGCACTCATCCGCGCGGTGATCTGCTCGAGGCAGAAAGCCAATATTAGGCATACCCACCAATCGGGTCTGTGCGCCAGCGCACCAACGACACGTCGCAGCATGGAGCCCTGGCCAGATGAAAACGACGTCGCTACATTTATGGTGAGGCGCTCAGCTTGTGAGACCAGCCGCTGGCAGTGTCCCGCTGCATGGCATGCGCCACGCAGACGATTCCGAAGATATTTGTCAGTCCATTTGACTGTAGTTTGTTCATTGATTTTTGCCGTTGGTTTCGGCCAGCCGCCGAGCAACGCCTCCTACGCTCAAGCCCTGCACCAGGACTGAGAACACGACGACACAATACGTCAGCGCTAGGATGGTTTCGCGCTCCGCACTTGCCGGCAGGGACAGCACGAGTGCCACCGAGATTCCGCCACGCAGACCACCCCAGGTCAGTACTCGCCAGGCACCAGCAGGCAGCGAAAAGGCCTGCTGCCGAAGCATGACTGGCAAGCCGACTGAGACGAATCGGGCCCCGAGCGTTACGAGCACTGCTATGAGTGCCGCGACCGCCAGACTCCCAGAGAACGACACTAGAACCACCTCGAGCCCGACCAGAACGAAGAGCACTGTATTGAGAATCGAGTCGAGCAATTCCCAGAACATATCGACGTGACGCTCGGTCGTTTCGGACATTGCCGAGGCGCGCCCGTGATTGCCAACGATGAGCCCTGCAACCACCATCGCCAAAGGTCCGGAAACATGCAGCCAGGTCGCAAGGGCATAGCCGCCCAATACCGCAGCCAGCGTGAGCAACACCTCCTCCTGGTAGCTGTCGATGCTTTTCAGTAGCCGGAAAGTAACATAACCAAGTACGAGCCCGAAGACGATACCGCCGCCCGCTTCACGGGCCAGCAGCAAGACTGATTCACCGAACGACGGCACACTACCGGAAACTGCGATGCCCAGCAGCAAACTAAAGAGCACCACGCCCACGCCGTCATTGAACAACGACTCGCCAACAATGACTGTCTCGATGCTCTTCGGCGCACCCGCGGATTTGAGAATCCCGATAACCGAGATCGGATCGGTGGGCGAGATAAGCGCCCCAAAGACGAGGCAATACGGGAGCGACAGCGATAGGCCCAGCAAAGGCAAGAGAAACCACATCCCCAGCCCGATAACGGCCGTAGAGACTACCGTGCCGGCGACGGCGAGCGATGCGACCTGCCAGCGATACTTGCGCAGGTCGCCCAAATTGACGTGCAGCGCACCGGCGAACAGAAGCATTGACAGCATGCCTTGCATCAGCAGCTGAGAGAAATCGATGGACGATAGCAATGACACCTCGTAGTCATGCAGCCCGCTGATACCAAGCCGGTCGAGGCCGATGAGAACAAACGACAGCAGCATGGCAATGGCCATCACGCCGATCGTTGTCGGTAGGCGCAGGAATCGGTGGCTGCAATAGGCGAGAAGTGCGGTCAGCACGAGGCAAATGATGGCGACGTTGAACATGGCGGCGACAGGTCAGCGCCGTTGCGGGGCGATGAGCGCCGCCGGGCCCCGCGCCGCGACATCGACGAAACGAGCGTGCCGGTCGCAAACGTTCATCCTATCGGCCGGCGTCTTCACATCGCGTTCGGCGTCACCGAGGATTAGGTCTGCATGGCGGTTCAATTCAGCTAGTCGGCCCGAGTCGCGCTCGCAGCCCGCGACTGCGGCGAGCACTTCGAGCATACGAATGAGAACTGCTGCGCTGCCAGAGGCGTTCTGACGAATAAGATGAAACATCGCATCGACCAGCCCGCCGTAATCAACAACGGGGACCACGAGTACACAGCGACCTTTTCGCAGGTATGCTCCGCTGGGCAGGGTCAGCGGCACCAAATCGCACAATGCTGCGCCCAGTCGGTCAAGCGCGTTCATCGCCGTGTGCGGATCGTTTATACCTGGCGAGAGCGCCCTCACCGCAACCTCAACAAGCTGCCGCACGGCGTATTCGAGGTCGTAGGCACTGGAACGTTCGGCTTTTAGCGTCGTCGCGTCGCAGATGGCTTCAGACACTCCCTCAACAGCGGGCGCTGAGAAGGCGATTGCGGCACCAGGGAAAACATAATCACCGGCCCGAACGACGAGACGCAACCGGACTTGCTGCGCATCCGCCCAATCCGCAAGGCCATCAACATCGATATGCTCGACGTAACCTTTGCGCGGGTCGCTCACCGCGACAGCGTTGTGCCAAACCTGCGCGGCCGGCAGTGGTGTCGGTGGCTCGCGGGTACCGACACGTGTGATGGCGGCTCCAACCTCGCCGCTAACCAACTCGATCACGGTATCGACATTTATGCGGCCGGCCATGTGGCCGACGAAATACACTAACGTGCCAACGCAAACGAAGGCCAGCAGGATGCCAACACTCATCGACAAATGCGGTACGAACTCGCCTTCGTTTTGGGTGCGCACGCTGCGCAGCACCATTAGCGCATAGCAGAATGTGCCTAGGAGCGCACCGAGGGTGATCTGATTGCCACGATCGCGCGTGAAATTGCGCAGCAGCCGCGGCCCCATCTGGCCCGCCGCGAGCGAGAGCGCGGCGATGGTGATCGAGAACACGGTGCCTGCGACGCCGATGGTCGAGCCTGCCACCACGCCAAGCAGAGTCCGCGCGCCGGTGCCGCCACCGTTGTAAAGCCAGGCACTGTCGATTAGCCACCGTGGCACCAAGCCAGAACGATCGAGGTTGACGAGAGCCACACCCGCTAGAATGCCGGCCACCACCATCATGCCCGGCACCAGCCCGAACGAGTCAGCGAGGAACGACATAAACTGGCGTAGGCGTTTTATCATGGTCGTGCCTCCCCATCACCTATCGACTCTTGGCTTGCAATGCCACTGGAAAATAACAGCAGCAGTGACAAACCGCCTGAACCCTGCTCGATCCGGTTGACGTCTGGGCAGCAGTTGGGCTGCTTAGCCTTGAGGTGGCTGCTGCCGACGCCGTCAGGAAAAACGTGATCCGGATCCGAAACGTCGAGCAGGATATGTTCTAGTTTTTTGATGGCCCGATTCACATGCCTCCAGATGAAGTTTTGCCGAGCTCTCGCGGGCCGGCATTTGAGTGCACCCAAGTCTCGAAAGTAAAGGTGGGTTCCTTGCAGTCACCGTTGTCGCGTACCTATGCGCCTGTATTGGTGTCTGAGAGGATCAAGGTATCACGTTCACTCACTGGGTTTTACCTTCCTTTAGGTTGAGACAGCGCACCGCAGTCATTCCTTAGCGACATCGCGCGACGCGGCCAGACCCGGCGCTTTGTCTCCCCACACGCTTGCCGCACGGACGTCAAGATCGACCAGCCCGATTAAAGTCCCGCATATTAAAGTCGGTCTGTACGCCGTCGCACAGAACGGCAACTACATGACGTAATCCTGCCAAATTCGTTCGGAAGTAGCAAATGTTTCCTTCTGACCTGCCCCATCATTGGCGCGTGGAATGACCACGGCAAAAGATTGGTGACGCACTCGCTGTTCAACGCGCTGTCCCAACCGAGCGAGGTTATCGGGGTAATTCAGCGAGACAAACAGTGATCGACGTGTCAGCGTTCTCCAAGAAGGCCTCCAATATAGTGCCTAGCTCCGGTTGCGCTTTATTCTGATCCTGATTCTGGTTCGGTGGTGCCATGGTAGACGCCCTATCTCCTTTACCGGCAGTAGAGCGGTCTGGCGAGAAGCATGAAAAAATCGCGGCAGCGGCAAAGCATCACACTGAATTGATGCGGGCATGATCCTGCTGCAAATTGCGCGACTTGCTACATTCGATTGAAGCGAAAGTCCGGTTGCTTTGCCGGGTAGGACTTTGCATGCACGTGTGACCTGCGGTTTGACTTACAGTGAACTGCGGGTTTTCCTACAGCAAACAAACTTACCTCCTTAAATAATTAGTGTTCATCAAAGCCGGAGATTCCAATGTCCAATTCAAGACAACCCCTCGCTGCGAACCGCGTCCACCACGCTATTAAAGTCTTGGCCATTACAGCGTCGATAGCGTTGCCAACCTCTACACTTGTTGCTCAGAGCACCAGCACCAGTGCCGACCAGACGCCGGTGGCTAGCGCATCGGTGGCGCCAGCCACGGTATCACCTGCATCTCACGCAATCCGCGCGAGCAAAGTGATCGGCATGGAGGTTCTTGGCGGTGCTGGTAAGACTGTCGGCAAAATCAAAGATCTCATCATCAACGTAAACACGGCCGATGTTCGCTACGCCGTGCTTGAGTTTGACCCGGGGTTCTTAAAGTCTGACCAAGTGTTCGCGGTGCCGTTAAGCGCTCTCACATATGTCGCCGACGAAAAGCCTCTACGTTACAAGGAGGTGACCCGTGCACAACTCGAAAAGGCGGCGGTGAATAAAGCTGACTGGCAAAAGGCGCTCGACAATAGCCGCTATGTGTCGGCCATGGATCAGAACTACGGATACAAACCACCGACCGGTGAAGCTCGATCAATCCGTGCGAGCAAGTTAATCGGCAAGAGTGTCGGCGACCGTGCAGGCAAGGGCATCGGCGAAATTCAGGATTTGGTGCTCGACATGGCTGCGAACAAGGTCGACTACGCCGTACTCGCATTCGATCCAAGTTGGCTATCGCGTGAAAAGCTGTTCGCATTCCCGCTCACAGCTTTCACCACCGCGCGCGACAAGGAGAAGGACGAACTGATGCTCGACGTTGACCGAACCACCGTTCAAGCGATGAAAAACTTCGACGCCTCGCGTTGGGGGAGCTTGAACGATCTTAACCGCGAGGAGTTCATAAATCGCCCGCCTGCGGCCCGTTAAGTTTGGTGGCGAAGCCCTGATATCACGGAGTCGATGGAGCGTCTAAGTGAGCGCGGCATTTCCGGACCACGTCCAAAACGTACCACCAAGTCCGGGCGTTTTCTGCCGATCGCGAGGTAGTTCGCGAACTGCGCGCGCAGCGCAGATACTTCGACCGGCTGATTTAGAAATGCATTGCGGATGTTTAGAGCGGTAGCCTGCAACGCGAAACGTTCGTAGCAGCGGCCTGCTTCCAGCCAATGTGTTTTGTCGCTGGCATCTGAAACGAAGATGGCGATACCGGTTGAACTGCGAATATGTTTTGCATATTTTTCATTTTCATTCTTGGTTGTAAAAAACAAATTAAACAGCGGACTGCCCAACCAGCGCGGTACAACGGGATTACCCGACGCCTTGGTAAACAGGCCATCAGCATGACTCAGCGCCTCGTCACTTCAGAAGCGAATCCATGTTTTTAGCTCAGTGACAAAAGCCGGATCATTCATCTGCGCGGTATTGCCTTGAACGACATATTCCAGCACATTTTCCATGGCCGGTTTGTCGGTGAGTAACATCACGCGTACCCCATCGCCGGTACCCGCTTGTTCGAGCAGCGCTAGCTCCTCATTTGATATTGCTTGGCCATCAAACTCAGCACGCGTGCATTGGCGTTTGGGAATGGCAACGAACAACGACGAAGCCACGGCTTTGGTCGGCTCTAAGGCAAAGCGTAGTTCGCCGTTCGCCGTGGCGTCAAATTGCGCATCACCATTTAAACCGTGAGCACGCGCAGCCTGCATCAGATTTTCGGCCGCGCATCCAAGTGATACAAACAAATGATGGTCATCCGGATCAACTGCCGAACAGCGTCGGGTGAAATCGGGCAATATCGAAATAGCACGGCTCTGGATACGAAATTTCCAGCACTGGGTGTTGTGGCTTGACGGCGCCAGCGTGGCATAGCGGACCAACTCGCGCATCAGCCCCAGCTCGCTACCCAGCGCGCCTTCGGTGTGTCGCCAGGTTGACCGCACGGCCTCGACATAGGCACCCTCGCCGGATGCGCATCCATTCAATCCGAATAGGCCTGCAGAACCGGCAGCAGAAACAAGTAATTGCCGCCTTGTCGTCATGCGGTCACCTAGATTTAAGCGATGCAATTGAGAAACCAGCACTGGCGGGCATCGTGGAGGAATAATGCCTCAAACTGCCCGTCAATAGGCGCGTTTAATGTTAGATCCTCAAAACTCTTTTAATCGCTTTAATCTTCTACCGGCGCGGCTCCCAGTCTTTGAACATTTTCACTTTGCATACGGAAGTCACCAATCATGAACGCAGCGGTCGCTAACAAGTCGATTTGGCCGCCGCAAATAGTTGCGTTAGCAGCTGCATTCATGAAGCTTTCCTGAGCAGATTTACCCCGCAGATTTTAATGCTTCGAACCTGCGGGGAAATCTTAATGCCCCGTACTGTCGGCGTGGCGGGTCGATTCAAACAAGAACCAGGTGCGGCGCTCAGTTTCATCAATCCAGACTTCGGTCAGGCTGGCGGTGGCGATGTCGCGATGCTCATCACACACGTCGTGCGCCTCGCGCAAGCTCGCGGCCAGCGTTTTGTTGTCTTCACGCAATTCAGCGAGCATGTCGGACGGCTCGACGTACTCGGCGTCGTTGTCCAGCACGCGCTGCGAGCGGGAAATGTGGCCAATGGAGCGGAGCGTTGAGCCGCCTACTTTACGAATACGCTCGGCAATCGGATCTGTCATTGCATAGAGCTGATCCGCTTGTTCATCCAGCATCAAATGGTAATCCCGGAAATGGGGACCGCTCATATGCCAATGAAAATTCTTGGTTTTGAGATAAAGCGCGAACACATCCGCCAGAATCCCGTTCATCGCGCCGGCGATATCTTTAGTCGCCGCAGCTTTCAAGTCCGTCGGGGTCGCCAAGGGGGCCTTACGTTTTTCCATGAGTTTTGCGGTTTTCACCAGATCTTTTTTAGCCATGATGTGCTTTCAGTTGTTTTGTTGAATTGAGTGGGTTTGAATTGAACCAGCCTGCGAAAAAGCATCAAGGCCTCAATCACCGACCGACCTTCGTATGCTTGATGCTTTGCACTGGTTTGATATTGCGCTCGTCAGCCGTGCGGTTCTGTGCGCCAGCGAACAGACCCTTAAATTTCGCTGCGATTTTCTTGCGCTATGTGGTCAACCGCACAGACGCCAAGTCCGGAAAAATAGATTCTTCGGTAGCTGGTCGTAAAACACGCACCGGCTCCCATTTATGAAGAGACCACTATGAAGCGCTTATTTTTAGTTCGTCTTGTCGAAATCTGGCGCTTATGTTTCTCAGGCAAGCCCCTGCAACTCAGCGGCGCCGGGATGCTCCAACCTATGCCAGCCAACGCAAAATTAGCGCATCGACACATCGGGTCAAACGTTTACGTGATGAACCTGGCACCGGCGAAATCGCAAAACGCCGATCTTTTCAAAAGAAATTCCGTTGTTGAATGCGCGAAAAGTGGCACCAGAAAGCAATTTGATGCGGGCTATTTTGGGCTCGCCTATTTTACGAATGCACAGCTTTCTGCCCGCGTATGGCTGGTCCGAAAGTGCGCAAAGTTAATGGGTGTGGCGGTTTGTGTCAGCGTGCAGCCCGCGCTATCCGAAACTGGAAACAGGCTCAGGTCGCTCCATTGAACTTCAAGGAGACGAATATGTTTTACGCAGATCGCGACACGTTCGGATTTGGTGATCCGGTTTCAGGTTTGACCCGATCGCCTCAAGTGCTTCCCGTCCCTAAGGTCATGCCTCAAGTGCCTAACCTGCCGCAAGTCTCAAAACCGGTTAAGGCACGGGCGGAGAACAACGCTGACTGGTTGAGCGCAACAAGCATTATTGGCCGTTGCGTGTACAACCACCACGCTGAGAAATTGGGCAATATTAAGGAGATGATGCTCGACGCCCGCAGCGGGAAAGTAAAATCGGCGGTGCTGTCGTTTGGTGGATTCGGTGGCTTCGGACAGAAACACTTTGTGGTGCCGTGGACGGCGCTGATGCTCGATAAGCAAAGACAATGCTTCGTCCTGAATGTTGAAAAATATCACCTCCGTGATTCGCCGGGATTTCAATAGAAAGGCAATCAATCTTCCATTGTTCGGTGCGGTAGCGAACAGACTCTGCGGGTTTGACTACGCAAACTAATGCCATACGTGGTTCAACATTTAGTCTCGACGTGAAGCCGGGAGCGGTTGTTGAGCCGGATCGGTATACACCCACAATGGAGAATTCAACATGGCATATGCCAGCATCAATCCGAATAGCGGCAAAACTTTAAAGACCTTTGAACAACTGACCAACCCTCAGCTAGAAAAAGCTCTGGCTACCGCCGATGCCTGCTTTCAAACCTGGAAGCACACCAGCTTTGCGGAGCGTGCGGTGATCGTCAATAAGGCCGCCGCGCTGCTGCATGCCCACGTGGACGATTTCGCCAAATTGGCGACGCTGGAAATGGGCAAGCTGATTAATGAAGCGCGGGGCGAGGTGAAATTCAGCGGCAATATTCTGGCCTATTACGCTAAAAATGCCGAGGCGTTCCTGGCCCCGCACAAGCTGAATCCAAAGGTGGGCGAGGCGCATATGGAATCGAGCCCGTTTGGCGTAATTTTTTGTGTTGAACCTTGGAATTTTCCCTACTATCAACTGGCGCGTGTGGCCGGCCCGCAACTTATGGCGGGCAACGTGATTGTGGTTAAGCATGCAGGTTGCGTCCCGCAATGTGCCATCGCGTTTGAAAAACTCTGGATTGATGCGGGCGGCCCCCCGGGCTTGTATACCAATCTGCTGCTATCGCACGAACAATCAGACATCGTGATCGACGATCCGCGAGTCAAAGGCGTGGCCCTCACCGGCAGTGTCGAAGCAGGCAAAATTGTCGCCGCGCGAGCGGGCCTTAACGTAAAGAAGTCATCGATGGAATTGGGCGGCAGCGATCCGTTCATTGTGCTTGAAGATGCGGATCTGGATAAGGCCATCCCGTGGGCAGTGTGGGGCCGCATGTATAACGGCGGCCAGACCTGTTGTGCCGCCAAGCGTTTCATTGTGCTGGATGCGATTGCCGACACCTTCCTCGCCAGATTTAAAGCGGCACTTGAGCTGCTGCAGCCGGGCGATCCGATGGACGAAAAAACCACGCATGGTCCGCTTTCAACGGAGTCGGCGCTGCTGAAATTAGTCGAACAGGTTGACGCTGCCGTGGCCCATGGTGCCACGCTGGTGATGGGCGGCAAGCGCATTGACCGGCCCGGCTCATTCATGCAGACCACGATTCTTACTGACATCAAGCCGGACAATCCGGCGTTCCGCGATGAGTTCTTTGGGCCGGTGGTTTCGTTCTTCCGCGTTAAAGATGAGGACGAGGCGATTGCGCTTGCCAACGATTCCGATTTTGGTTTGGGCGGCTCGGTATTCACGCAAGACATTGCGCGCGGCAAGCGCGTTGCGAGCCGCGTTGATACGGGCATGATGTTTATCAATAACCTTGATTGGACCGATGCTGACCTGCCTTTCGGAGGCATTAAATATTCCGGCTACGGACGCGAGTTGGGCAATATGGGCATTCAGGAATTTGTAAATAAAAAGCTCGTTCGGGTCGCCACACTGGATGCGCCCGCCTAGATATCTGAGCGCAACGATCCCCGGGGCATTCTCTGACTGGCCCGGGCCGATATTTACTTGATCTCTGGAGTGGAACGTGAAGAAAATGCAAGCCGCCGTCGTCGAGAAGTTTGGAAGTCCGCTTGTCATCAAAGAACTGGAGATCCCCATCCCGGGGCCGGGGCAGGTACTGGTGAAAACCGAGGCATGCGGGGTCTGTCACACCGACCTGCATGCGGCCAACGGTGACTGGCCGGTCAAACCGACGCTGCCGTTTACGCCTGGACACGAGGGTATTGGCATCGTCACGGCGCTTGGCACTGGCGTGACGGCGGTCAAAGAAGGCGACCGCGTTGGCGTACCGTGGCTGTATTCGGCGTGTGGACATTGTGAATACTGCCTCGCGGCGCGCGAACCCGTCTGTGCTGAAGCACAGTTTGGCGGCTACACAAAAAACGGGGGCTTTGCTGAATACATCATCGCTGATCCCAACTACGTCGCGCACATTCCCGCAAATCTGGCCGCCCGCGACGCTGCACCACTAATCTGCGCCGGCATTACCTCATACAAGGGCCTCAAGGAGACTCAGGCAAAGCCGGGGGAATGGGTGGTGGTGTCGGGCGTGGGCGGCCTCGGCCATCTGGGCATTCAATATGCGAAAGCGATGGGGCTATTGATCTGCGCGGTGGATATTGATGACGGCAAGCTCGAACATGCCAAAAGGCTGGGCGCGGACATCACCGTCAATGCCAGGCACGGTGACCCGGCTGCCGAGGTTAAAAAGGCCACCAATGGCGGCGCACACGGAGTACTAATTACCGCGCCGTCACTGTCGGCCTTCAAGCAAGGCGTGGGCATGACGCGCAAATGGGGCACGTGTGTATTGGTTGGCATTCCGCCGGGTGAATTCCCGACACCGCTATTCGAGGTGGTGGCCAATTGCATTACGATTCGCGGCTCTTTCGTCGGCAACCGCCGCGATATGGCAGAGGCACTGGCATTTGCCGCGGCAGGAAAAGTCAAAGCCGATATTGAATTGCAGCCCCTATCGGCCATCAATGAGGTATTTGATCGATTAGCGCATGGTGATGTGCCATCACGTGTGGTGCTGAACTTTGCGGCGTAGAAATTGTTCTGGCACGAAACCAATCTAGGGCTGGCTTGCGCTTCCTCAAAGCTACCCTAAGGCTGGCCCACATAAATCGCAATTTTTCCTTTTGCGCGACCGGACTCACTCAAGCCGTGCGCGTGTTTTATATCTTTCAAGCCAAACTCTGCTCCCACGATCGGCCTTATCTTGCCGGTATCCACCAGTTGCGCAATTTCTTCCAGCGCCGGTGCGTTCGGCTTGATGAATACAAAAGCGCTGCGCAAACCAAGTTTCTTGGCCTCATCCTCCGGCGGATTGCCCACGATAGATACCAAAATGCCACCGGGGTTCATCACCGACCATGAATCATTCTGCGTCGGTCCGCCGATGGTATCAAACACCATATCAATTTTAGCGGTGGCACCCCGCAAGGGCTGCGCCCGGTAGTCGATAAATTCATCGACGCCCAGTGATTCAACCAATGTACGATTCGCTGCCGATGAGGTGCCAATCACAAACGCCCCGCGCGATTTCGCCAGCTGTACCGCGATTGAGCCGACGCCACCCGACGCCGCATGTATCAACACGCGTTGACCGGCCGAGACTTTGCCAACATTCACGATCGCCTCCCATGCGGCAATGCCCGCAAGCGGTAGCACCCCGGCCTCAATGTGGGAAATAGTCTGCGGCTTCATCGCGATTTCAGTTTCGCGAACAGCAATAAATTCGGCATAGGTGCCATCGCGTTCAAGGTCGGGCCGTGCATAAACGCAGTCGCCCACTTTGAATTTTGAGACCTTTGCACCGATTTCTGCCACCACGCCGGAGACGTCCCAACCCAAGATGATGGGCATACGATGCGGAATCATTTCCTTCAGATGTCCCTCCCGAACTTTCCAGTCGATCGGATTAACCGAGGTGCCGACGACGCGAATCAATACATCGTCAGAGCGCACCGTTGGCTCATCAGCATCTTCATAACGGAGCGTATCGACATTGCCATACAGGTGGATTCGAACAGCTTTCATGGGGAACTCCTAAAGTTTTCAACCGCCATCATCGCCCGGTTAATAAATACAATCTGTGCGACAGCGAACGTTGCGCGACGACTCAAATGGAGCGTCAAGGATTAGCGCGCGGCAACCTCTTCGCAAAATTTTGCAATTTGCGCCAACACACTCTGCACCGCCAAATTGGCCGCCACCACGCCACCGGCGGGGTCTTCGCTTGGCGAAGGAACGCGTGCATCAAATTCGCGAGCGGCCAGCACCCGTCGCGTGGCAGCATCAACGATCACCGCGCGCATGGTGAGGCGAACCCGGCTCGGTGACGTAAAGAACTCCTGCTGCAAACGGATCAGTTCACTGTCCAGCCGCAGCTCACTAATCGCCGCAGTAGAGCCCCGCACGACTGCGCGAAATGCGCCGCTGCTTTCAAGACTCCGTACCATTAACGGCGTGAGCATTTGCACGGGCGTATCGACCCACTGGTTCAGCGCGAAGTGCTCCAATTCATGCGCTTGCCGCTGATAAACAATATGCGTGCTGCCGAATCCCGCGGCGGCAATCGGCGTGGTGACCGTCAGCGTGGGCGCGGCCGCGCGTGATGGCACCGATGGATTTGAAGGCGGTGAACCAGTTGATGCACTCGCGGACAGCGGCCGCGTTTGCGGTGGGATCGTGGGTGGAAGCGAAGGCGGAGGCGGCAGTGCATCCAGCACATATAAGGTCGGCTGGATCGGCGCTTTGGGCAAAATGGATCCACAGCCGCCCAGAATACCAACGCTAAATAGAGTGATGAAAAGCACCTGAAAAATCACCCAAAAATTCGCGCTCTGGAGGCTTGAACTGGTTCGGGCTTGCTTATCAATCATCATGGCTTTACCTTTTCTTTTTCTCCGGGCCCCATCGGCACTTGTGAACCCCCCAACAGCAGGCTGGTCGGCGTGCGTTCGGTCTGCTCAATCAAGCGGCGTAATGACGGTGCCAACTGGTTTAATTCGACCAACAGGCGCTCCAACTCGGGCAGCGTTTCAGTGCTGAGCTGTTTCACACTACTCTCCGCGACATCGGCGGTCCGTCCCGCACTCGCGCCCGCGCGGCTGATGACATTGGCCATTTTTTCGATGGCATCGGCGCCTGCATTAACGCGATCCATCGCCGGACTGAATTTTTCGCTGGCGCGCGCGGTGTTGCTGGTAATGCGCGCTGCATTGGTGATGCTCGCGCTCAGCGCATCGCGTTGACTCGACAGCGCATGCATCAACGCCGCACTATCGGCCAGCGTTGATTTCAATGCTGCGCGATTGTCAGCGCCGAGGATGGCATTCAAGTTGGTGGTCATATTGTCGAGATTGGCTAACACGGACGTTGCCACATTTTCCAGCCGCGCACTGAGTGACGGCTTAGAGCGGATCATGGGAACCGGCACCTCATTGGTCGGCACCAATGGAGCGGATCCCTCGCTACCGCCGTTGATTTCAACATAGGCAATCCCCGTCAGCCCCTGACTTTTGAGGACGGCTTCGGTATCCTGCTTGATCGGCGTGCCACGATCAATTAGAAACTTGAGCAATACCTGGCGGGAGTTCTGCGGATCGATGCCGATTTCGGCAACCTTGCCGACATCAACACCCAGATATTTCACCGGTGCGTCAACGCTTAGGCCGGCGACCGATTCCTTCACAATGGACTGATAGGGCTCATAACGTTTTTTCGAATTACCGCCCGCCGCCAGCCACAGCACCCCTGCAATAAGCGCAGCACCGAGCGTCAGTACAAATGCGCCGACCACGGCATAGTTAACCTTATTTTCCAATTTTTTCTTCCTGCTGTTGTACGGGCGCTCGTTGAGTGGGTACCGGCGGAGCTGGCACCGACTGGGTCGGCTTTGCCGCGGGAGCCACCTTCGCCTTGCTGATAATGGCGCGCTGATCGACAAAATACGAACGGATGATCGGATGTTCCTGATGCGAAAGCTCTTCCATCGAGCCCACTGCCAACACCCGGCCTTCGCCGAGCACAGCCACCCGATCACTCACCGCCCACAACAAATCCAGATCATGGGTAACCATCACAATGGTCAGCCCATAGATCGCATGAGTGCGCAGAATCAGCTCGTCAACACCAGCTGAACTGGTAGGGTCGAGGCCGGTGGTGGGTTCATCAAGAAACAAGAGTTCAGGATCCAACGCGATGGCACGCGCAAGCGCGGCGCGTTTAAGCATGCCACCGCTCAGTTCATTTGGCATCTTCAAGCCGGTATCAGCAGGCAACCCGGTCAGCGACAACTTCCAATCCGCAATGCCGTCGATGAGCCCATCAGCAAGCGAGCTATGCTCTCTCAATGGCAGGCCCACATTTTCGCGAACGCTCAGAGAGCTGAACAAACCACCGTGCTGAAACAAGACTCCCCAGCGCTGGCGCAGTGCATGCGTTTCTGCGTCGGTGAGCGCGCTGATGTCGTTGCCGAATAATTTAATCGTGCCCGAGGTGGGGCGCTGTAACAAAATCATTTCCCGCAGCAGTACCGATTTGCCCGAGCCGCTGCCGCCGACAATCGCCAAAATTTCACCGCGCCGCACATCAAGATCCAGGTTGTTATGGACAACATGGTTGCCAAAGCGCGTACAGACCTGACGCAGCTCGATCACGATATCGTCAAGATCCGACATATCAAATATCCAGCATGCTAAAAACAACGGAAAATAGCGCGTCGACAACAATCACCAAGAAGATTGACTGCACAACGCTCATGGTGGTCTGGCGCCCCACGCTATCAGCGCTGCCCTTGGTTCTGAAGCCCTGAAAGCAACCAATCCCCGCGATGATGATCGCAAACATCAGCGATTTACCAATGCCCACCAACAAGGTCGTGCCGTGCATTTCGCGGCCAAAACGATCAATAAATTCGTGAAAGCCAATGCCCAACTGCGAGCGCGCCATGACCATACCGCCAAACACGCCGGTGATATCGGCAAACAGGGTCAAGAGCGGTAACGCGATCAGCAGCGCCGCAATTTTCGGCAGCACCAATAATTCAATCGGTTCAATATCAATGGTGCGCAGCGCGTCAATCTCCTCGGTGACCACCATCGTGCCAATCTCAGCCGCATAAGCCGAGCCTGAACGGCCGGTGATGATGATCGCGCTGATTAAGGGGGCGAATTCACGCAGCATCGCATAGCCGACCAGATCAACCACAAAAATATTTGCGCCATAGTGTTTAAGTTGATCCGCGCCCTGATACGCGACCACCACACCCAGCAAAAATGAAGTCAGGCCGATAATCGGCAAGGCGTTAAAACCACTGATTTGGATATTTCGCAATGTGACGCGCCAGCGTATCCGCTTGGGATGGCTGAGAACCCTGGCGGTTGCAAGCGCGGTTTCGCCCATGAAGCTGAATAGCGCGAAGACCTGCTCGGCGCCCGCGCCTACGCTGCGCCCTACCCGCTCCAGCAGCGGCGGTGTTGGCACAGGCGGCAACGGCTCATTTGCTTTTTCGCCCACCAGCGCCATCATTTTTTGCAACTGCGGAGGCCAATTCTGAAGGCTGGCAGTCGCCTTATGACGATGAAGCCAATGCTGCAATACCCACACGCCCGCGCTATCGATTGCGTTGATTTGGCCGCCGAACAAAATCACCTCGCCTTGCGCGCAGTCTTGCTGGTCAAGCTGCTGCGGAATTTGGCCGAGTGAACGTACCGTCCAGCTACCCGACAGCAGCCACTCCCCTGGAGCTTGCCGGATCATGCTGGCCGCCGCCGGGACGGGTGCGGGGCTAGGTGCAGATGCAGGTACAGGTGCGGCGGCAGGACTAGACATAGGCCTCGGTGTGGCGTCTGAAGTAACGTGAGTCGACCGGCATTTGAGCGGGTTTTGGTTGAGCATTCACAGTGAGGCCCCCGCGCCCATTGCTCGCGCGTTTAATGAGCAACCACCAGATCATTTATCACCGAGGTGACACCCGGCGCTGCCCAAGACGCAGCAACGGCCAGATCACGGTCACGGTCACGCCAAGATGCCACGGTGCCGGTGAGCATGACGGTGCCGTCGTCGAGAGTATTTACGGTGATGTGCTGCCGGTTTGCTTTCGCGACGCGTTGAAACGCACTCTCGATTTTACCTTTGACATCGATCCAGGTGAGGCTAGGCTTGATGGTGATTAAATTGGGCACGGCAATCACGCCCTTGTGGGCAGTCACACCGATATGCGCAGCGTTCACGCTCGGCTACCCGTTAAGCTCATACAAAACGTCAATTTGGAGCTGAGCGTCTGTTTTCATGTCGATCTTCTTTCGCAAGCGTGCACCAATGGGTCGCCCCAATATGCAGAAAATGGTCGGCGCGTTATTACTGAGGCAACCAAATTGAGACCCTGTAGAGGCAACATTGAGGTCATATGCCCACAGTTCGTCATAGGCTAAACGGCGGCATATCGTGCTGTCTGTGCGCTAGCGTACGCTGGGAAATTAATCGTCTCCACCGCTTCAACCGCCAGTCTCGCCGAGCCTCGATCTGCTAGCCAAAACGCAGCGTCAGGCGCGCAAGCACTTGGCTTTGCGATTGGCTCTAGCCGAACGAGAATCGGTTGTTCAAGGCAGATGCACTTCAAGATCATGACCGGTTGCAACCGGATCTGGCAGCAGGTCTCCGTAGCGTTTACGAACATTGGCTTTAAACGTCGCGGCCGTCTGCGGCTTAATAAAAAGTGACACCACTTCCGGATGCCGCGCGCGTATCAGTCGTTCGATCGTCACCACCGCGTCCTCGATTTGCGGGGTTTTAAAATCATCAGCAAATTCGACGCTTAACGCCACCAGAATCTGATCAGGCGCGAGCTGAACGGTGAGCACACCATTCGCACGCGAGACCGCAGCGGAGCCTTCAGCGATACGCATAATCGAGTCACTCAATGCACTATCCGCGCGCTCTCCGATCAACAGGCTCTTACTCTCCCGCGCCAGCAACCCGGCCGTGCAGGCGAGCAAGACGCCGATCAGGATTGATGCGACACCATCAATTATGGGTTCGTTCAGGCTGGATGCCGCAAATGTTCCGGCGGCGGCAATGAGTATTCCAATCAACGCCGCACTATCTTCAAACAGCACCATGAAGGTCGGCGGATCTTTGCTATTGCGAAACGCCTCGTAATAGCCGAGCGTGCCTTTGGTCGCGCTGAATTGTTTGAACGAGATGAGCCATGACGCCCCTTCAAATAAAAAAGCCAGCCCCAAAACAACGTAATTGACGATTGGATGGCTGATAGGTTCGGGTTGCAAAATATGCGCTATGCCCTCATAGATCGACACCCCGGCACCCAGCGCAAAAACCATGAGCGCGACGATAAAACTCCAGAAGTACAGCTCGCGGCCATATCCAATCGGATGCTCCGGGTCGGCGCGCTGCGCGGCTTTACGCATCCCGTATAGCAGCAGAACCTGATTACTCGTATCGACAAACGAGTGCACCGCTTCGCTGACCATCGCGGAACTGCCGGTGAACGCGGCGGCGCCTGCTTTCGTTACCGCAACCATAAGATTGCCTGCCAGTGCGACATAGACAACACGTTTCGATGACGACGGGGCAGGTGCGGATGCGGGCGCGGATGCGGTTGAGGCCGACGAAGATGATGATGGCATATCGGGAGTGGTATTCAAGGAATCAATCCCTAGTTAATGTGCGAATGTGGGTATCCGCAGACGATTCTGTACAAATCTGCATAATCAGGAATTTCTAATGCCCTGTTAGCTGCTATCGCATTAAAAGGTTCATCTGCTGTGGCGGCAACATAAGCGTTGAGGCTTAAAGTGGTCATACGTTTATTTCTCTCGAGCGAGGCGCGCTGGCGTCATCAAGCGCCCGCAATGGCAGCCCTAAATAATACGATTCCCAAACAAGCGCCGTATGTGCGCTAGCAGACAGACACGCTTCGCGGGCACCGGCATATTCAGATATCAAAGACCCAACACCCGCGCATCTGCGTTTGCGAATGCGCGAACACTCCTCAACAGCTCTTAAAGGAAAAATCATGAAAAAATTGAACATCGCCGTAATATCTGCGGCGATCATGCTTGCATTTGGTATCAGCGCCAATGCTGCCGACAATGTAATGTCGAAGGCGGATTACAAGGCCGCCAAAACTGACCTCACCGCCAAATACAAATCCGAAAAAGCAGCTTGTGCATCAATGACTGGCAATGCAAAAGACATTTGCGTGGAAGAGGCTAAAGGCCGCGAGAATGTATCAAAAGCGGAACTCGAACAAAATTACAGCCCGTCTGACAAGCATCGCTACGACGTGCGCATGGCGACAGCCAATGCGGCTTATGCCGTTGCCAAAGAAAAATGTGATGACGTGACCGGCAATGCCAAAGATATTTGTCGCGCTGAAGCCAAGGCGGCTCATGTGTCTGCCAAGGCAAACGCGAAAGTCGCGGAAAAAACTTCCGATGCCAACACCACGGCACGAAATAAAATCGATGCAGCAAAGACGAGCGCTCGCGAGACCAAGATGGACGCTCAAAGCGATGCAATGATGACGAAGCGCAAAGCTGATTATGCCGTGGCCAAAGAAAAATGCGACGCCCTTACTGATGGTGCCAAAACCAACTGTCTACAGGACGCCAAGACACAATTTGGCCAGTAATCTGAGAACCCAGTAATGCAAATAGTACGAAGTCGCCGGTGAACGCCACTGCAGGCGATGACAAACGAATTTTTGACTGGTTGTTAGCTCGTTGTTAACTTGCTGTTAACTATCTGGCGGCCTTAACTGCCGCCGGATAATTGTGCCCCCGCGCAAAGAGGACCTTGTGGCAAAACTTCGAATCGAGCGCGACTCTTTAGGCACCATCGCGGTCCCGGGCGAACACCTTTGGGGGGCGCAAACCCAGCGCAGTCTCACCCATTTTCATTTTTCCGGCGAGCTAATGCCAAGCCAGGTCATCCATGCACTGGTGTTGGTAAAACGCGCCGCAGCCAGGGTGAATTTGCGGCTCGGCGTATTGGACAAAGCCAAGGCTGAGGCGATCATCAGTGCCGCTGATGAAGTGCTCAGAGGCGACCATCCAGATGAGTTTCCGCTGGTAGTGTGGCAAACAGGCTCAGGCACCCAAACTAATATGAATGTAAATGAGGTGCTGGCCAATCGCGCTTCACAAATTCTCTCCGGCAAACAAAGTGGTGGGCGCGGCGGAAAGCCGGACGGCGCGCAGTTCATCCATCCGAATGACGATGTGAATAAGGGGCAATCGTCAAACGATACGTTTCCGACTGCCATGAATATTGCCGCGTCCATTGCAATCCAGCGAAGTTTGAAACCTGCGTTGGAGAAACTACGCGATACGCTGCAAGAGAAATCAAAACGGTTTTCAAAAATTATCAAAATTGGCAGAACCCATCTGCAAGACGCAACGCCAATCACGCTCGGCCAGGAATTCTCTGGTTATGTTTCCCAACTGGATCACGGCCTCGAGCACCTTGCTGCAGCGATGCCCCATTTATATGAACTTGCGCTGGGGGGCACGGCGGTGGGCACCGGACTCAATACACATCCCAGGTTTGGGGCGTTGGCGGCAAAAGAAATTGCGCTGCTGACTAAACTCCCGTTTCGCTCTGCGCCGAACAAGTTTGAAGCGCTGGCAGCGAGCGATGCGATGGTCAATGCCCACGGCACACTCAAGACGCTTGCAGGCTCATTATTTAAAATCGCGAACGACATTCGGTGGCTGGCATCTGGTCCGCGCGCCGGCATAGGCGAAATCAACCTGCCCGAAAACGAACCCGGCAGCTCGATCATGCCGGGCAAGGTGAATCCGACGCAGGCAGAAGCGCTCACCATGATTTGCTGCCAAGTATTCGGCAATGACGTCGCCGTCACGCTGGGCGGAGCGTCCGGAAATTTTGAGCTAAACGTATTTCGCCCGCTCATCATCAGAAACGTATTGCACAGTGCGGCCTTGCTTGCCAGCGGATGTGAAAACTTCGAGAAGTATTGCGTGATCGGTATCACCGCAAACAAACCACGTATTGCCTTATTGATGCGCGACTCTCTGATGCTGGTCACCGCACTAAGCGACCATATTGGTTACGACAATGCAGCAAAAATTGCGAAGCATGCGCACCAGCATGCCGCGACCCTCAAAAATGCAGCCCTGACATTAGGACTGGTGACCGCAGCCGATTTTGACCGGTGGGTGCGGCCCGAGGACATGGTTTGAGCGCTTGTGTGTCCCAGCGCACGGACATCACCCGCGCGGCGGTTCATTCTCCCTACGTCGCCGCGACCTCTGCGATGATCACCACACGCAGGAAAAGGCTAATTCTTTTACTAGCTTATTTTGAAACTTCAAAATACTCATCACCACCATCGAAGGAAATGCCGCAATGACAGCCGCTTCCTATCCACTCAATTTGCTGGTCGTCCCGCCCCCGCTTGACGAACTTGCCGGTCCTCCACCTCCCAATCTGGCGCTGGCGACTCAGGGCAAGTTGCGAAGCTCGCTATCCGAGGTCTGCCAGTTGCTGCGGATTGCCGATATTGGCGTCGCGTCTGCCACTCAATTTCAGTGCAGGCGGGTGAAGGCGGGGCGCTGGATTTTTGGAAGCGGCGCAGGTGGCGCAAAGCTCGACTCTATTTTTATTGTCTATTCCGGGTTTGTTAAAACGCTGTTGATTGATGAAGCCGGAAATGAGCGGATTCTGGGTTTCCCCATGCGCGGCGACTTGCTGGGCATAGACGGTTTACACGCTGATTTCAGCCCTTCACAAGCGGTCGCCATCACCGATTGTGAGGTGATCGTTGTTCCCGTTCGAGAGCTGATCACGCTTGCTCACCAACATAGCGTGCTCGAAACGTGGTTTTACTGTGCGATGAGCCGCGAATTAGCCCGTGAGCACGCGGTCGTCGGGCTGCTTGGGACGCTCGGTGCCGAAGCACGGGTAGCACGCTTTCTGGTATCGCTGGGTGAGCGATTCGGGGCGTTGGGCCAGTCTTGTACTCACTTTAATCTGCACATCACGCGCCAGGAGATAGGCAGCTACCTCGGTCTCACTTTGGAGACCGTCAGCCGGTCACTTTCTGCGTTGCATGATGCACGCTTGATCAGCATAAACCAGCGCGCGGTAACCTTGTTCGATACTGCCACGCTTAGGGCTTTGAAAAAACTTACACCTCCCACCAAGCTGTACAGTATTCGTAGTCCAGCAACCGAGCACGCAACACTAAACAAACGAAACAATTCAATTTGGTCATCGTTGACCAGCCCACACTGATCCTCCTTGAATTCGCATCAATCTTCTTAAAAGCGGGATACGCACAGATGAATGCTATGAATGGCCTCACCCACACTGAAATTGTTATCCTGAAGCGGAAACTTGAAAACGAAGCTTCGCGGATTCGCGATAACTTGCATGAAGAATTTGTGCAGCGAAGTTCGGGTACTGAAAGCGAAAGGATTCAATACCGCGACACCGCCGACGACGATGCCGTGGTCGATGTTTTGAATGAGGCGGCCGTATCTGACCTGACCCGCGCCACTGCCTCACTGGAGGCGATTGATGCGAGCTTGAAAGCCATGCAGGCGGGCACTTATGGTGTCTGCCAAGACTGTGAGAGGCATATCGGCGTGAAGCGCCTGACTGCCAATCCGACCGCCATCTGCTGTACACCTTGTCAAAGTCGACGCGAGAAAAATACCGCGCATCCCAGTCTGTAGCGCGCCTCAATTAACCGACTCAGGCATCAACACAAGCGTCAAACTTTTCCCGGAGGAAACATGCAATCGCATCACGCTTTAGTTTGGATCGACCATCGCAGTGCGACCGTAATTCATATTGACCGCGAAACAGAAAAAGCAACGCAAGTGCAGTCCCATCACGGCAAAGAGCATCTGCACCACAAAGCAGACGCGGTCGGCGATGGCAACATCAAACCGCATGCCGATTACTTTGTGAATATCATGGACGTCATCGGCTCAAGCGAAGAGATTTTGCTGGTGGGACCAGCGGACGCCAAAACGGAATTTGTGAAATATTTAGAAGAACATCGACCGGCCCTAGCCAAAGCAATTGTTAAAGTTGAGACCATGGATCGCGTCAGCGCTGGAGAGCTCGTTGATCACGCGCGACATTTTTTCTCAATGTTGAAACCGCGGCAGGGCTCAAACCGTTAACCGCCGATGCAAAAGGTTGGCAAATGCAATTTGCACAGATGAACACAAATTGAGACAAGCGAATTCGTAAAATACAAGCCGAATAACGGCCTCACGATTAGGAAAGAAAAATGGTAAAAATCGTTTTAGCCGTTGATGGATCGGAGCCATCCTTGTCCGCCACCCGCGCTGTGCTGAAGCATCGGGCGATGTTTAGCGCACCCGTTGAGATCTATATTGTTCACGTCGCCGCGCCTATTCCTCAACTCTACGGAATGCACGTGGTGGTGGATAGTGCAACGCTTGAGCGCATCGTCAAGGAAGATGCCCAACAAGCAACAATCGCTAGTGAAATGCTTTTCGACAAATGGGGCGTGACCTACAAAGTCCACAATTTTGTAGGCGAAGTTGCGCACATGATCAATGATTTTGCTGAAACGCAGCAGGCGGATTTCATTTACGTCGGCACCCATGGCCGTGGATCCGTGCTGAGCACCATCAGCTCCGCGCTTCGTAGCGCTTTGTTGGGCTCCACTACACTGAAGCTTTTACATACGGCGAAAATACCGGTGGTGGTTATTCATTCCAGCGAAAGTGCTATTGACGCTTAAATAGGGAATGTTGCGCGCCGTAATTTTGCAGACCTTATTTTGAGGCCTTAAGCTAGACGATGAGAACCTGCTGTCTAGCCTGTTTAGCGCCGCGAGAAAACCAGAAATCGAAACGAAAAGAGTTGCCTTGAAAACAGCGCAACGAGGATCGTGATCATGACCAGATGAACCGGCAGTAGTCCAAGCCACATTGGCACCGTGCCGTTTGCTGTCCAAGCTTGGAAAAAATTAAGCAGGTTGTAGTACAGGAAAAATATCAGAACCGCCAAAATGAGGTTGCCTGACGTACCTGATCGCGGATTAACGAACGAAAGCGGAATAGCCATCAGCGAGAGTATCAGCGCCGCAACAGGCAACGCAATGCGCCAGTGCAGTTCGGCGATGCGTTCAGGCGTCGGCTCGTTGATGAGCGTCATGGTTGGCAGCTGTTTAGTGCGCGGCTTATCCGCGACCACCTCTTTGACCTCGATAAGCTTGGTCATGCGCTGAAAATCAACAATCCGGAAATCAAGCGCGCTCGGGGTGCCTTGGTAGCGACGCCCGTTCAGCAGGACCAAAACTTTATCGCCATTAGCATCTACTGAAGGAAAGCCTTTTTCGGCAACCACCACGCCAACACGGCCATTCTCGTTGAAATGCATAAATACGTTGCTGGCGTATTCACTGTTATCTGCCGTTTTATCCACAAAATACATTTGATTGGCACTGCGGGACTCAATAAACGTGCCGGGCGATAAACGTGAGATGTCATCTTTATTCTTAAACTGCCGCTCGTATTCTGTACTCTGAGTCAGCGCCCAAGGCGTCAAAAATAAGCTCACACCGGCTGTGACCAACACGATCGGCACACCGAATCGCAACACCGGGCTGACCCAGGCGGTAATTGACAAGCCTGATGAAAACCATATCGGCATTTCGCTATCTCGATAGCTGCGTGAAAGCGTAAGCAAGACCGATACAAAAAGTGCCAACGCCAGAATAACCGGCAAATAAGCCAGCAGCAAAAAGCCCAGCAACGCAATGACCGCCTCGGCTTCAATAGTGCCGCTCGCCGCGCGCTTTAGCTGCGTAATAAACGCCTGCACCACCATGATCGCGACCAATACCGCGACCACCGATGAGCCAACGGCGGTGAATTCGCGGGTGAGGCTGCGTTGAAAAATAGACACGTCGGCAGAGCCAATCAAAAAAAGATAAATGCGTTGTTTTGACGGGAGGCGTCGTAAACAGCGATAATTTCGGTTTAGCGATATTGCCGTCAGCGTTCAGAAATGCGCAACGGAAATGGCTAAGGCATCGCGTTGGTTTGGACAGTGAACTTACCCGCGTTGCTTACAAGTTTAATGACAAGGAGAATGACTGTGGAATTTAGCATAAAAGGTGGCGAGCTCTCGAAACTAAAAACAGGCTGTATTTTGGTCGGCGTGTTTGATTCAAAAAAACTAACTTCCCCCGGCATCACGCTCGATACCGCCTCAAAAGGTGCACTGAAAGCAGCTGTGGCGTCGGGCGACATTTCTGGAAAATTGGGCAGCAGTCTGCTGTTGCACGGCGTGGCCGGTGTCGCGGCCGAACGCGTACTGCTGGTAGGCTTGGGCGCTGAGGCAAGTTACAGCGACAAGGCTTTTTGCAAAGCCGTGAGCACCGCATTTAAGGCGCTTAAGACCACCGGTGCAACCGACGTGGTGGTGCCGCTCAATGTCACCACCGCCAAAGATATGGCGTTTAAAGTTGAACAAGCCACGATTGGCGCCATTGCTTCTGCGTATCGCTACACCGCCACCAAAAAATCGGACGGCAAGCATGTCGGAAAAGCTGTTACTTTCTTCATCAACGGCAAATACGACGCAAAAACAGGCGAAGCACTAAAAGCCGCCATTAAAACCGGCGAAGCCATTGGTGAAGGCATGAACCTGACCCGCAATTTGGGCGATTTGCCACCGAATATTGCGACCCCGGCTTATCTTGCCAACACCGCCAAAGACCTCGCAAAAGCGTACAAATTCAAATGCACCATCCTTGAGAAGAAAGAAATGGAAAAGCTGGGTATGCACACCCTGCTCTCAGTTTCCAAGGGTTCATATTTGCCACCAAAATTTGTCGTGCTGGAACACCACGGCGGCAAAAAAGGTGCAGCACCGGTGGTGCTGGTGGGCAAAGGCATTACGTTCGACACCGGCGGAATTTCGATCAAGCCGTCTGCCGAAATGGATGAAATGAAGTACGACATGTGCGGCGCGGGCTCGATGCTCGGCGTGATGAAAACCGTCGGCATGATGAAACTACCGCTGAATGTGGTGATGCTGGTGCCGACCTGCGAAAATATGCCGGGCGGCAACGCCACGCGTCCCGGCGATATCGTTAAATCGATGTCCGGCCAGACCGTTGAAATTCTGAATACGGATGCCGAAGGCCGCCTCATTTTGTGTGATGCATTGACCTATGCAGAACGCTTCAAGCCGGCCTGCGTGGTCGACGCCGCGACGCTAACAGGCGCGATGGTGATTGCGCTGGGCCACATCACGACGGGCGTGTTTGCGAACGACGACAAGCTCGGGGCAGAACTGGTTGACGCCGGTAACACCGCGCACGACAAAGCATGGCTACTGCCGATGACTGAAGAATACGACGAAGGCTTGAAGTCAAACTTTGCCGACATTCCAAACATTGGTGCGGGGCGTGCCGGAGGCTCGATTACGGCCGCGTGCTTCCTCGCGCGATTTGCAGGCAAATACAAATGGGCGCATTTGGATATTGCCGGCACCGCGTGGACTTCAGGTGCCGCCAAAGGCGCGACCGGACGTCCGGTACCTTTGTTGGCAAAATTTTTGATGAAGCGCTCGGGGGTTTAGTAGAGTCAACATGACCGAAGTTAAGTTTTTTTTCAACGTAGATAACAAGCTTGACTTTGCATGCAGACTGGCGAAAAAGGCGTTTGAGGAGGGGCGAAAGTTGATTGTGTTCGCCCCCTCCCCCGCGCGCGCAGAGGAGTTTGACCGGCTGCTATGGTCTTTTTCGCAGCTGTCGTTTGTCCCGCACGTGCGGGCGACACATGTGCTGGCCGGCGAGACGCCCATCATCATTGCCACCGACGATACCGCGCTTCCTCATCACGAAGCGCTGTTGAATTTGGGCGACGAGCCGCCGCCGTTTTTTAGCCGATTTGAGCATCTTCGAGAGATTGTTTCAATGGACGACGACGACCGCCTTAAAGCGCGTGATCGTTTAAAGTTTTATAAATCACGCGGCTTTGATATTCAAAACCACGATACGAAAACGCGGCCGGCGTGAACTACATTGCAGCCTGATTGAAAGCACACCATGGGCATTGATGATCGCAACCCTGACAATGCAGCCAACAGTTTGGCCAGCAAGGTAGACGCACTGCTGGCGCGGCACGGATCGGGTTCTGGCACGGGGATGTTGAAAGGCGCGGGGTTGGGAGCGGGCGCGAGAACAGGAATGGCCTCACCACGCCCAACCGACGCCATGCTCACGCCGGATGACCGAAATATCCCATTACTCACCGACATTATTGATGCGCCAAGTTGGCATGATCCGCACGCCGTACAAAGCCCGCCACCTGTCAGAACGCCAGGCGTGCTCGAATCGTTAAGCGACGCCGAACTAGACCTGCTCGCCCACGACATTTTTTCGCGCGTCTTTGACCGGCTGGATGGCCCGCTGGCGAAAAAAATTGAAGAAAGCTTGCGCGAGCGTATCGGCGCGCAAATTAATGCGGCCGTCGTCAACGTGCTGGGTGATATGCGTCAGGAAATTGCCAATGAAATTGGCGATGCGGTCAACGCAGCACTAGCCGATCAGCTTCGCAACTCCCACTATCGAAATTAAAAAATTTTCACGAAAGCATCATGAACACCGCACCAACGCCAACACCAACACCAACAGCAGTGCCAATCGCCACAGCAGCCAGCGAATTAGCCAAATCATTCGACCCCAAAGCCATTGAATCCTGCTGGTATCCCATCTGGGAAGAGGCGGGCTATTTCAAGCAATCCGACGACACGGCAAAGACACCATATTGTGTTCAGCTGCCGCCGCCCAATGTGACCGGCACGTTGCACATGGGCCACGCTTTTCAGCAGACGCTGATGGACACCTTGGTTCGCTATCACCGCATGAAAGGTAACAACACGAATTGGGTGGTCGGCACCGATCATGCGGGAATCGCCACACAGATCGTGGTGGAACGCCAATTACAGGCCGAGAGCAAGACGCGCCATGACTTGGGTCGCGAAAAATTTATCGAACGCGTATGGGACTGGAAACGCGAATCCGGTGCCACCATCATGGGGCAAATGCGTCGTCTCGGAGACTCTGCAAATTGGGCATATGCGGATACCGAAGGCTCGAACGCAGGCTATTTCACGATGGATGAGAAGATGTCTTCATCGGTGGTTGAAGTCTTCGTCCGGCTGCACGAACAAGGCTTGATTTATCGCGGTAAGCGTCTGGTGAATTGGGATCCGGTGCTGGGCACAGCCGTGTCTGATCTGGAAGTGGTCAGCCAGGAAGAGGACGGCAAGATTTGGGAAATCTTCTATCCGTTTGCCGAAGGGCCGATGGGTGACGTGAAGGGTCTGACGGTTGCCACCACTCGGCCAGAAACGATGTTGGGTGACGTCGCGGTGGCGGTGAATCCTGCGGATGAACGCTATCAAGCGTTTGTTGGCAAGCAAGTGATGTTGCCGCTTTGTGATCGCACGATTCCGATTATTGCGGATGATTATGTAGACAAGGATTTTGGTACAGGCTGCGTGAAGATTACGCCAGCGCATGATTTCAACGACTATCAGGTAGGGGTAAGGCATAACTTGCCACAGGTGAGCATGCTTACCTTGCAAGCAAAAATTTTTGAAGAAGCGCCCGCAGCTTATCGCGGCATGGACCGCTTCGATGCCCGCAAACAAATCCTAAAAGATTTAGAAGCCCAAGGTTTCCTCGTTTCCGAGAAAAAACATAAACTCAACGTTCCGCGCTCTGACCGTACCGGCGTGATCGTGGAGCCGATGCTCACCGATCAATGGTTTGTCAAAATGGAGGGTCTCGCGGCTCGCGGTTTAAAAGCGGTGGCCGATGGTGACGTGAGGTTCTACCCCGATCATTGGTCAGCCACTTACAACCACTGGCTGGGCAATATTCAAGACTGGTGTATCTCACGGCAACTGTGGTGGGGACATCAAATTCCGGCATGGTACGACGAAGAAGGCAAGATCTACGTCGCGCGCACGGAGGCAGAAGCGGTGGCTAAAGCGGGCGGCAAATCGCTCAAACGCGATGCCGACGTACTCGACACGTGGTTCTCATCTGCCCTCATTCCCTTCACCTCACTGGGCTGGCCTGCCACAGATGAAAAAACGCTTCGCGATATGAAAGCGTTTTTACCGTCGAATGTTTTGGTCACCGGCAATGACATCATCTTCTTCTGGGTGGCGCGGATGATTATGATGACGCTACAATTTACGGACAAAGTCCCGTTCAAGCATGTGTACATCAATGCGATGGTGCGCGACGCAGAGGGACAAAAAATGTCCAAATCGAAGGGCAATACCCTCGATCCGCTTGATTTGATTGACGGCATTGAATTGGAAGCGCTGGTTGAAAAATCAACCAAAGGCCTGATGCTGGCAGCGCATAAGGAAAAAGCAGAAAAGTACATTCGGAAAAACTTCGCCAAAGGCATTCCCGCCTATGGCACCGATGCGATGCGCTTCACGTTTACCGCACTCGCGCCTCTTTCGCTCACGCTGAATTTCGATTTGAGCCGCTGCGAGGGCTATCGCAATTTCTGCAATAAATTGTGGAACGCGACGCGTTTTGTGTTGATGAATGTTGAGGGCAAAGATTGCGGCACAGATGAAGCATTGCCGGTCGAATTATCGATGGCTGATAAGTGGATCATCAGCCAATTACAACGCGCCGAAGCAGAAGCGGAAAAAGGTTTTGCCGAGTATCGCTTCGACAACGTCGCCACCACTATTTACAAATTCGTGTGGGATGAATATTGCGATTGGTATGTTGAGCTCGCGAAAGTGCAGCTGCAAACCGGCAACGAAGTACAGCAACGCGGGACGCGCCGTACACTTGTTCGCGTGCTCGAAACGGTGCTGCGATTGGCGCATCCAATCATCCCGTTCATCACCGAAGAGCTGTGGCAAAAAGTAGCGCCTTTGGCAGGCAGGTTACCCAAACACGCAGTCGCCACCGTCATGTTAGCGCCCTACCCCAAGGCGGACCTCACCCGTGTCGACGAAGCAGCAGAAACATTCGTCAGCACGCTCAAAGAAATTACCAATGCCACCCGCAATTTGCGCAGCGAACTGGGCTTGTCGCCGGGTGAAAAAGTACCGGCCTTTATCGCACAGGAACAAAACACAAACCCTAGCGCTGGCGGCCTTTTTCAGTCATTTTTGCCTTATGTGCAAGCACTGGCGCGCCTCTCCGAAATTTCACTCGTCGCCAATCTACCCGAAGGGGATGCCGCAGTGGCGGTAGCCGGCGGCGCACGGGTGATGCTCAAAGTTGAAATCGATGTGGCGGCAGAGATTGAACGATTGACCAAAGAAATTGCAAAATTGGAAATTGAGATTGGCAAAGCCACTGCAAAACTAGGCAACGCAAGTTTTGTGGATCGCGCGAAGCCAGAGGTGGTGGCGCAAGAACGTGAGCGCCTGGTTGGATTTGAAAACAAGCTTGTTTCAATGCGCGCGCAACTTAAAAAATTGCAGCCGTAACAACTAAAATCTTGTCGCTGCCCAATTCCCTTCGCGCATTAAAATCTAAAAATTTTCGCGCCTATTACATCGGCCAGGCGATTTCGCAGCTTGGTTCGTGGATGCAATCCGTTGCGATTATGTGGCTCGCTTATCGGCTGACGGGATCAACGGCTGCGACGGGAACCATTGGTTTTTTGTCGATGCTTCCGTTCATCATCATCACACCCATTGCCGGCGCGCTCTCGGATCGCGTGAGCCGTCGCAAACTATTGATCACCGTGCAGAGTTTGTTATTGCTGGTCGCGCTGGCACTTGCGATAGTGACCGCGACGAACCACATCACCATTACCTTGCTGGCAATATTTGGATTCATGCAAGGTGTGTTGAACGGCATTGAGGTACCGACGCGCCACGCGTTTTTCGTTCAGTTGATCGACGACAAACGCGATCTGCCAAACGCGATCGCGCTGAACTCCATCAACATTAATGGCACACGCTTGCTTGGCCCGGCGCTGGGCGGCTTGCTGATCGCCGCGGTCGGCGAAGCTTCATGTTTTGGCTTGAACGCATTTTCTTATCTTGCCGTACTGATTCAACTTATGCGGATCAAGTTACCCCACGGCGCACCAAAACCATCGAGCCAATCATTTGCGCGCGATTTGGTCGAAGGCTGGCACTTTGCCATGCGCGATCCGGTGATTCGCACGCTAGTTTTGATGGTGGGCGCGGTCTCATTCGCAATCAGCCCCTATACCGTTTTGATGCCGGCGATTTCGGTCGAAACTTTTGGCCAGGGCGCAAAATTAAACGGTATTTTCATCAGCGCGGTAGGCTTGGGTGCATTGATCGGTGCAGTCATTTTTGCATTGCGGCCCAACGTGACCGGGCTGACGACCTGGCTTGCATGGACGGCGGGCTTGGCAACGGTCGGGGTGATTGGTTTTTCATTTTCACGCAATGAATGGTGGTCGTTTGCGTGCATGTCGTTGACCGGCATGGGCTTGATGGGCTCGTCCGTCTGTGTGAATACAATCATTCAATCCATTGTTGATGAAGACAAACGCGGGCGTATTGTCAGCATTTATTCCACCTTCTTCATTGGGGCCGCGCCGCTCAGCCATCTCGCTGCAGGATGGCTCGCTGTACAAATTGGCGCACCGCATACTTTCCTCGTGTGCGGTTTGATTTGCGCGTCGGCCTGCCTGGTGTATCTTGCTTATCTGCCGCGATTGCGAGAGCATGTCCGCCCCATCTACGCCGCCCGCGGCATTATCGAACCTACGAACGAAGCTACCAACAAAAAGGCCACAAAATGAGCACCGTATTATTTGAGCAGCACGGCAGCATCGGCATCATGACTTTCAACCGCCCGGAAGTTTTTAACGCCATGTCGGTTGAACTCATCTGGGCTTTTCGTGAGGTCACCAACGAAATCATGAAATCAGATACCGTGCGCGCATTGATCGTGCGTGGCGCGGGCAAAGCGTTTCTAGCGGGTGGCGATGTCGGCCATTTTTATAAAGAACGCGAGCGCGTTGCCGACACCGTCAAGCCGCTCGGCGATGCGCTGCATGAAGCCATTATCAACCTCCGCAATATGCCCTTTCCGGTCATCGCCGAAGTGCAAGGCGCTTGTGCCGGTGCGGGCCTGAGCGTAATGATGGCCTGCGACTTCGCGATTGCCGGGACCGCCGCGCAATTTAGAACCGCCTACACGCAAATCGGCCTGTCACCCGACGGCGGCAGTACTTACTTCTTGCCGAGATTGCTCGGCATGCGCAAAGCGACTGAGCTGATTATGTTGTCCGACACGATTAACGCTGATCAGGCGCTAGCGCTGGGGTTGGTCAATCGGGTGGTGCCGATGGAGGCGCTATCGACCGAAACGATGCAGTTGGCTGAACGTCTCGCCGCCGGTGCCACGCAGGCCTACGCTCGGGCCAAACGGCTCATCAACCAATCGTGGAATACGCCGATCAAAGAGCACCTTGATGACGAAATCGCCTACTTTGCAGACTGCGCAAAAACCGACGATTTCAAAGAAGGCGTGACCGCGTTTGTGGAAAAACGAAAACCAAAATTTACCGGAAAGTAAGCCGCTGATTTGGTATTTTTGGTGGCGATGCGGTCAGCGTTTCGAAATCGTAAACGTAAAAGTTGTGGCGGATTCTTCCGAGGCCACCAGCGGATTTCCCGTTTGCCGACAAAACGCGGCGAAATCTTTAACGGCCCCCGGATCAGTAGCCACAATGCGCAGTAGTTGCCCTGACTCCATATCCGCCAAGGCCTTTTTCGCGCGCAGGATCGGTAGCGGGCAGTTCAGGCCTTTGACGTCCAGCTCTTTATTAATGGTCAATGTGTTCATATATCGCTCCCTAAGACAGTTGGTGAATATACCAGAGGTGGCGTTGGTTTTTAAGGGGGTTCTGGGAACGGCCACCCGTTTCGCTAGTTAAAACTGATGACTTTGCGATAGCTTTGCGAACGGCCTGCTATTCTCAACATGAAGCCACGAACTTATCGCCTTGCCTGTGCTGGTGTTTTGCGAGAATTTCAAGCTTTGATAAAGTAGCGTTAGCTTATCTGTCGTTAACCGTGGCTGTGCCCGGATCACGGGCTGCATCGTATTTTGACCACATAATTCACCGGGGTGCCTTCCCCAACCCGCTTCACGTCAGGAGAAAATTTACGATGTCGGTTGGTTTTTGTATTTTCTTCACAGGTCTTTCAGGTGCTGGTAAAACAACGCTAGCCACGTTGCTTGATAGCGAACTGCGGAGCATCACCGGACGTCCCACCTCGGTACTGGATGGTGATGTGATTCGGACGCATTTAACCCGTGAGCTTGGGTTTTCGCGCCACGATCGAGATTTGAATATCCGTCGAATTGGTTACGTGGCGGGCGAAATCGTCAAACACGGCGGCATCGCGATTGTCTCTGTCATTGCGCCATTTGATTCCGCGCGCCAAGCGGCGCGACAGCTTGTGGCCCTGAACGGCGGGTTTTACTTGGTTCACGTGTCGACCTCATTAGCGGTGTGTGAAAAACGCGATACCAAAGGTTTGTATGC
>JBBRZG010000009.1:0-44705 GCA_038236905.1 Burkholderiales bacterium
GCGGAAGATTGTCTGCGCAAATTATGTTCAGGTTCAAGCGCGCGGGTAGAGTGGCTCTCAGCAAACGACCCGCCTCTTCGACGATTGGAGAGAGCCTGACCGGGTTTCGCTCGGTGGGCTGGCGGCGACTGAAAGAAAGAATCTGCTGAACCAGATCGCGGGCGCGGGAGGCGGCTTTTCGAATCTCGTTGAGGCTTTCCAGCGCTTGTGGATTGCTGCTTGCATCCTCGCGCGCCAACTCAGCGTTACCCAGAATGGTCGCCAGAATATTGTTGAAATCATGGGCGATGCCGCCCGCCAGTGTGCCAATCGCCTCCATTTTCTGCGATTCGCGCAGCTGATTTTCAAGTGAGGTTCGCTTAGCCTCGGCTTCTACCCGATCGCTGATGTCCTGTACGATGCCCCGAAGTCCAATTGTCGCGCCGTCGAGGTTCTTAACGATTTCGCCGGTGGTGGCGATCCAGCGGCTGGATACGCCTCGCGTGTTTAATTTAGGATTTAATTCCAGATCGAGCCGGTAAGGCTGGCCGGTCTGCATGGTGTGCTGAGCCGCCGCGACCAGTCTCGCAGCGCTTTCCGCTCGGAACATGCTTAACATCTCGTCGTTATTGGGCGGGCCCAGCGCCCGATCCCTGCCAAAAATTCGACAAAATTCATCGGACCATACCGAAACACCTGTTAGTACGTTCCAATCCCAGCTACCAATATGGGCGACTCGTTGCGCCTCGATCAGTGCCGCCTCGCTGGTGCGCAACGCGGTTTCGGCAAGATCTCGTTCGATGGCCATCCCCACCAACTGTGCGCCGCGCTCCACACTCGCGATTTCTGAAGCGCTCGCACTGCGTGGCGTGGAGTAGTAAAACGCAAAGGTACCGAGCACCTGATGTCCCGCATTCAGAATAGGCACCGACCAGCAAGCACCCAGCGCGTTCGACCGCGCAACATCTTTGTAATCGCGCCATCGCCGATCTTGAGCAATATCAGCAACGATAACCGTTTGCTTGGTAAAAGCAGCGGTTCCGCAAGAACCCACTTCAGGGCCAATTTCGATACCATCAATCGCGTTACAAAATGCGGGTGGCAGGTTTGGCGCGGCACCGTGGCGTAATTGTCGCCGATTCGGATCAAGCAGTAACACCGATCCTTTCATATCCGGCAGCGTGGACTCATAGGCCAGCACAATCGAGGTTAGGAGCTCTTTCAGAGGTCCGCCCTGCGCCACCAGCTCCAGCACCAGGCGCTCATTGGCGCTTTCCAGCGCTGCCAGCTTGCGAGCGGTAATGTCGTGAAATGCACCAATCAGTTTGACGACTTTGCCATCTTCGGTCACCGGAGAGCCTTGGGTTCGGATCCAAATCGACCTGCCCTTTGCGGTAAATTTTCGAAGCTCCAGGTCGTAGCTGATACCGTCATCAATTGCGGCTTGTATCGCCGCTTGAATCACCGGCCGAGCTTCTGCCGCGAATAAATTTAATCCCTCCTCAAAGCTAGGCGCTTCGGGCGGATCAAGTTCGTGGATGCGACAGGTTTCTAAAGACCAAAACATTTTCTTCGTTTCTAGATCGAGCTCCCAGCCGCCGACTTTCGCGACCTGCCCGGTGCGTTCAAGCAGTTCGGCCGTGCGCTCCAGCTCACGCTGAAGCCGGTAAGACTCCGTCACATCACTAAACACCACGACCACGCCTACAACCTTGCCTGCCGGGTCGCGGATCGGCGCGGCGCTATCAAAAATCTGATATTCACGCCCGTCGCGCGCCAGTAACGCAGTGTGGTTCGCGAGCCCCACCACTTCGCCGTGCTCCATCACCAACTTTGCGGGGTTGGTAGCAACCGCTCGCGTCTGGCTGTTTACGATGTGGAATACCTCGGGCAGCGGACGGCCGATGGCCTCTTCTATCGACCATCCCGTCAGGCGCTCTGCGGTCGGATTCATGCGCGTGACCATGCCACTATCGTCAGTGGCGATTACCGCGTCTCCAATTGACAGCAGCGTGATGGCCAAATTTTGTTCACTAAGGCGCAGCTGCTCCTCGGCTTGTTTCTGCGCCGTCACATCATGGGCGAGAACTAATCGGATCGGGTGTTCACCGCGCGTTAACGAATGCGAAGTAATTTCAACCAGAATTACGCTGCCATCCTTGCGTCGGTGCCGCCAGAATTTTGCCGCCCGCAAACCGGGCCGGATTGACGCCACATCATTCATAAAATCCGGAAGATCTTCAGGAGGCCGAATATCCCGAATGGTCATGGTCAGAAATTCCGCCTCGCTGTAGCCATAATGTGCAATCGCAGCGTCGTTGACGGTCAGGAACCTGAGCGTTTCAACGTCATAAGTCCACATCGGGTGTGGATTACTTTTGAACATTTCCCGATACCGGGCTTCGCTATCGCGCAACGCTTCTTCATCCTCCCGGCGCACCGAGATGTCCCGCCGCACACCCGATAAGCGGGTCGGTTTGCCTGCCGGCGATCGCTCCACAACACGGCCAGCCACACTAACCCAGCGGTAGGAACCATCTTCATGCCGCATGCGTGCTTCGTATTCATACGGCAAATCGGCGCCCTCCAGCACGGCCTGAATTTTGGCGACCACTCGTTCTTTGTCGTCGGGGTGGAGGCGCTCCAGCCACAAGCGCCGACCATGAAAACCCCGCTCCGAGGTATAACCGAGCATATTGAAATGTGTTTTGGTGGCGTACCAGCGATTGTTCTGTACATCCCAGTCCCATACGCCGATCTGTGCCGCATCGGTCGCGAGCGAAAGCCGCTCCGCGAGCTGCCGAACATCCGCCTCCGCGCCAGCCTTTTGTCGTAGCGCCCGGCTGAGAAATACTGACAGCACAATAATAGCCAGCGAGCCGCTAGTCCAGATCACGATGGCCAGATAGGCAAGCTTGCGCCACGAGGTCAGTGCAAACGCCATCGACTGACCCACAGCCAGAACGAGGCCCGGCGCTGTTGATAATGTGCGGTAGGCAAACATCCGTGCCACGCCGTCTATTCCGCTGATATTTTGATAGCTGCCAATCGGGCTGTTCGGCAAATTAATCTGAAACATAGGGCTATCTTGAAAATTTTTACCGATGGCAGCGTCTTGAGGCGGGCTTCGCATCATCAATACACCGTCCCTGCGGAACAAGGCAATCGAGCTACCGATTCCCAGATCGACGTTTTGCCAAAGTCTTTCAAAATACGACGGCTCCATGGCAGCCACAATAACGCCCAGGAAAGTGCCATTGGCTGACCGCAATGGGCGGGTCGCACTGATTTGCCAGGCATTTGTCGAACGGCTGCGGACGGGCACTGCCACGTAGAATTCGGTCTCGGGCTTGGTCAGATAAATTTGAAAATAATCACGATCAGAAATACTGATGCCCACATTTTTTATGTCGGAATCGTAAATGATCCGTCCCTGAGTGTCCGTCACGCGCAACGCGCGCAAAAATGGCAACTCGCTCGCTTGCCCGCGCAGCAGCTCACTTGCAATTACCGGCGTCAAGCTCTCCTCAGCTTGACGAGCCGAGATGCGGGTGGCGATAAGTTGTAGCTGTTGATCCACAATCTGCAAGGTACGCGAGGTCTGCTCTTCGACCACATGTGCGAGCGACTCTGTCAAACGTTCGGCAGACTCAATTGCCTGCGCGCGCAAATACGCGAGCGCGAGCGCGACCATACACCCTGATAGAAAAATGACGGCTGCCGCAATCCAGAATATTTTCGGGGTTATCGTCGCGAGCAAGGGTACCGCAGGCATTGCGGATGGCTGCGGCTTTAGCGGCTTCTCATCCAGCGTAAGCTTTTTCATAGAATGCGGTCACGCGCGGGATTGCATTGTGGGATCTGTATGCAAAACCGACTGCACAGGCTGAACGCTTTCCGCCATCTCCACGCATGATCAGTTCCGAGTTGTGCTCGACAAAAATTCATGGCTTGCCGTCTTTCGCACTACTTTCAATTGGCTGCACGAGTTTAATAAACGCGCCACAGAAGTCTTCTACCGCACTCGCTTTGAAGATCAGCTTTCGCACGCCCGCCTCGCTTGCCTGCGCCCGCAAGGTCTCATCGATAAAGCCTGATGCAATCGCCACCGGTAAATCGGCGCGGATCTTTCTGACCTCCCGCGCCACATCCAACCCCGAAATACCCGGCATGTTGTAGTCGGTTACGACCAAATCGAACCCGGACGCATTGGCACGGATCGCGGCTATTGCCTCGCGTTGGTCGATGAAGGCGCTGATCTTGAAACCGCGACGTTCCAACAGACGCTTGACCAGAAATACCAGTGATTCGTCATCATCCAGATAAAGCAAGTGCGGCAGTGCTGGCGTTGGCGGCAATTGTTCGGTGCTTGCTGCGATAATTCCGCCCGTTTTGGTTATTCGGTCCGTTTTGTTCGTTCCGTTCAAGCCGGTGGCCGCGTTCGACCCAGTGGTGGCGTCCGCTTTGGTCAGGCCGATCGCCGCAGGCAAGGCTTTGTAGGCTCCGGTCTCGTTGCCGAAGTTGTTGTTCAAATGGGCGCTCAGTTCGGGCGTTAGTTCGATCCCGGATAAATAGACGGTGAAGGTCGAGCCGTGGTCCGGCGTGCTCGCGACGGTGATCACGCCATCATGCCCCTTGACGATGCCGTGGACTACGGAGAGGCCCAACCCGGTGCCTTCGTCAACCGGCTTGGTGGTGAAGAAGGGCTCAAAGATGCGTTCCAAGGTGGTGGTGCTCATACCGCGTCCGTTATCGCTGATGCTAAGGCGGATGGTCGAAGTGGCCGTTTGCTTGAGCTGTAGAGCGGCAAGCGCGGGCTGGGAGTCGGCTATCGTTTGGTTGAGCGTGACAGCGTCGAGTCGTATGTCGATCTTGCCCGGATTGCCCTGCAGGGCTTGCATGGCGTTGGTGGCTAGGTTGATGATGACTTGTTGTATTTGGGTGGTGTCGGCCATGACCACCGGTAAATCAGCCTGGCACTGCAACGTAAGGGTGATACGTCCGGGCATGGTGGCGCGCAGTAGTCGAACTGATTCTTCGACGATAAGGGTAAGTCGGGTGGGCTTGAGCTTGGTGGGTTGGCGGCGGCTGAAAGAGAGTATTTGTTGAACGAGATCGCGGGCTCGCACGGCGGCTTTGTGAATCTCGTCCAGGCTTTCGATGGTTTGCGGCTGATGAATGGCGTCCTGACGGGCGAGTTCGGTATTACCCATAATCATGGCCAGGATGTTGTTAAAGTCATGCGCAATGCCACCGGCCAGAGTGCCGATCGCTTCCATCTTCTGTGACTCGCGCAACTGCGATTCCAGCGACAGTCGTGAGGCCTCTGCCAGCTTTTTCTCGGTAATGTCGTGTCCCACGGTCTGGATGGCCAATTCGCCGCCATAGACAACCAGCCGGTTTTGTATTTCCACTTCCACCGCTGCGCCTGCCAATGTCAAAAACTTTACATAAAAGGTGTCGGCAAACGGTGCGTCAATACCGCGCGCCATCAGCTCGGCTACTTTCGACAAAACCAGCTGATGAAATTCAGGGTGAATCAGATTGAGGAGCGGATTGCCGGTAATGTCAGCCGCGGTTTTCGCACCGAACATCTTCACCCCGATCGGGTTCACGTAAACGAATTTTCCTTTGCGGTGAACCGCTGTCGGGTAAGGAGAATATTCCACCAGCGCCCGGAAGCGCCGCTCACTTTCCTGCAGCGCCGCCTCGATGTTCCTGCGCTCGGTAATATCGACCGCAATCGCGAAAAAACCAATGACGTTTTCTGCCAGATCAAGATGCGGCATAAATTTGACGTGCCAGAACGATGTATCACCGGCCGCCGATGTGCTCGTGCTTTCAAAAGTCGCTTCCTTACCCGCTAGGGCCTTGCGGGCGTGCGGTTCGATTTCTACGAACATTTGTTCACCAACCACTTCTCGCATGCTGCGACCGATGATCTCGGCTTGCGTCTTGTTAACCGCTTTCTCAAAATTCGAATTAGCGTAAAGATAACAAAGTTGTTGATCCAGCCTCGTCATGAGCCCGGGAATATTGTCGGTCACCAGCCGCATTTCATTTTCCCGACTACGGATCTCGGCTTCCATACGATGTTGTTCGGTAATATCGGCAATCACCGCAATGGCACCCACAATCTGTCCCTCTCGCCAGCGCGGCGCGCTCGTGATCGAAACTGGAACCATGCTGCCATCCGCGCGCAGTATCCGGGTGGCGTAAGTGGAGGTTTTGCCTGAACGGCGCAGCGCCCGTTGCTGAAACAAGGTGGCATGATCGTCCGGCGGCATCAATGCCTCAAGCGACATACCGATAATATCTGCGGTGGAATAACCGAACAGACTCGCACAGGCAGGATTGACAAACTCAAGCGTCCCTCGCCCGCTGGTCACGCTGACGGCTTGCCCGAGCGTCTCGATTATCTGCATGGCAAAGTCGCGTTGCGCTTGCAGGTTTTTTTCTATCTTTTGGTGGTGTGACACGCACTTGATCGCGTTACCCAGTTCATGTTTCGTGAACGGCTTGAAGAGACGAAAAATCGGCTCTGCCAATACAACCTCACTTGAAATTTCAGCCGCATCGTCGTCAAGGGAGGTCATTAGCACCACCGGCAGCGAATATTGGGTGCGAATCATTTGCGCGGTGGCCGTGCCACTCCGTGTATTTGCGGTCGCCCCCATGAGCTGATCGTCGATCAACACCAGATCAGGCAGCCACTGTCCGGCGAGCGAGACCGCCTGCATGCCGTCAGTGGCGTGGCCTATCACCTCACACGCCAGCCTTTCCAATTGAAGGCTCAGAGCATCTGCGGTGCTGGCATTACTATGTACGACAAGAATTTTTATGGCGTTCATGATGTCGAAAAATATTGATATCTAAAATGCAAACACTATATCTGGCTTGGGTTTCAAGCACTTATTGCTCGAAAATCCGCTCTACGCAAAGAGTTTGCTTTAGAAATAAAGATGCCACGACGGTCACCCGCTGCGTGCAAAAAATCAGCGGTAATGTTCCCCTGAACTTGGTTTGCAGCCGTTAAATCCATGAACCGTGGCGTCTGCATGAGGTTAACCTGCAGTCGGCGCGTATTTACGGTGTGCTGCAGTCTGCAGCACGCGCATGATGGCTTCACAAAGATCTTCAACCGCGTTTGCTTTGAAAATCAGCTCCAGCACCCCGGCAGCCTCGGCCTCCGCGCGCAACTTTTCGTCAATAAATCCGGATGCAATCGCGAACCCCAAATTTGCCCGAATTGCCCAGACTTCCCGGGCCACGTCGAGGCCCGACATGCCCGGCATGTTGTAATCGCTGACCACCAAATCGAAGCCGTCGGGATCTGCACGGAGTGCATCAAGCGCCTCGTTTTGGTCAAGAAAGGCGCTGACGCGCATGCCGCGCCGTTCCAACAATCGCTTGAGCAGAAATACCAATGATTCATCATCATCGAGATACAAAATGTGGGGGCCAATTTTCGGTGCGGTCAAAGCCGGCAAAACCGGCTTCTGATCCGTGCCCGTTATCAATTCGCACCCATTCACGCTGGTATTTTTACGGGTAACGGCAGTTGCATTTACGGCCACCGTACTTACCGGCAAATACAAAGTAAAAGTTGAGCCCCGACCGGGCGCGCTTTCGACCACAATCGCGCCCTCATGCCCCTCGGCGATACCATGCACGACTGATAAGCCCAGGCCGGTGCCTTCGTCTACCGGTTTGGTGGTGAAGAACGGCTCAAAAATTCTGCCCAGCGTGGCGGTATCCATCCCGCTGCCGTTATCGGCCACGATCAACCGTATCGTCTTGCCGCGGTGCTGCGCGAGCATTGCGCCCAGCGCCGGTTGACCCTCGGCGACAGTGTCGTTAAGGTCAGCGTTTTCCAGACGAATATTAATGTTCCCCTGTCCGCCGCGCATCGCATGCATGGCATTGGTCGCGAGGTTGATCACCACCTGCTGAATCTGCGTCGCGTCGGCAAATACTTCCGGGAGTGAGTGCTCGAAATAGGTTTCAAGTACAACCCGAGCAGGCAGAGTCGCGCGTAACAATCGGACTGCCTCATCAATGATCGGTTCCAAACTGATCCACTTGCGCTCGATCGGCTGTCGGCGGCTGAACGAAAGAATTTGCTGGACGAGATTGACCGCGCGGGCACCCGCCTTGTGAATCTCGTTGACGCTTTCAAGCACCTGGGTGTTAGCACCAGCGTCTTGGCGCGCGAGCTCTACATTGCCCATGATGGTGGCCAGAATATTGTTGAAATCATGCGCAATTCCGCCGGCCAGCGTGCCGATCGCCTGCATTTTTTGCGATTCGCGTAGCTGCGTCTCAAGGGAAATGCGGACTGCCTCGGCCTCACGAAGCTCACCCAATGCCTGATTCGCCTGCTGCCGGGCGTTGTCGGCCTCCGCATACGCGGCAGCGTTATCGAGCGCAATCGCGACATAAGAACACAGCGTGCGAAACACCGAATAATCCCGCTCGCCGTAGGCATCGGTCTTGATTGACTGGATCGACATGACGCCCAGCAGGCGCTCACCGACCAGCAACGGTACAAATAACAGGCTGACGGTGTCGAGCTTGGTTGGCGGCATTATTTCGATCGGCGATTCGGAGGTAACGTTTACGACGACTTCACGCCGCTCGCGCGCGCAACGTGCTGATAAAGCCACCGGATCATCAACGGGCATTGACGCCAGCGCAAAAGGGACGCCATTTTCCACCCCGAGTACGCCTTTCAGCACTCGCTGCGTTGGATCAAGTAGGTAGACCGAAAAAAATGGTGCGTCCAAGAGCTGATTGATGTGACGCTGGAGTGTGGCGAATACGTTATCGATGTTCAGGCTGGCGGTCATTTCCCGACCAATCATTCCCAGCGTTTCGAACGTGACACTGGCCTCTTGCAACGCTGTGGCGCGGGCCGCTTCGTCATGCGCAAGTTGGCGGTGGTGTTCAGCGGCAGCATGCGCCTGCTCGGTTTCATGGCTGACGCGTAACGCCACCGCCCGCTTGCGAGCGTCTTCGAGGTCGCGATGATCGCGTGCTCGGGTGGCCTCTTGCGAATGCGCAAACGCGGCGCGGAAGTCACCAATGGCAGCGTAGGCGTTTGCAACCTCATCCAGCAATTCGGCGGGCACGGTATACGCTTTTGATTTGGCGGCAAGCGCCAACGCTTCGTTTAAATAATGCAGCGGCACGCTCGGTGCCGACATGCCCGCCGGTGCGGGCAGCGAGTATTGTTGATAGAGCTCGGCATAGATGCGCAGTATCTGGATATGGTCGGTGATACGCGCACCTTTAACGGTGGCGATCTCAAGCGCCTGCGTAAGTTTGTCGCGCGCCTCAAACGGGCGTGCCAAACGGCTCAAGGCGTTGGCATGGCCATAAAGGCAACTGATCTCCAGAAATGGCTCCTCCAGTATCTTGGCGATCGCTTCTGCTTCATAAAAATAGTTTCGGGCTAATACCGGATCGTTAACGTCGAGCGCCAGCTCGCCGAGCGCTTTGAATACCAGCGCATGCATCTGCGAGCGCTCAATACTGGCCGTGGCTGCCAGCGCCTCAGCCAATAGTAATTTCGCATCGGCGTGACGATCCAGCAGGCGCAAAATATTGCCGGTCTGACGCAAGCCATTGCACAAAAATATTTTCCAGTCGCGCGCCCGGCCATCTGTCGTCGCGCGCTCAGCCCATTCCAAGGCCGTGTTCAAGGCCATTAGGTTCGTGAACGATGAGGCTAAATTACCGCAGGTGTTTATGGCCAGACCTATCTGGCCGGTTTCCACGGCAAGCTTGTGAGTCTGGATGAAAAATTTGATCGCATTGGTCGAGTCGCCGGTATGACCCGCGACGATGGCCGACGCACTGGCAAACCAGGCATCGCCGGAGCTCCCGTCCATATCGGCTGCTTGAATCTCGGCAAGCTGGACTGCAGTCCCTTTTGCATCCGAAAAAGCCAGATCATTGAGCGCTCGCGATCGGGCCAAACTGATCCGTTGCATGTCACCGGTTTGCGCATAGTCATCAGCCGCCGCTTGCAACCAGACCGGCTTTTGGCTGGGATTTTTATCGTTGCTGATCGAGACCATCAGCAATTTCGCATCACCCGACCCGGCCCGGTCGCCTACGTTTTCGAACACCGACATCGCCTCGAGGGCAGCCTGTTGCGCGCCGTCATAGTCGATATGCAGCCAGCAAACTTCACCTCGTACCAGCTTAAGCCGCGCCAGACAGCGCTGACGCTCGGTCTCATCAATAGATAACACACTGAGCAGCGCCTCCGCCTCGTCTGCCAGCATCAGCGCCCGGCCGCAATCTCGCTGCCGCAGATGCCATGCCAGCGCCATCAATAGGTCAAGCCGCGCGGCGCTTGGTAGCGATTTGGGATTAGTAACCAAACTGGCTTCGAGAGCGGCTAAAGCGTCAGTTAGTATCAGTAAGTTCATACGCTTGTGGACCTGATTCATTTAATGCGGTTTCGATTAATGCGGTTTCGTTTAATCATACTTCGTAAAGAATACCAAAAGCCTTATCTGGCGGGACTTTCAAGGCAATTACTCGCCGAAACGACCGCCAATAGCGGGTTTTTGGTAGTTTCATCACGATCTAGCTCAGCTTCCCGACGCTCCGGTTTTGAATCGCGGTGTGCGCCAGGCGCACGAAGGCATCGCATAAATCTTCGACTGCACTGGCTTTGAAAATCAATTCACACACGCCAGCCCCCTCGGCCCCGGCTCGCAAGGTTTCATCGATGAAACCCGACGCAATCGCGACCGGCAAATCTGCCCGAATTGCACGCGCCTCGCTCGCCACTTCCAGACCTGACATGCCCGGCATGTTGTAGTCGCTTACCAGCAGATCAAATCCATCTGGATCAGCGCGCAGTGCATCAAGCGCCTCAGCCTGGTCAAGATAGGCGCTGACACGCAAGCCGCGTCGCTCTAATAATCGCTTGAGCAGAAACACCAGTGATTCATCGTCATCGATATACAAAATATGCGAGCCGACTTCTGCCGTGTGTTTTGATGGCGCGGATGCTGATCGTGCCGCCTCCGGCTCTTGTAGTGCGCGGGATGTGGTGGATACGGGCACATCAACCACGGGGCGATCAACCACCGGAACATCAACGACCGGCAGGTACAAGTAAAAGGTCGATCCGCGATCTGGTGTGCTTTCCACCACCATCGCGCCGTCGTGGCTTTTGGCAATACCATGTACCACCGACAAACCCAGCCCGGCGCCTTCGTCAACCGGTTTGGTGGTGAAGAACGGTTCAAATATTCGATTTAAGGTGGTGGCATCCATGCCGAGCCCGTTATCGATTACGCTAAGGCGCACCGTGCGACCCGGGTGCTGCTTGAAAAGCGAGGACAGCGCGGGATGATTATGGGCCAGCGCCGCATCCAGCACTACGCTGTCAAGTTGAATGTCGATACAACCAGCCTTGCGCCGACTTGCCTGAATCGCATGCAACGCATTGGTCGCCAGGTTGATCACGACCTGCTGAATCTGCGTGCTGTCTGCGAGTACTTGTGGCAACGACGGCGCGCATCGAACCTCCAACGCTATCCCTGCTGGCAGCGTCGCGCGCAGGAGTCGTGCCGATTCTTCGATGACGGGCTTAAGGCCTATTCGCTTGCGCTCGGTGGGTTGCCGGCGGCTGAACGAGAGAATCTGTTGCACCAAATCGCGGGCCCGTTTACCGGCTTTACGAATTTTAGATAGGCTTTCAACCGTTTGTGGATTGTTGGCCGCGTCGTTACTCGCCAAATCTACGTTACCGAGTATGGTGACCAAGATATTATTAAAATCATGTGCAATCCCGCCGGCAAGCGTGCCGATAGCTTCCATTTTTTGTGATTCTCGCAATTGCGATTCCAGCATATTTCGGGCATTCTCGGCCTGCTTGCGAGCCGACAGATCTCGCACCACGACATGCACGGCAGGCTCACCGTCAAATGTAATCGCAGTTCCACGCGTTTCCAAGTCAACCGTTAAACCATCGAGGGTCACGCCTTTGAATTCCATCAGGGGCGCAACCGCCTCGCCTTTCGCCATGCTTTGCAGCAGTTGTACAACCATTGATTTAAAATCAGAGTGGATAAGATCGATGAGTGACGTTCCGATCAATCGTTGCGGCGAGGGTGAGCCGGTCAATTTTGCGAACGCCGGGTTTACGTATATCAGCTGACCGTTGCGATGCACCGCAATGGGTTCTGGCGACCACTCCACTAGCGCACGATAGCGCTGCTCGCTATCGGATAAGGCAGTGTTCGCAAGATGACGCTCAATCGCCAGGCTTGCTAGCTGTGCGCCGCGCTCAATCAGCAACAATTCGCTGGCAAGCGCATCGCGCGGCTCGCTGAAATAGAACGCAAACGTGCCCAGCACCTTGCCCGCTGTGCCCAAAATCGGTACCGACCAGCATGCCCGCAAACCGTGTGCCAGCGCCAGGTCCCTGTAATCCTGCCACAGATCATTTTGTGCAATATCACTCACGATGACGGTCTTCCCGCTCGCCGCTGCAGTACCACACGACCCCACGCCAAGGCCAATTGCAATCCCATCGATTTCGTCGCAATAAGCTTGCGGAAGGCTGGGCGCAGCGCAGTTCAGAAGGTGTTGTTCAGCTGAATCCAGGAGCAAAATCGAACCGCGCATGCCTTCAAACTGTCTTTCGTAATTGCCGATAACCGCGGCCAGAAGAGATGGCAGCGACCCACCCGCTGCCACCACCTCCAAAACTTTGCGCTCGGTTTCGCGCTCCAGATCGCGCGCCCGGCGGCGCGTAATATCAATCATCACGGCGACGTAGTGGGTGACCCGCAGCAGCTCATCACGCACAGGGGACGTGGTTAACTCAAGCCAAAATGTGCTGCCGTTTTTACGATAGTTGAGCAGCTCACACGAGAACTCCACACCGTTCATCGCTGCCTCTTCCAAGGCGCTTATGGTCGCTGTGTCGGTTAACGGGCCGCGCAAAAATTCACAGGTCTGGCCTAGCACCTCGTCTTTGCTGTAGCCCGTGACAGCGGTGAACGCGTCATTCACCGAAAAAATTCGCGTATCGGGCGTCGTAATAATTACCGCCTGCGAAACGACTTCCAGGGCCGCTCCGACCATGCGCAGTTTCTCCTGGCCAAACTTGAGCGCCGTAATATCCGTTATGGTCAAGAAGAATCCAACGACTTCACCGTCCACGCGATGCGGCAGATATTGAACGAGGAAATCGAACGCGGCACCGCCCTTTCGTTCCACCCTGAACTCGGCTTTGCCGGTTTCACCACGCAGGGCCGCACGTGCATAAGCCTCGTTATATCGAAAGCGCTCGCCCAGCAGTTCCTGCATGCTGATGTTGTGCATTTCACATGCTGCGCGACCGTACCATTCGGCGTAATGTTTGTTCGCAAAACCACAGCGTAGATCGGTATTAAAATAACCCAGTTTGTCCGGTATGCTTTCTGCGAGAGCTGCTGAAAAGTCCGCGCTGTTGCGCAAGGCCAGCTCTGCTTGTTTGCGATTCGTCAGATCCACTACCACCGCGATAGAGCCGTTGAATTTACCGTTCTGCATCCGCGGCACACCGGTTATCTCGACCGGCGCAATACTGCCGTCGGCGCGCTTTACTCTCGATTCATAAGTTGAGGTCTTTCCCGCGCATCGTGCGGCTCGGTGTTCAGCAATGACTGCCGCGTCGTCAGGCACAAATAATTCATCTTCGCGTTTGCCGATCAAATCGGTTACGTTGCAGTTAAACAGACGGGCGAGCGCCGGGTTCACAAAATCAAGCCGCCCGTCGGTATTGGTTACGCTGACGCCCTGACCCATCGTATTGATAATCTGCGCAGCGAAGTGGCGATGCACATCGAGCTCGGCCTCCATTCGTTTACGGTCGGTGAGATCAGTGATGGTGCCACCCATGCGCGTGGCCCATCGCGCCGAATCGCGAACGATCACCGCCCGCACCAGCACCGGCACGTAGTGCCCGTCTTTGTGACGCAGGCGCACCTCGCGCTCGTAGCTGAGCGCGTTACTCTTCATGGCCCTTGCAATAAATAGCGCAGCGTCCGGCAAATCGTCGGGATGGGTAATCTCCTGCCACAGGTTAGGCGGCGGAGCTATTTCGTCCGCGGCATAACCAAGAATCTCGTACCAGCGCGGCGAACAGTAGATATCATTATTGATAAGGTCCCATTCCCACACGCCGTCAAGCGATCCCAGCCGACTTAGCCTTAGGCGCTCCTGTGAACGCTTTAGTTTTGCCTCGCTTTGATGTTTGTAAACCGCCAGTTCGATCAAGGCGTCAAGTTCGCGCAGCGAAAACGGCTTCAGAATCGTGCGACAGAATTGGGCAATGGCAGGCGTATCTAACGCTTCTTCAGATGTGCCGGCCGGTTTATCCGCCGCTGCAGCAACGAAATTGGCAACTGCGGAGTCGCCGTCCGCAGGAATTGAAGTGGACGTTGACAGAAAAATGACGGGCAAAGAGTATTGGGACAGGATCGTTTGTGCCGTTGCCGCACCACTGTCTCGCCCAAACAAATCGGTATCAATCAGCACCACATCGGGACGCGCTTGCTTGGCCATGGCTCTGGCCGCTTCACCATCCGCCGCGTGGCTGAATGATTCGTAGCCGAGTGCCGTCAACTGCGCGCGCAGTTCGTGCGCGGCAGCATCGTTATCAACGATGAGTATCTTTGGCTTTTTCTCTGGCAACGCCATCTCTCAAAATCTTTCCAACTTAGATTTTTGCTCTGTCTGCATAACAATACACCTGGCTTGGTGTTTTGAACTTTTTTGAATAAAATCCGCGCGCGGAATGTGCTTCGCGGCATTATTATCAACAAACCGCTGCCACGCTGGAACGCTATTTTTCTGACTGGTACCTGCTAATTGCCTGATCGTTAATGCGTTCGAGCGTCTCTGCGCTCGTTCAATCTAGCACCTTATGTTCGGAACCGAATGCGTTGTCACCAAGTTCGCCCGGCACCAATAAGTAAATGCAAAAACGGGTTTCCCTACCGAGTTCGCTTTCGACCGCAATCGCGCCACCATGCCCCTGAACAATGCCGTGCACCACCGACAGCCCCAAACCTGTCCCTTCCCCGACCGGCTTGGTAGTGAAAAAAGGCTCAAAAATTCTTGTCAGTGTGACCGCATCTATCCCCGGGCCGTTGTCGGCCACCGTGATACGCACCATCTCGCGCCCCGGATGTGCCTCAAACAAGGCGCGTAGCGCTGGTGATAACGGTGACAAGATTGGTGAAGCGAGCGTTTTCAATGAACATGTCCCCGTCAACAACATGGCGGCGATGACCTCTGCCGATAGCGTGTTGAGTCGAACATTAATCCGGCCAACACCGTGCTGCATGGCTTGCATCGCATTCGTCGCCAGATTGATCACAATTTGCTCAATTTGGGTCGCGTCCGCCCGCACCCGAGGGACATTCTGATCGCATTGCAAATCAATCGTGATCCGCGCGGGCATGATCGACTTCAGTAGACGCACCGACTCTTGCGTAACGGGCGCAAGCGCGACCAGCTTCAGATCCGTTGGCTGGCGGCGGCTGAACGATAGAATTTGTTGCACCAGATCGCGTGCACGCGTCGCGGCCTTGGAGATTTCGACCAGACTTTCCAGCGCCAGCGGATTTGCTTGTGCATCCATCTTGGCCAGTTCGGTATTGCCCATGATGGTCGCGAGAATATTGTTGAAATCATGCGCAATGCCACCCGCAAGGGTGCCAATCGCTTCCATTTTTTGCGATTCGCGCAGCTGTTCCTCGAGCCGCACGCGCACCGTTTCCGCCTGTCTTTGTGCCGTAATATCCGTGAACGAAAAAACCCGTCCCATAATATGCCGGCCGTGCTGCGCTGGCCGCGACTTACGCGCGAAGACGCTACCGCCCATCAACTCCAAAATATCAAACGTCTCGCCATCAACCAGACGCAGAGTCTCAGCCAGGTTCTGCCGGTATACGCCCGGTTCGGCAAAAAGTTCCGCCATAAAACTGTAGACGGCATCATCATGATGAGCCGTCAAAAGCGGTTCGGGCAAACCCCACATCTGGGCGCAACGACGATTCATATTGATAATCTTGCCTTCGCGATTGGTCAAAAGAATTCCGTCCGCAGTAGCCTCCAGCGTGGCCTGAAGCAGCGAATTGGTGATCGCCAGTTGCTCTTCCAGACCCGCTCCGGCGCGCAGCGGATTCGCTTGAATTTGCAACCAATCGCGCCCGTTGTCCGCCACCAGAGAAATTATTTTAGTGGCCGCCATGAGATCACCGCTGGCGCAGCGATAGCTGCCTTCAGCATGTTTCTGAAGATGCGGTCCACCGCGCGGCGACTCTTTCCAATCCTCCCAAAAAAATGCATCGGTGAGCCCGCATTCGATGTCGGTAATCGGACGCCCCAATAATTCTTCACGCCGATAGCCGAGCAACGCCAGTGTTGGTTTACTGACATCATGAATGGCCAATGAGGCAGGGTCCACCCACAATAAAATCGCCGCGGATTGTTCGGGCGCGAGTGCGCGTCTGGAGATAGTCATTGGATCGTCATTTTGCTGCCGGCATCTTCGGTGCGGACATTTTTGGCGTGGACACTTGGGACGAAGTTTTCATCGATTCGTACCCTGAGCCAAACGACGGACGACGCGACATATTGTTGGCGTCGCCACCTGGCTCGGCACCGGGCTTCTCGCACAACACACCGCAATCAAAAAAATAAGTAATTCGTCGGCGCGGGCTCAGGTATGCAACCACCCCAGGCGAAACCATCGCAGGCCGGATCGATTTGCTGATGCTCACATCGGTGTCGATATCGAGATCCAACGTGACCGCCGCTTCCTTCGGCACTAGTGGGTCATAGAGCTTCACACGGGGACGCAAAGCTTTGTGTGGATTAACGGAGGTAACGATCCCAATTGCATCGTTGGAAAGTTTTACCAGCGAGCCAGGCGGGTAGACACCCAGGGCACGGATCATGACCTGCAAAACTTGTTCATCAAATTTGCTGCGCAAGCGCGCGAAAATAAAAGCAAGTGCTTCATGTGGGCTGAGCGCATCAGTAAAATTTTCGGGGTTGCAGAGACCGTCGTAAAAGTTGGTCAACGAAACGATCCGGGCAAGTGGCGTTATTTGGACAAGCTTCAGCCCAAGCGGATAGCCCGAACCATCCGCAAGCTCATGGTGTTGGGCAATGATCGACCGCATTTCGGGTGCGAGCGCTAGCAGCTCGCCAAACTTTTCTCCTTTCAGCGTGTGGCTCTCATAGACTTTTTGCTCTGGTGCAGTGCGTGCGGATTTTGACGTCGTGAGCAAATATTTCGGCAGTTTTAAAAGGCCGATGTCATGCAACAAAGCCCCCGAACCCAGTAAGCGTGTTTGCTCGGCGGATAAATTGAGGCCTTTGGCCAACATCATGCTAAGTACCGTCACATTCAGGCTGTGGTGGTAAACCTCTTCACCCCCGCAGTTTTCTCCCATCACGTGCAGGGTCACATCCGGGTTATGCAGGAACACGGTCGCCATCTGCCCCACCAAGTCCTCCATTTCGCGGAGCGTGGCGGTGGGGCTTGCGATCAGATGGCTATCGAGACGATGCGCAATACCGGTTGCTTTGGCGAACGATTTTTCGGCGCGGCTTACCTCATCAACATGTGCTTGCCGCTGCTGGACACGTATTTCGACCGGTGCTGCCGGCGATGTTGAGTGCGTTGCCGTGTTGGTTGCAATAGCACTGGGCGCGGCGGTAATGGGCGAGATGGACACATGCGTCGACTCAGGCGTTGATTCGACTTCGACAATCGGATCTGCCTCAGGTGGCGCGATGATGGTGTTGACAATAGGGCTGGGAATGGTGGCCGGCGCTGCCGCACGCGAGAGCTCGGAGTCCGGTTCGCCCGGCTGGCGGCCTTCGCTGAGGGAAGTATCGTAACGAAATTGCTGTTTTTTTAGGGCGCGCAGATCCTGAATCTGCTTCTCGCTGGAAATCTTGAAACTGCTCAACGTGAACGGATGGCGGAACCACGGCAGATCCAGGTGGATATACATCCCAATACGCAAATGCTCGGGGGCTGCATACGCTTCGCTGTGGCTGGTATCTTCGCGTGACGGCATGGTTGGCTCGGTACAAAAATACTTTCTTCAGGATTGGTTTGAATTTGATGCGCGCTCGCAGCCTGTCTACGTCGCTCAAAAATGGATGGACGGTAACGCAACCAAAATGCAAAACGCGAGTGCAATTTCATCCACGTTAACCAGCCCTAATATACTTAACGGCTGCGTCGCTCAAAAGTTGAGTATTGGTTGAAGTTTTGCTCATACCGCCACTGCCTCGCATTGATCAAGATAGCCACAAATGCGCTAGCCGCGTCGCCCCATCAGCCGTTTGATCAGAAACAGCAAAGATTCGTCCTCATCGAGATACAGCGGCCAGATTTGGTCGGTAGCTTTGTCACTTGGCTAGTACTCAATCGTCACTACGATCGAATCAGCATAGCTGCCGGGCACCGCATTCTGGCTGGCGAAGATTCGGCTATAGACAGTATGAGTAGCCACCACTGGCAACATCACCTGCGAAAGATTTATTGAGCCGCTCGCGTTTGAAGTGCCGCCGGTAGCGTCGCCCCAGACATTGCTCCGCGAGATATCTTGATAGAGATTGTAGCCAAGCTTGTTAACGCCGCTCGTCATTTCTCGGGGTGAGAATCCGGATGCGCTACCGCTACTGAAATTCACCGAATAGTTCACCGTGACGGAAGCCGAGTCCAGCGCGCTCTTGCTGCAGCTCACGGTCACCGACCCCACCGAATCCACGGGCGTGCGTTGATTGGGCGTATATGCGCCGAATGCGACGCCTGTTGATGAGATACCGCAGGTGGCTGCGATCAGCGGTGTCGAAAGCAGCAAGGTCATCCACGCGCAGCAGTTCAAGGTGGTCACTGACAATAATCTCATACGCCCTCGCCACGGCACGTTAACGGGCCGATACGGGGACGTGCCTTTGTCCGGTCAGGCTGCGGAATACGCACCGTGCAGCGAGCGTTTGGCCATTCCACCACTGCCTCTTTCTCGGTATCAAGGCCGGTGACCCAGGCCTCGCCATTGCGGGCAAACGAAAACGCTTCGCCTGCGATCATGAGCAGCGCGCCAGCAGGCACCGCAACACCATTTGTATTCACCACCTGTACCATCGCACCGTGCGCTTCAGTTGCCTTGAACTGCACCAACACCCCCGCGCGCCGCGCTGGCTTGACCGTGCGACGCGACGAACTGAGCTCGGTGGATAACGACAATTTGAGTGTGTCGAGGTTGATCGCATTCAACTCATAAGCACGGAGTCGCGGGATGACCGCAAATCCGGCGGCGTCGGTCTGCCCGACGCGATGATTTTCGTGGAACACATCGACTCCGGGATAGCCCGGAATAGAGACAATCGCAAACGCATCCCCAAGCTGGCGCACCGCTCTGACAATACCCCCGGCCATCACCAGACTACCGTTGGCACCCACACGAAAGTTCTGTCCTGCGTCGGAATGACTCACTTCACCTGACCACAAACCAAAGCCATTCTGCCGGCTCAACCCGGCATCAATACGCGCGCGCGACCCTTCGGTCTGGGTCACGCGAGCTCGTGCCGCCCAGCCCTCATCAACGGGTAAATTCTGGCGCATATCGATAATTTGTTCGCTCACGCGGTCCTGACGTGTTGATGAAACCGATGCGCTACTGAGCGCGTCCAGCGGTATTGCCAGCACCAGTCCCGCGAAATGACGTGTCCCTACATCGTTGCGAGTGACGCTAAAATTTGCCAGCAAAGACAGCCATTTACCCAGCTGCTGCTGATAACTGATGGCGCTCGTGGCAATACGTCCACGGTCATAGCGAGACTCGACTGCATATACGAGACTGACACTGCCGAGCGATGCCAGCGATATACCCGTACTGGCATTAACGCGGTAATGGGTGCCGGTCAGCTCGCCGATTTGTGAAAAGTATCGGGTCGTATATTGACCCCGCAGTCCGAATGACAGACCGCGCGAAGATCTCTCCAAGGAAGCGGAATAACTGCTCCCGGTTTTGGCTCCATCGCTTGCCGCAAATGCCGCGCTGGCGATGGCGACCTTACCAATCGCGGTGGTTAAGCCGCCACCGGCGACATGCTGCTCGCAGTCGGTTTCAGCGAATGCCTCCGCGGTCAAACTTGGGGTGACGCCATGTCGCATCACGCCGCGGGCAAAATAGCGACCGTATTGAAAACTCTGTATGCCGAAGTCTTCCCGAACTTTACCTATTTCAAATCCCGCATCAGTCAAGCCGGGGCGGAGCAGTGACGCGGCAACGTAATACGGAACCGTCAAAACCTGCTGTCGACCCAAGGCATCGCGCGTCACCAACTGGATTTCTCCCGCGCCTGTGATTGCCGGCACATTGCGAATTTCAAACGGCCCTGCATTCAGGTCGAGCCGCGATTGCGAAATGCCATTAATCAGCAGATCAGCCGAGGTCGGAATGCGCGATTCTCCCGGCACGGCGGGCAACGCAAAGGTGACCATATCCGGCCGGGTGGCGAAGTTGGTGCCATAGCTTAGGCCGCCAAACCGGAAGCTGCGTGCAATGGTGCCCGACCGCGCGATCGCATCGCCCGCCACCAGCGAACTTGCCCGATCCGGAAAGTCCCACTGCGCGTTTGATTCATAACGCACAAATTTTGACCCGTGCAACCCGTTTGAAAATACGCCGTTGCTGGCGACCGAAAATGTGTCTGCATAGAAAATGCCTTCGATCGCTCCGGCAGTGGTGGCGCGTTCACCGCGGGCCGCGAAGGCTGAAAAATCGTAGTTAAGATAGGCACCGGAGCCGCCATCTAATGCGCTGGTGAGCCGCTTTTGCAGATCAATTTGCGTGCCCTGAAAAACTGATTCCGAGGCCTCAATGGTCAGGTTCTCGCCGTGCAAATGTACGCGCAGGTTGGGAATCGTGCTGAGGCAGATGTGGTCAATGTTCTGTACTCTTTCGACGCGCAGATTCTGTACGTCAATATTCCAGCTGGTCACGTCCTCGCGCCTCGCGAAAATTGTGCCGTCACGCTTTACCAGAATCATTGCCTGGCGTTGCGTTAAACCGTTGACTGACACATCTGCAATCACAAACCCTTCGGCAGCAGCCCACACACTACTGGCCACGAACAGCATGGGCAATAACGAAAGCAACCAGACGCGCATTATTGCCCGACGAGAATTTTTAGCGTGCGATGTTCAGTATCGGCTTCAAGGACCAAAGGCTCTTTCGTTACCGCATGAATTGGGCCCGGTGTCGCCGCCTGCGCGCGAACCTTATCGGTCGTGATCATTTGGCTGGCACCCGCCAGAAGGTAGCCGGGTCCAGTATTTTCAGCCACCGCTGCGCCCGAACTATCACGCAAGCGCCAGCGCAGAATTCGCAGATGTTCGCCGCCGGTATTGGCGATCTCCAAGCCGGTCGGCGTTACTCCCTTTGCAGCAAGACTAGACGGTAGCGGTAACGCAGACCTTACGAAAATGGGTAAGCTGTGGCGCACCGTCACCGCGACCACGCCGGGAACGGTCGCAGTGGAGACCTCGGTGATGGTCAGGCGATAAGTCTGCTCGTTCTTTTCAGCAAACGCGCGTGTCAGGCCCACCCGCACCTGACGCTGCGCGCCGGGTGCCAAACGAAATACCGGCGGCATCGCGATCACATCATCGGTCGCGGTCAGCCGATGTTCGCCATTGGTCTGAGTCCAAGCAAATGTTTCTGCTTGTACCAACGCTTCGTCGCGGCCATTGTTTTCTACCGTGATGACACCCAGCGCCGATGATGGCGAAAAGGTGAGCCGCAAAGGTGACACCGCGAGTGAGCCCGCATCTGCTAAGCCGCTGGCGAGCACCGTTGCAACAATCATGCAATGGCGTGGCAGGCTACACCACTTGGCGCAACACAACCGTTGAAAAATAAGACGATACAAGAGACGAAAAAACTCGCACCCGATCCAGTGACGCTGCGGACTTACATTACTTGTGGCGGTCTGGCGAGACATTTTGCGGTTCCTTAACATCGTTAGGCCTGATATTAATAGGTCAACGTCACTGTCACCGTGTCTGCGTAGCTACCCACCAGGGTGTTCTGACTGGCAGGAATTCGCGCGTACACGCTTACGGGCTGGGCCGCGCCGTTGCCAATCGCACTAGACATCGTGGTGGTGCCAGTGCCGTCCATCCAAACTGAGCTGCGCGACACATCGTCATAAATGTTGTATGCCAGCAAGGTAGCAGATGGCCCCGTGAGGAAGCGCGACGTCGATGACGCACCACTGCCGAGCCCCGCATCAAGCGCAATGGAATATACCGTTCCATTTGTGCAGGTCGGCGAGATCGTGGCCGCAGCGTCAGTTACAAGACCAGAGAGCCCGCTGTAGCTACCAAAGGTTAACGACGTTGCACTCACAGTACAGCTGTCAACGACCGTGGCCGTAACAGGCAGGGTGGTAAACGCCGTCCCCGCTGATACGGCGCCTGTGAGAGCTGATCCGGTAAGGGCCAGAGAGAGACCGACTGCGAGCTTGCTTAGCTTTTTCATGAGATCCACCTTTAATTACGATTGAGTTATCCGCTCTTGATGCAGCGCGCGCTTTAGTGGACAGGTATTCGGCAGCCATCATTCATTTCCAGATCAGGGAATGGCTTAAAGCCCGATGCGAAATTGCTGAATCGCAACGTTCAGCGACCATTCACCGTGCCCCGCAAAGACCCGCCACAACGCACGTCGTCAGGCGCAGGGGTTAATTCCGAGAGGGAACCAGCGGCAATTTCGACACGAGGAAAAACCCGCCCGCGCCTCTAAATTACCGCTAAAGATCTGATGCGAAGAGCCGATGACAGGGAGTACGCCAACCCCGGGTATGCAAACTCAGCAGCAACTAGCCAGATAGGGAAATACAAGTGGGCCGAAACCTCGAACATCGTCCGGCGACTACAGCGCTCACGTTTCGAGTGCTGTTAGCGCTGCCCGTGTTGTTCGCGCTGCCAATGACCGCGCTCGCTGAAAATCAAAACGGCTCAACCCGCGCAAGCGCTGGCATTGATTTTCGTATCGTGATTCCGGCGATCGTACGCGCGAAGGTGATGAGCCAGATGGACAGCGTGACGGTTGAGGATCGACATATTGCTGCCGGCTATATCGATCTTGAGGAGAGCACGTCGCTAACTCTCACCAGCAACAGTCGCAACGGTTACGTCATTACCGCAAGCTATGACACAAAGTTGCTTTCCCGTATCGACATCAAAATTTCAAGCCAAAACTTAACCGCATCATCTGGCACCAGCAGCATGCGGGTGGCGTCTGGCCTGATCATAGACAAAATAGTTCCGGTAAGCTATCGCCTGCATTTTGCGCCCGGCGCGCAACCCGGGTCGTATCGCTGGCCGATTGCGCTGGTATTTTCGCCCGGTGCGGTGTGATGTTTACGCGTTAAATATCGCGCCATCAATGCGGGTAGGTGTCCGGATACCGCGCGTTAAATCCCCAACAAGGTCTATGCTGCGGCGCTCGCAAGCTGCCTCGGGGCCGGTGCTGCAGGTCTGAGAGTCAAATAAAAATCTGCGCCTTTGCCTAATTCGCCCGTCGCCCAGGTTTCGCCCCCATGACGCTCAATAATTTTGCGCACTGTGGCGAGACCAATACCGACACCCTCAAAATCGCGTTCATGGTGGAGGCGTTGGAACACACCAAAAAGCTTGTCGCTGTAGCGTGCATCAAAGCCGACACCGTTGTCGCGAACGCACACCTCGACTTCGTCGTTATCCGTTAACCGCGCACATACTTCTATGACAACGGCGTCTGAACGTCGCGTAAATTTCAATGCATTGCTGATGAGATTCAGAAAAGCCTCGCGCAACAGCCCTGAATCGCCGTGTACCGTTGGCAATTTGCCGATCCGCCATTCCACCTGCCGGTCTGCAACACCCGCCATACAGTCCTGCATCACGCTATTGACCAACGCATTCAGATCAATTGGCCGGGAAGCCAATTCTACGAGGCCCACTTGTGACCAGGCTCGTAGAGCATCAATCAGGCCGCTCATTTTTGCGGATGCATTGACAATCCTAGTTAAATACCTTTCGTTGTCGTCTGCAGTTTCGCGAGAGTGTTCGAGCGCGAGTTGCGCAAAGCCGTCCATATGGCGAAGCGGCGCATGCAAATCGTGGACGACCTTCGCTACAAACGCTTGCAGCTCCTTGCGCAGTCGTTCGTCGCCGTCCCTCATGCTTGCTTCCAGCTTAGCCGCGACAGCCTGCCGCTCAATACTGATTTGCAAGGTGGCGTGCAGATCTAGGTCTGAAAACGGCTTTAAAAGATAGCTAAATGGCTTGGAAGCCGCGGCGTTTCCCGGCACCGTGAGGCCATCCAAATTAAACAGGTGCAACACCGGAATATGGATGCGCGAAACGCCACCCATCACAACGTCGACGGGTTCTTGCTGACCAACGGTAGGGTGATCAACAAGTAGCAACTCGGCACCAGAATCGTGAAGGAAGGTCGGTGCGGCCGCGAAATTTGTTACAACGCCTTGTGCCTGATAACCGAGCGCCTCAAGTCGGCTCAACAGATTATTAGCGTAATCAACATCCGACGACAGCACCGCCACTTTCAGAAATTTCAGGCTCATATTCATTTTTGGGAAGGTCCGAAACTTGTGCGCCACATATGTAAATTCTTTTTTAGGTGGTTAAATTTCATTTTTTTACTCGACGACCGGATATTCGAAACATGTGTACATCATCCGGCACCCTGAGTACGTACCATAACCGCGTCAAGGAGGAAATGTAAGGGACTCAAACACCATTTTTGTGAACAAGTGCAAAATCGCCTTAAGACGAGCCATGGTCGTGTGGGCCGCTACTTTGCAGTGACGCGATGGGTCGCAGAGCCCGCAAGCCAGATGATGGCCGGACACTCTTAGATATGGCGAGTGTCATACACAAATTATTTTTGCAGAGGGCGCGGGAACCTACAGGACAGGATGAAATACTGGCTTTATTCCGGCAACCGGCACAACGTTTTGCCCGCGCATTTCGCGCCGATGCAGTTGTATCTCGTTTCAGGATTAGTGCTCTGCCACAATTGCCTAACGACACCCGCTAACGCCTATTTCACATAGTCGTACAAAGGTTTGCCTTTATCGACAATGTGGACGGTAAACAGTTTTAGCGACTTATCGCCGACCACTTTGTATCCACCATGGATCACATCACGCAAATTCAGAATCGGTGCGCCGGTTTCGATCGCCACAGGCTCTTTACCGGGATACTGTACCTTGGCACCTTGCAAAATATAACCACTCTCAACGCCGTGATGGGTGTGCCGCTGAACCTCATCTCCGGGTTTGAATTCCAGCGTCGAACTAATCACCTCCATACCGGGTGCGCCAGACAAATCGGCGCGCCTCATTTCTGAACGCGCCGGCGAATCTTGCGCTGACGCCGAAAGCAGTCCGGCAAACAACACACAAGCTACCCCGCTCTTTAAAACAATTCTGATCAGACGCACTTTACTTCTCCTGAGGTGTGATGGACCGATATATGTATGGAGATTAAGCACCAATACCCGATCACGATTTTGTGCGCCGGGTGTAAAGCTGGCCATGCGCGGGGTCAACGGCAAAAATTATTTTTCGAATTTTTCATCTGATTTGCGTGCAAATGGCGAGCGATCCAGAACGTTTCCCCACATCTGTTTCCACGGCGGCCAATCATGGCCACCGGGCGCGGAAAGCAAACGCTCGGGCGGCAAAATAGTGCCGATGATTTGCTGAAATTGCGCCAAACCGTCTTTGCTTCCGTAGCCAATATAAAGCTGCGGGCGCTTGTTAGCTGGATCGCCATAGCCTTTAAGCCACAACAATAAATCGCGTTGATAATCATCAGACTTTAGGGGCAATTCAGGTGTCCAACGCGCCAGTCCGCCCGCTTCGCTGACTTCGCTCAAGACATCATTTGAAGCGATGAACGGCGCAATCGCAATCACGCCCTCAATATCGTCGGGGAAAAGCCGTGAATACATTAGAGAGCCGAAACCACCGAGCGAAATGCCCGCCAGCCAGATCGATTTATAGCCCTTGGCGCGAGCGGGCTCGATAATATCGGTGCGAATCCGCGTGTCGAACGTGCGGTTGAAAAAATAACCCATGTGTGAATCGATAACGGTGACGTCTGCATCAATATTGCGGGCGCGAACTTGGTCAACAAAGCCTTCCTTGACAATATCGGCCGGCACTTCCAGCGCGCCGGGCAGAAACACGATTAGTGTTTTGCTGGTTGAAGTCGGCGAACGTGGCAGCGAAATGGAATCCATCGGTACTTTGGCCGCGCGCGGAAATGCGCAGCCTGTCAGCATCAGGCAGAGCAGCACTGCGATTGAGCTCAGTATGGACGCCTGCGTATTTTTCATTCGCTTTCCTTATGGTTCTGAGCCGGGGTTGAGACTTGTTGTTCAAAGACCACACAGAATCGGGATTGTTTCCAAAACAACCACCCAATTCATACTTGCTGCAAATTTTGAATACACATTATGACGATGAGAGTGGGCAAACAACCAGTCTCTAGCAAAGCGTTATGAGAAAACCAGAGGCGCAAGTCGAAGGCCACTTACACGTCGTTACAAAGCACCGGATGTTCCGCGTAAGCCGCGTTTGAGCCGAGCCGTTATTTGAACTGTGCAAAGTTATCTTTGATACCAGCGGGCCCAGTAGTGACGATGCGAACCTTTTAGGAGAGAAATCATGATCCGCAAAACAGTTTTATCTTTAATGGTGGCGGCAGGCACACTCGGCGCGGTGGTGGTGCCAGCGGTCAGCGAAGCCTACACTGATATCCGCGTGAATATTGCCCCACCACCGTTGCGATATGAAGTTGTGCCGCAACCGCGCTACGGGAAAATTTGGACACCCGGGTACTGGGATTGGCGTCAGTATCGCGGCGGCTACCATCACGTTTGGGTCGGCGGGTATTGGGTGACGGAACGGCGCGGCTATGTATACACACCCTATCGCTGGACCCAAAGCAATGGGTATTGGGTTTCAGAGCGCGGCCGCTGGGATCGTGATGGTGACGGCGTTCCTAATCGGTATGATCGCCATCCCAACAATCCGTACCGTCGGTAGACATGAACGCGTTAGCCAGAATTTTCAGCGTCAACTTGCTGTGCTGAAACCAACCCTTCCCTGGCCTGGGAAGGGTTTTTTATGACCCGCTAAGCAGCGTTCAAAAAGTATCTAGCCCAAGAAGCCGAGATTCGATGATGAAAAATTCCCAATATTCGGCAGAACTAAACGCATATCGGTATCACTGACCCCAAACCATCGCGCCATTGTCGCGGCGAATTGGTCAACCGATGTCGTCGGCAGCAAACGTCCCGACCCGACTTCGTCGTTGTTGTTAAGGCCCATGATCGGGAACGTACCGTAGTACTGGCGACCTTTAACCGCACCACCCATTACAAAATGATGCGAGCCCCAGCCATGATCAGATCCATCGCCATTGCTAGTTAATGTGCGGCCGAAATCGGATGCAGTGAAGGTGGTTACCTTGTCCCCAATTTGTAACGTATCAATGCTGCTTTGAAAGTAAGCCAGCGCAGCGGCAACTTTGGTGTGCAGCGCGGGTTGGTCGTTAAGCTCGTTATCATGGGTATCGAAGCCACCCAGCGAGACAAAGAAAACCTGACGCTTGGCACCGAGTGAATTTCGCGACGCGATCATGCGAGCCACGATTCTGAGCTGTGCCGCGAGGCTGTTGGACGTGAGGTCAGCCGACAGCGGAAAATCAGGCGCACTCAGCAAAGCCGTTGACAAGCTCGCATCGGCGTCAATTGATCGCGCTGTGGTATCGGCTAAATCCTGCGAGAAATAGCTGCCACCACCTGTCGTGATGATGTTTCTGAGAGTGGCGCTGGCGCTGGCGGAACCGAATAACGAACCTTTTATACCCGATATCGGAACCGATCCCGAGGTGCTGACCTGATAGGCCGCTACGTTTTGTCCCGCCAGAAAAACCGCGCTGCCCGAAACTGAATTGCACGTAAAAATCGAGCTGGTGTTTTGTGACGCAAACAAATCGCCCATACGACCACCCCAACCATAACGCGCACCCTCCGGTGCGCTTGCCTGCCACACCGACTGCTGGTCGTTGTGTGAGAAGAGCTTGGGTGGCAACGGAACCGATAAATTTGTATATTGCGTTTTGGTCGTGGGCACGATGAGCGGACCCACGTTAGCTACGACCGCTAATTTGCCGGCATCCCAGAGCGTTTTTAGCGGCGTCAATTCCTTCGCCAGACCGAACTGTCTGCCCGCATTTGGTCCCGTCAGCGCCACTGATGGCGTCAGCGGCACAACATCTGCCAGCGCGCGGGCAATGGTAGAGCGCGCACCGGTATAAGCCGCGTACGAGGCGCTATCGACGGGAATAACGGTGTTGTTGTGATCATTGGCACCATAAAAAAATACGCATACCAGCGCACGATAATCATTCGCGGTTTGCGCTGCGGCTGCGCCGATCCCGGCGAGGTTTAATGCGAATGGCGCGGCTGTTCCGGCAACGGATAGTTTTGCTGCGGTACGCAGAAATGCGCGGCGCGATTCATTACCTGTTTTAACGACGATGTTTTTCATATTTATCTCCAGTCAGCTCAGGTAATTAATTCTGCAAAATATATTCAGGTGCGGCCATCGTCAGGTAGACCGCCAGATAAACCCGATTCTTTTTGTCCCCTTCCGGGTTTGATGTCCCAATCACAACGCTGGCCACGGCGTCACGAATCTGATTCCTAACAGCGGTCGACAAGCGCCCTGCCGCGAGCAACAAATTCACGCGATCCACTAACTTGTCGGGATCGGTGGCAAGGGCAATTTCTGCGCTGTAGTCGGGCTGAATGTCTCGAACACCGTTCATCGATGTACCAACGCCGGACGAGATATTGTTGCGCATATAGTTGAGGTAGCCCGCCACCGACGTCTCGCTGGTAATTTGCGCTTCGGGCGAGACCAGACCTATGGCCCCTGACTTACTATTAGGGGGGATGTAGCCAGGCCGAAAAAAGTTAAATACAGACGGCGAACGCATCGGTGATTGGCTGAGTTGAGCGGCCGGGTCGGAGGTCGTGCTGAGCAGGAAGCGGCCGTCATTTGAACGCGCGTTGAATGCGCGCATCCATTGCACAAGGCGGACAACCGGTTCCCGAAGTTTGCCCGAGCGAGCGGTCACATTGGCCAAGTCGCGCGCCTCCGCATCCAGCAATACCGCCTTGATCACGGCTTTCATGTCACCGCGAACACCCGCGCCATTGTTGTTAAACACGCTGGCTACTCTGGTCACATAACCGGCCGACGGATTGGCTGTCACCAGCCGTTGGATCAACTGTTTACCAAAAAAAGGAGCCACGTTCGGGTGATTGAACAAAGTATCCAAAGCGATTCGTACATCCGCATTGGTGGCCGCTGCAGACTGCGCAGGAATCGTCGCGCCCAAGAATTGCTTTTGCGAAATCGAATGAAATTGTTCGTATGCCTGCATTGGTTTTATCTGCCGATCAGGGTCGGCGTTGCCGCCATAAAAACGGGTGTTTGAAGTATCTGGTCCCGCCCAACTTATACCGGTAAAAACCTTCGCCAAGCCGCTGACATCCGCGTTCGAATATGTCTCGATAGGTTTGCCATTGCCATCGAGCCGGTTTGAACCGTCAAGATTGAGCTGGTACAGACCGATGGTAAAAAGCTGCATCACTTCTCGTGCATAGTTCTCGTCCGGCGTACTGCCGGTCGCAAGGTTTTCTTTGGCGCTCCCCAGCGTCGCCAAGTAGCGACCCATCATCGGCGAATACGTCACGGCTTCCAACAGGTCGCGATAATTGCCAAACGCTTTATCACCCAAGGTATCCATGTATTGCGCGGTGCCGCGCGGATAAGGAAATGACAGGCTGCTATCAAGCGAAATGACGAATATTTCTGACAATGCGAACGCCATCCGTTGCCGCAATTGATCATCACCGGTCGCGAAATTTTTCCAGAGACTCCAGTTAAAACTGGTTTGACCGTTCTGCATATCGGCTGGGAGGGTGGCAAGATACGCCACCGTGTTTGGCAAATGCAAGGTCTGTGGCTTTGAAAATTGGCTGTTCAACCAGGCATCAGGCGTCGATGCGGCCAGCGCATCAATATCCACCATGCGTGGGCCAAACGTGGCTTGGGCAAGAAAGCGCGACGCCTCGGCTGCTTTTGCCGGGGTGGCAGTTGAGCCGACCACACACAGATTCGTATTACCGCCTGCTACGGCAAAACGCGACAAGGGAAGGGATCTGGTTGCATTCGGGATCGAATAGCTAAATGTCCCGGTTTCGCCATTCGCGAAGTTGAGCGTAAAGGTGCCAATAGCAATAGGCGCGGCTGGATTGGGGCCGCTAATTTGACTGAATGGCAAACCGGAACTTGCTCTGCTGACGCTACCGGTAAATCGGGTGGGATTTGAAGTGTCTTGCGTGCCCAAGCCGGTGAGCCAAGAGGCGCGACCCTGATCGTCATAGGCATACCACCCAAAAAATATTTGATTTCCCTGATGCGATATCTGCAGACCCCAGCCCGCTGCGCTTGCGCCACCCCACCACAAGTCCGTATAGTTCGTGGCAGTCGCACGCGATGCCGCTTGAAGGGTACAGATTGGAGCGCTGGCGTCTCCCCCAAAATTGAATGGCTCGAGCGCAGATTTGGTCTGCGTTACCGAACCAATGGTGTAGGTCAGGTTAAGCCGGTTCGCACTGGTCAAGGTCAGCGAGCCGGTGCCCGATTTGGTAATGACGGAGTTTGCACTGGTGACGATTTGCGAAAATGGTAAACCCGTTCCTGAGCTCAAATCACCAGCACAAATATTTCCAGCAAACGCGCAATCCAAGGTATGCCATATCGGCACGCTCTGATCGCTGAACGTGTACCAAATCGCAAAAGTACGGGTGCCTTGCTGCTGGATGCTGAGGCCCCAGCCAGATTCGGTGGGCTTCCACCAGAAACCGACCTGGTTGGTGGACTGCGCAAAAGCATTAGCACTTGCCGACAGTAGCAATATCAACAACAGGCAGGATAATAAAAGCTCGGATAAGACAACGCGCGCCGATCGGAACGTAATTCGGTGGGTGTGAGAATTGCTTTTCTTCCCGCTCGTGCATAGCCGATCCGCGAGCCCGATGAAATCCGAGTGTTTAAAAATCATGTCGACACCTCTTTTGTTTAACTTTTATCGAACAAATGCACGATACCAAAACTTTAACGCCTGAAGCGGCAAAAAGATCAGTAAAAGATGTAACGAGATACCAGCGCCTGTAACAAATTACACCAACATGTGCGGACCGCCTTACTATGGTGCCTCGTGATATTCCCCAAGACGCTTCGCACTGTAGCTGTTTGCACGGTAACTATTTGGACTTACTGGGTTGACCTATTTGGTCGACCTATTGAGCAGCAGGCTTTCGATAAACCACGCCGTCGCGCATCACAAACTGCATTTTGCTCATCACTGAAATTTCTTTGGATGGATCGCCTGGCACGGCAACAATATCTGCCAGCTTGCCGATTTCTAAAGTGCCGATGTCACGCTCCAACCCCATCACGATGGCACCATTCAAGGTTGCTGCACGAATCGTCTCAAGCGGCGGCATTCCCGCTTCGACCATGTATTCGAACTCTTTCGCATTGTCGCCATGCGGCGCAACACCCTGGTCGGTACCGAATGCGATCTTCACCCCCGCCTTGTAAGCACGCGTAAACATGCCCTGAATTTGCGGCCCGATCGTGGCGGCCTTGCTGCGAATCATTTCAGGAAAATAGCCCGCCAGCTTGGCCTTCTCTGCGACAAAGCGGCCTGCCGAAATCGTTGTGATCAGCCACGTTCCGCGCGCTTTCATGAGCTGAATCGCCTCATCATCCATATAAGTACCGTGCTCGATTGTTTGCACCCCTGCGCGAATCGCCCGCTTCATGCCGTCCGCGCCGTGAGCATGCGTAGCCACCGGATAGCTGTAATCTTTCGCCGTCGACACAATCGCTGCCAGCTCCTCATCCGCCAGCAAAGGCGCATCACCACTTTTAGCGAGCGACAGCACGCCACCGGTGGTCGATATTTTGATCAGATCAAAACCTTCTTTGTAGCGTTGCCGAACCGCGCGGCGGGCTTCATCCGCACCACTGATAATGCCGCGGTCCGCGCCAGGGTTGCCCATCAAGTCGATGCGCAGTCCATTGGTTGGATCGCCATGGCCGCCGGTAGATGTGATCATGCCCGCAGCGTGGACGCGGGGTCCTTTGGCGAGGCCTTGATTGATCGCGTTACGCAACGCCACGCCCACGCCGGGCGGGCTGCCCAGATCGCGCACCGACGTAAAGCCGGCCATCAACGTTTTTTCTGCATTGCCAACCGCCCGTACCGCGTAGTCAGCAGGGTTAAACGAAAACCCCTCGACGGTCGCATTCGGCGAGAGTGAAAATGCCAAATGAACATGCAAATCAATCAAGCCGGGCATGCAGGTCTGGTTGCGTAAATCAATGGTGTTTGCATCGGCTACCGCGATGTAGCCACGCTCGATCCTCGCGATGCGCTTATCTTCGACCACGATCGTGCGTTCTGTCAGCACCTCCAGTGTGCGTACGTCGATCATCCGCCCACATTGCAGCACCATCGGCGCTGCATTCGCCATATCGGCTGCTGACAAAAAAACGCAAATAATAATTAACGAAATACGTCCCATCTTGCACTCCTCGTATAGTTAAGAAATATTGTTATGTCGGACGGATGCCGGTTAGTTAACTTGAAAGTCTAATATCGACGGGCTATTACAGACATTTATGACTCACAAAGCACGCCAATGCTAGCGTTACGAAAACCATGCGCCATCCTAAACTGCCTGCCCGCACTCTGCGGCCACTATTTCTTTTTAAAAATGACCACGTGCTGCCACGGCAAATTACTCGCGGTGCGCTCCCAAAGCAGCGAATGGGTGAGCGCCTCCCGCTTTACCTGCGCCTCGGTCATCTTGTGAACTTCTTTAATTGGCACGCGCTGATCTTCCGCACGGTATTCCACGAAAACGATACGGCCATTTGGCCTCAGCGCGCTGATGATTGAGTCGATGACTTCATGCGGAAATTCGAGTTCGTGATACACATCCACCATGATTGCCAGATCAATCGAAGCTGGCGGAAGTTTCACATCACTAACGCTACTCAACAGCGGTTTGATGTTCGAAAATTCCGCCTTAGCGGCAACCTCCTTTAACATCGCGACCATCTGTGGTTGGACGTCGACCGCATAGACGACACCTTTTGGCCCTACCAGCTTCGCCATGAGTCTCGAGTAGTAGCCTGTGCCCGCGCCGATATCAGCGACCGTCATCCCGGCCTGCAAATTAAGTTCAGGTAATAATAAATCGGGCCTCTCTTCACGACCACGCTCCTCGCGTTCCAGCCAAGCCGCGCCTTGCCACCCCATCACGCCGGCGATTTCACGGCCCATGTAAATTTTGCCGATGCCATCGGCGCTCGGTTTCCCTTGTTTGTACAGGCCAGCCTGAGATTGAACGTTCCCCGCGGGCGTTGCCACCCGTACGATGGTGTTATCGCTGCATGACGCTAAGGGCAACGCTGAAAGGCTTATGACCACAGCACAATTAATCTTTCGGCAAACCGTGAGTAAAAACCTAAAACTCGCCATAATTTATCCAACAAAAATTGACCTGTGTATTCTAAAGCGTAATCTCAGAATCGTAACGCGCAATGCACATAATCCATAAATCCCAAAACCGAACAGAGGCAATGCCATGGCAATCCAGATTGAGAAATTCGACGCTATTGTAATTGGCACAGGACAAGCAGGGCCGGCATTGGCGGTTCGCCTCGCCAAATCGGGGCGCAAGACGGCAATCCTGGAGCGCAAACTGTTTGGCGGCACCTGTGTGAACGTGGGTTGTATCCCGACCAAGACGCTTATCGCAAGTGCCCGGGTGGCGCATCTGGCGCGGCGTGCCGCGGATTTTGGGGTGATGATTAACGCTGGCTTTAATGTCGATATGAAAGCGGTAAAAGCCCGCAAGGATGCGGTGGTTAAGCAATCAAACACCGGTGTTAGCGAATGGCTAAACGCGACGCCAAACCTCACCGTGATTGAAGGACATGGGCGCTTCGAAAGTCCGACCACCGTGCGCGTGAACGATAGACTGCTGGAGGCAAATGAGATTTTTATCAATGTCGGTGGTCGGGCAACAGTGCCTGAAATTCCCGGGCTGCGAGAGGTTGAATATTTCACTAATTCAAACATCATGGATGTTGATTTTTTACCCGAACACTTGGTGATTATTGGCGGCAGCTACATCGGACTGGAGTTCGCCCAAGCCTACCGACGGTTTGGTAGCCGCGTCACCGTAATCGAGGCGGGACCGCGGCTGATTTCGCGGGAAGATGAAGTGGTTTCAAACGCCGTCGAAAAGATTCTTGAAGCCGAAGGCGTCGGGATTCGACTCAACGCGAATTGCCTTGCCGTTTCGCAAAAAAATAATGGTGTTGCTGTAAACGTTTCCTGCGGCGGCAAAACTGAAGAAATCCTTGGCACACACCTGTTACTCGCCGTCGGACGCAAACCCAATACCGATGACTTGGGCCTCGATAAGGCCGGTGTGGCGATGGACCCGCGCGGTTTCATCACGGTCGACGACCAACTCCGCACCAACATGCCGGGCATCTGGGCGCTGGGCGATGCTAACGGTCGCGGTGCATTTACACATACGGCATATAACGATTTCGAAATCGTCGCAGCGAATCTGCTCGACAATGATCCTCGTAAAGTGAGCGACCGTATTCCGACCTATGCGCTGTTCATCGATCCACCACTCGCCCGCGTCGGCATGACCGAACGCGAAGTGCGCGCCAGCGGCCGCAAAGCGCTGATTGGCAGAATGAAAATGGCTCGCGTCGGCCGCGCCCGCGAACGCAGCGAAACTCAAGGCATGATGAGCGTATTGGTTGATGCCGAAACGAAAAAAATTCTCGGCGCAGCGCTACTGGGGATCGAAGCCGATGAGGCGATTCATGCCATTATCGACGTGATGTATGCCGACAAACCCTACACCGTGATTCAACGGGCGGTGCACATTCATCCGACGGTATCCGAACTGATTCCAACTTTGCTGGGGGATTTAAAGGAGTTTGTTTGATTGCCGTGGACTGCCGATTAAGTTATTCGTGTTCAGAACAAGGCCGCCAACTATCTAATGCTAGGACATTGCATTGTTCGAGAACGAGGAATGGGCCAGTGGAATGAGACCTCGCCACATCGTAGCAACACGGGCCGGTAGACACGCTCTCGATCGTCTATTAGCGATCCAAACCCTCTCGCGCGCAACTGCGCTCGACCCACCACAGGCGGCAACTGAGCCTATCGTGCCGCGACCCTCAGCCCCCGAGTAAAGCTCCTACGCGTAGTACTGCCCAAACGGACTGGCAATAAACACCGGCAGCGGCACTGACTCCTGCCTTACAAATCCACTACCCGCTTGTTTGCTGACCTCTAATTTTCCGTTCGCCAGTAAATCAACCATGGTGCAGATACCGGATGCGGTGGTGAGCTGGATTGCGGAGAGCAATTTGCCGTTTACTTTTTTCGCATAGATTTTCTTGGCATAACTTTCCTGCGCGAGGCGGCCTTCACGATTGCCTGTTACGGAGACAAACACGAGCACGACGTCTTGGAAAGTAATTGGGATTGCCGTTTCTAAAACATCTTTCAACAGTTCGCGACGCTCGGATAATCGCAAATCATTGACGAGGATTTTCATGATGGCGCAGTGGCCGGGATAGCGGACGGTTTTGTAGTTTAAATTCTGCACGCGACCGGCGAGCGATTCACACAGCGTGCCCAAGCCGCCGGAGGTATTGAATGCTTCGTAGTCCAGCCCATCCATCGAAAAGTGCTCCAACTCTTCCATTGGTGGGGTTTCTTTGATTTTGCCGTCAATGATGGCCTCACATGGGTTCAAATACTCGTTAATGAGTCCATCGGTCGACCACGTTAAGTTGTATTTGAGCGCGTTGGTCGGATAGATTGGCAACGCTCCTACGCGCATGTTGACGTCGCGCAGCGTTTCGAATTTTTGCGTTAGCTCGTTAGCCACTACGGAAATAAAGCCGGGGGCCAAACCGCACTGCGGCATAAAAACCGTGCCGGCACCTTTGGCGATTTCTTTAACGACCTTGGTGCTTTCTACGTCTTCAGTCAAATCGAAATAGTGTGCGTTGAGGTTGCGTGCGAGCTTGGCTAATTTAGCAGTCAGGTAAAACGGGCACGCTGAAATGACTACGTCAACGCCTTTCAGTTGCGTCGCTAAATCATCGTTGGCAACATCGGCCATGACCACTGTCGCGCCCAACGCTTTCATAGGAGCCAGACGTTCTGCGTCCTTATCGACCACGGTCAGCTTGTAGCCACCGACCGATTGAAACAAGGTGACGATCGCTTCGCCGATTTTTCCTGAGCCGATAAGTGCAACATGCATCATGGTGGTTATTCCTGAAAGTGATTTTGATTGAACTAATGCCCACACTGTAGTTTTTGCAGCGTCAAATTCGTAGCTGCAAAAGTATCATTTGTTCGGCTAAAATTGAGCATTACGTTCATTTTTTTATACACAATGCTAAATTCACTCACTAATGCAGAGCTTGAGCTCCTTAATTTACTGCGGGCAGACGCCCGTGCCAGCGTCGCCGACATTGCCCGCCAGCTGGGGCTAGCAAGAGCGACAGTGCAGGAGCGGATTCGACGCCTTGAGCAAAAAAGAGTGATTCAAGGCTATACCGTCCGCCTTGACCCCAGGTACGGCCGCAGCCGCGTCACGGCGCATAGCTTGTTGCGCGTTGACGCCAAAAAAGCGGAGAAACTCTATGACGTTCTCAGAAAAATGCCCTCAGTGAGCGGTGTTTATGCACTGTCAGGCGAATTCGATGCGCTAGTCGTGTTGCAGGCGGATACCACCGCTGAACTGGACGAGGCGTTGGATCAGCTGGGCAGGCAGGATGCGGTTGAGCGTACGCAGACCTCAATTGTGCTGAGTGTGAAGTTTGAGCGCTAATTGCTGGTGACGATTGCGCGCAAGTTTTGGTATAATTCTGTCGCAGTGTTGTTCCAGTCCCCGCGCTGCAAGTCAATTACGACCTCGCTTATTTAAGCAAATACCCCCGCACCTAGACTGGCGGTCTGATCCCAATCGGAGCGACAGGTTCGAAACACTCGAAAGTTTTCTTATGTCATTTTCCGCTCTCGGTTTATCCGAGCCGATCGTTCGTGCTGTTTCCGAACACGGCTATACCATTCCTACGCCAATTCAGTTGCAGGCCATTCCGGCGGTTCTCAATGGCGGCGACCTGCTGGCCGGCGCACAAACAGGAACCGGCAAAACCGCTGGATTTACCCTACCCATATTGCAACGCCTTATTGCCAACCCACGTCCCACCAATGCCGGAAAAAAAGTGATACGCGTACTGGTACTAACGCCAACCCGTGAGCTTGCTGCGCAGGTCGAAGAAAGTGTCCGCACTTACGGCAAATACGCAGGCGTCAAATCCACGGTGATTTATGGCGGCGTCGGTATCAATCCGCAAATTTCCATCCTGCGCCAGGGCGTCGATATTTTGGTCGCCACCCCGGGTCGGCTATTGGATCATCATCAACAACGCACAGTCGATCTTTCACATGTCGAAATTCTGGTGCTGGACGAAGCAGACCGGATGCTCGATATGGGCTTCATCCACGACATCAAAAAGGTGCTTGCGGTTTTGCCTAAAAAGCGCCAAAACCTGCTGTTCTCAGCGACATTTTCCGAAGAAATCAAAAAGCTGGCAGATGGTCTGCTGGACAATCCAGCATTGATCGAAGTCGCGCGTCGTAATTCAACCGTTGAAATGATCACGCAAAAAGTGCATCCGGTTGATCGCGATAAGAAAAAGGATTTGCTCATTCATCTGATCAAGCAAAACAACTGGCATCAGGTGTTGGTGTTTACGCGTACCAAGCACGGCGCAAACCGTTTGGCTGAACAACTGAACAAGTCGAATATAACGGCGCTGGCCATTCACGGTAACAAGAGCCAGGCCGCCCGCACCAAAGCGTTGGCTGAATTCAAAACCGGTGACCTCGCGGTGTTGGTGGCTACTGACATCGCGGCGCGCGGAATCGATATCGACCAGCTGCCGCACGTCGTGAATTTTGAAATTCCAAATGTGCCTGAGGATTACGTGCACCGAATTGGCCGCACCGGACGCGCAGGAGCAACCGGCGAAGCGATTTCGTTGGTCTGCGTGGATGAGAAAAAAATGTTCTACGACATTGAACGCCTGATTAAGCGCGATGTTGAAAGCGTGGTTATCCCTGGTTTCGAACCTGACCCTAACGCAAAGCCCGAACCCATTCAATTGCGATCCCAAGATCATCAACCGCGTGGCAGAAATCAGGGAAACCGGCCCGGCCAACCCCGGGGTCAGAGCGGTCGAGCAAAATCAGGAGGTGGAGGCAACGGTGCCGCAACCGGCAGCGCTCGCTCCCAGCCAAGAAGCACAGCGGATGCGGGCCGCAGGCCATTGGGCGAGGCCAAGCGCACACCATCGCAGGGCGCACGCGGCGATGGTGCCGGTACCGGTCGCGGAGCCACGACGGGCGCGTCACAAACCCGCCGCGCCGGCAGTGGCGGTGTTCCATCCGCAACCCCGGCATTGTTTCGCAAGTCGGGACGCTAACGTTTGATCAACATACGCTGAGTAACGGCTTGCATTGCGGGGTAAACGGCACTGCAGGCTCGATGCGGCTTGACGCTCGAACGCGATTTCAGGTACTGAACGAAGGGCCGTAAATGCTCAGAACACTGCTTATACTTTCTGCACAGTTCCTTTTCTCAGCCGTTTTCGCCGCCCCTGCAGCATCTGCGGAGCCAAATTCAGCCACTCGCGCGAAGTCTGCACCGCTAACCTTCAAGTGGGCTGACGATACGCCGATTGTGGGGCGCACATTTGCCGCTTATAAAAAAGCCGAACTAGCGAAGCTACAAAGTGGCGAGACGCTTGAAATTACCGGGCTCTATTCTGCCGCCGAGCAAATCGCGGCGGGCAACCCCGAGCCCAATCTAGGCCTTGCCAGAGCGGCAAAAACAGCGGCCTTGTTTGCACCGTCGAACGGAAAAAAACTTTCTCGACAGCATAAACCCATCAAACTTACGTCAGGACTGGTAACCGACGACAGCTTTTCGGAAATCACAAAGAAAATGGCCCCATTTGCCAGTGTCAGTTTTGGCACCGCGCCTACTCCTCGTCCTCAGGCAGTTGATTCTAGACTGAAAATTCCAGCCGTCATATTGTTTCCAATTAGCAGGGTCAAACGACACCCGAATTCAGAGATCAGCGTATTTCTAAAAATGCTTGCAGGCAGCTTGAAAACCGACACCAAGCGGGTGTTGTTAACCGGGTTCGCGGACAGTCGTGGATCAAGCGATACGAATCTTCGCTTGGCTAAACAGCGGGCAGAATCAGTGAAACACGAGCTCATCAAACTCGGCGTACCGACTGACCGCATTGAGATTGCGACCAACATTAAACCTGCCGACGTCCTGACATCAGTCGTAGATGACAGCATTGAGGGACGGCAACGCAATCGTCGCGTCGAGGTGTCTTTCCCCTAATGGCCTTTGCGCCAGAAGGCTCGCGCGGGCAGCAATCCGCATTGATCGCCAGCACACCGTGCCTTTGATGAATGCGAAACCCGCTATACTTTGGCGATACATTTGCGTGAACAACGAACCCGCGTGCCACCAGCACCGCGTTCGTAAAAAAACAAAAATGCCTCGCGTCTAAAAGACTTTGAGGATGATTTGAATCGGCGCAACATCTTGTTTTTGGTTGAAACATATCAATGAGTCGCGGATGATGCACCATCATGGCGACAATTCATCCCCTAATACTGCACACTGCACGACCGCCTAAATTTCGCGCTCAATCAGAGGCGGATCAGCAGGCGATGAAGACACGTTAAGCACCGTCGGCTACAGGAGAATCGCATGCAAGCTCTATTAATTTTTTCCAAAATCATCGACGGGCTAAACAATCGCGTGGGCCACTTCGCTTACTGGCTTACCTTGGTCGCGGTTCTCGTCAGCTCGGGCAATGCCACTTTTCTTTATGTTTTTGGCGACAGCTCAAACGCGTGGCTGGAATTGCAATGGTATCTTTTCTCGGCCATCTTTTTGCTTTGCGGCGGGTATGCCTTGCTGCATAACGCGCATGTGAGGATTGACGTCGTTTATTCCCGTTGGTCGCGGCGAACCCAGTTGTACATCGATGTGTTTGGCATCCTGTTTTTCTTGATGCCGATGTCCATTTTGATTCTTTACTTATCATGGCCGGTGTTCATAAACGCGTACGTGAGCAAAGAAATTTCATCAAACGCCGGCGGGCTAATTGTCTGGCCTGCACGACTGCTCCTGCCGGTTGGGTTTTTCTTGCTGGTGCTGCAAGGATTATCAGAACTGATTAAACGTATCGCAATTATTCAAGGGCGGATAGCGGACCCAACTCTGGATGACGGGCCGACGGCTGAAGAAGAACTGGCGCGCGCTATTCAGGAAGCGCGTGACAAAGAATTGCTTCAATCGAAAGCTACCAGCTCGACCCTGTAAACACCAGAGCTTGTCAGCTTCATCACGAAAAATCAGAACCGAGCATAGGATAAAAATCAGATGACGCAATTCATCATTCACAACATGGCACCCCTAATGTTTATCGGGCTGTTTGTTTTTTTACTGCTGGGTTATCCCGTTGCATTTTCGCTTGGTGCTTGCGGCATCGTTTTTGGTCTGGTTGGAATTGAGTTGGGCTTGTTGTCGCCATCACTGTTTCAGGCGCTTCCCGAGCGCATTTGGGGGGTCATGTCGAACGACACGTTATTGGCGATTCCCTTCTTTACGTTCATGGGTTTAATCTTGGAACGAAGCGGGATGGCCGAAGATCTGCTCGATACAATCGGTCAATTATTTGGCCCCATTCGCGGCGGACTGGCCTTCGCAGTCATTTTTGTGGGGGCGTTGCTCGCCGCGACCACCGGCGTGGTGGCAGCGTCAGTGATCTCAATGGGACTGATCTCATTGCCCATCATGCTTCGCTATGGATATGACCGGCGCGTGGCAGCTGGCGTGATCTGCGCGTCGGGCACGCTGGCGCAAATTATTCCGCCATCATTGGTACTGATCATCATGGCCGATCAGCTCGGCAAATCGGTCGGTGACATGTATGCAGGTGCATTCATACCGGGCGCGGTGCTGGCAAGCTTATACGTTTCGTATATTGTCGGAGTCGCTGTTTTCAAGCCCGCGTGGGTGCCCGCGTTACCGGTTGAGGCACGAACCTTCCGCGAGACGACGGGACGAAGCGGTGTTATCTCGCTCGCCATTCTGATGTCAATTGCCATTGTGGTGGCGGTTTCGTACGCCAATTTCTACCCGCGCAAAGCGCTTGATGAAACCATTGTGGTGTCGGCGTCGGTTGGAATGGGTCTCGCGTTTATCACCGCGCTGCTGAATCGCCAATTCAAATTCGGCCTGCTTTCACGGCTCGCCGAACAAGTCGTGTTTGTATTGGTACCGCCGCTGGCCTTGATCTTCCTTGTGCTGGGGACGATTTTTTTGGGCGTGGCCACGCCAACAGCGGGCGGCGCGATGGGTGCCACCGGTGCGCTGATTATGGCGATCATGCGCGGACGACTTAATTTAAAGCTGCTTCGCCAGGCCATGGATTCGACCGCTAAATTGACCGCGTTTGTGGTGTTCATCCTCGTCGGCGCACGCATTTTCAGCCTCGCTTTCTACGGCGTAAACGGCCACGTGTGGGTCGAGGAATTGCTAGTGGGATTGCCGGGAGGGCAGACCGGCTTTTTGATCGTCGTCAACGTGTTGGTATTTGTACTGGCGTTCTTCCTCGATTATTTCGAACTCGCTTTTATCATTGTGCCGCTGCTCGGGCCCGCCGCTGACAAGCTGGGCATTGATCTGATCTGGTTTGGGGTGTTGCTGGCAGTCAATATGCAGACATCGTTCATGCATCCGCCATTCGGCTTTTCACTGTTTTACTTTCGCAGCGTGGCTCCCGCCAAAGAATACATAGACCGGGTAACCAAGAAATTGACCGCTCCGGTCACCACGGGCCAAATTTACTGGGGCGCAATTCCTTTCGTCTTGATCCAGTTGGTCATGGTGGGTTTGGTTATTTCGTTTCCACAAATGGTGATGGTCTACAAGGACGACGCTAAAAAAATCGAGCCCAGCAAAATTGACTACAACCTCGCGCCAGCGGCTACCGATGCAGACCAGCAAAAAAGTGAAGATACCGGCAATTCTGATCTGATGAAGTCTCTTGGAGGTGCCGCGCCCACATTGCCCGCCACACCTGAATCACCAAAGACTGAATCGCCGAACGATGACATCATGAAGTCTCTGGGAGGCGGTACGACGTCCGACAACAAACCCGGTGAAACGCCCAAGGACGCAATGAAGGACACAAGCAAGGCCGATGCAATAACAGACTCAAAAGTGGACAAGGGCGGTGCTAAATCTCCACCAGCCAAGCCCAAAACTGCCGATGAAAAGGCCGCGGACGAGATTGAGAAAGCTCTGCGGGGAGGCAAGTAAGTCACGCATCTTGCTGCGGCTATTTGATTCGGTTTATATCTGGCCGCCAAACAGAACGCCCCGAATCGAGGCGTTCTGTTTGTGAGCGTGGTCGCCACTCTCAGGTTGACTATTTCTTAGCGCCGACCGCTTTATCGCTGGTTTTGCCCTTAGCCTGATCGGCCGTCGCCATAAAGTTATCAAAATTTTGCTCGGCAACGCGGAACCAGAGAATCTGATCATCGCGGAATTTTTTCCATGGCTCATAAATTTTCTTGAACTTTGCATTCTTCTCGGCTTCTTCGGCGTAGACCGCATTGGCCGCCGCATAGCAGGCGTTCAAAATTTCGCGGCTAAAGGGTCTCAATTGCACGCCCTGCCCCACCAAGCGACGCAGTGCCGCGGGATTTACCGCATCGTATTTCGCCAACATATCCAGATTTGCCTCAGCGCAGGCGCTTTCAAGAATCGATTTGTACTCCGGCGGTAGCGCTTCCCACTGCTTGATATTCACGAACAGATCCAGCTGCGGTCCGCCCTCCCACCAGCCTGGATAGTAATAATATTTGGCGACCTTATTGAAGCCCAACTTTTCGTCGTCATAGGGGCCCACCCATTCGGCGGCGTCGATGGTGCCTTTCTCTAGTGCAGGATAAATATCACCGCCCGATATCTGCTGCGGCACCACGCCAACCTTCGACAACACGCGTCCCGCCAGACCCGCGATGCGCATTTTCAGACCCTTCAAATCGGCCACGGTTTTAATCTCTTTGCGGAACCAGCCGCCCATCTGCGCACCGGTATTTCCCGACGGAAAATTAATGACGTTGTAGTCTTTGTAAAACTCGCGCATCAGGGCGAGGCCGCCACCGTGGTACATCCATGCATTTTGCTGACGAGCATTGAGTCCGAACGGCAGCGCAGTACCAAACGCAAACGTGGCATCTTTCCCAAAGTAGTAATAGGGCGCGGTATGGCAGCATTCGACCGTGCCATCTTTGACAGCATCCAGTGCGGACGGGCCGGGTACGATTTCACCGGCTGCAAACACTTGTATTTGGAACCTACCGCCAGTGCCGGCGGCAACGCGTTTGGAGAGAACGTCGGCAGCACCAAAAATGGTGTCCAGACTTTTCGGGAAACTCGAGGTCAGCCGCCATTTAATCGTGGGTAAAGCTGATGTTTGTGCACTCGCAAGAGTTGGAATACCGGCTGCGCCGACCGCGAGCGCGGTTCCGGCTTTGCTTAAAAATTTGCGTCGCTGCATTCAAGTTCTCCTCTGGATTTTTTAGGATAAGACAGTAATGGCGATCTTATTATTACCCACCGATAAAAATGAAAGTAGTACCCTGTCGAAATTTCAAACCGCCAGCTAGCATGCGATGCAACCGATGTACCTGATGCTTATTCCGCGCCGCCGGCAATCGACATTTTGTCGATCAATATTGAGCCTGTTTGCTTCGAGCCCAGCGCCAACACATCATTGCCGACCGCAACGATGCCCTTCAACATATCTTTCATGTTGCCCGCGATGGTAATTTCTTCCACTGGGTAAGCGATTTCACCGCCCTCAACCCAGAAACCTACCGCGCCTCGCGAATAATCCCCGGTCACGCTATTCACGCCCTGCCCCATTAGCTCGGTGACCACGAAGCCGCGATCCATTTTTTTGACCAGGCCCGCGAAATCCAGCTCGCCCGGTGCCAAGATCAAGTTGTGATTACCCCCCGCGTTTCCGGTCGTCGCCATACCCAATTTACGCGCCGAGTACGTGGACAGAAAATAACCGTTCACCACCCCGTCTTTCACGATATCGCGTGCCACTGTCGCCACACCTTCACTGTCAAACGGCCCGCTTGCCAAGCCGCCGACCACAAACGGGTCTTCAAATATGGAGACCAGCGGCGAAAAAACCTGGGTACCCAAGCTGTCCAGCAAAAAACTCGATTTGCGATATAGGGACGATCCACTCACCGCCCCCAC
>JBBRZG010000010.1:0-44281 GCA_038236905.1 Burkholderiales bacterium
AAACACCATGGCAGACTCACGAATGCAAACTGACGTTAAGCCGCCCTTTGACGGCAAACGCATGATCTACGGCGGCTTTCAAATCATCGCGGAAGCTTGATGTTGGTTAGCGAAGCGCTCACCTGCAGTAACGACCGTCGCCGATAGCGAATAGTGGAGAGAAACGATGAACAGAAATACGATCTGCCTGTGGTACGACCATGACGCGGAAGAGGCGGCACGCTTTTACGCCGACACCTTTCCCGAAAGCGCAATCGGTGCGGTGCAGCGCGCGCCATCCGACTTTCCCGGCGGTAGCGCGGGCAATGTGCTCACGGTGGAATTTACCGTGTGCGGCGTGCCGTGCATCGGCCTCAACGGCGGCACCCGCTTTAAGCACAGCGAAGCGTTTTCTTTTCAGATCGCAACCGATGACCAAGCGGAGACCGACCGCTATTGGAATGCCATCATTGGCAACGGCGGTGTAGAAAATTCTTGCGGCTGGTGCAAAGATAAATGGGGACTTTCCTGGCAAATCACGCCGCGCGTTCTGACCGAGGCGATGGCTAAAGGCGGCGATGTCGCCGAGCGCGCGTTCGAAGCGATGATGCCGATGCAAAAGATCGACGTTGCCAAGATCGAGGCAGCCGTGCGCGGCGACCTTGCATTAAAAACAGAATAAACAAGCTCATTCAAGAACTCGGAGACACATATGAGAAAACTTAAAATCATGGAACACATCTCGCTGGACGGCGTGATTCAGCACTCGGCCGATGACGACGACACCGTTGCCTATCCCTACAGCGACTGGACCGCGCCCTATCGGAGCCTCGCTGGCCGTGACGCTGTTCTCGCCGCGTATGGCGAAAACTTCGATCTGTTGCTGGGCCGTCGCACCTACGATATTTGGTCAGGCTATTGGCCAAAAGCACCGGGCAGTCTATTGGCGGATGGCCATAACGCGGCTACAAAATATGTCGCGACGCACCGACCGGAAAGTCTTGAATGGGAACCGTGCGAGGGTATTGGGCCGGATATCGTCGCGGACATTCGCCGCATAAAATCGCAAGACGGCCCTGACCTTATCCTCTGGGGTAGCTCCACGCTGACATCGACGCTGCTCGAACATGGGCTTGTAGATGAGGTCCTGCTGATTGTGTATCCAGTCCTGCTGGGGACGGGCAAGCGCTTCTTTGCGGCGGGAACCCCGGCACGTTCATTCGAGCTCATCAGCACGCAAGCATTTCCTTCCGGCATTATTTTTAACACTTACAAATTAGTCGGGGCTTTGAAGACTGGATAGATTGACGAGAGATCGTGCCAGATTGGCTGAGCGCTGAAATATGAAGTGTTTGGTGACCAAAATTGTCTTTCAAGTGAGCCCGACTGGGTAAGGCCGCATAACTTTTTTCTTTTGAGCGCTTGTCACCATCAAAGGGATCTAAATCACCAAGCGAAGGAACCTAAGATGCAAATGCACGAAAAAATTAAAGAGCATATTGCTTCTCATCCAGAACCAAAACGAAGCGAAATGGAAGAGCTGCACCGCATCATTCTGCGGTTGATGCCAGAAACCAAAATGTCGTTCTTAGATGGCAAAGATGAAAAAGGTAAAACGGTCTCTAACCCCAGCATCGGGTATGGGTTACAGACCATAAAATACGCCGACGGTAAAACTAGGGAGTTCTACCAACTTGGCATCAGTGCAAATACAGCCGGAATCTCTGTCTATATCTTGGGGGTAAAGGATAAGAAGTACTTGGCTGAGACGTATGGGAAAAAACTTGGCAAGGCAAGCGTAACGGGGTATTGCGTTAAGTTTAGGACGCTAAAGGATGTCAACACTGACGTTCTTGAAGCAGCGATGCAATATGGAATTGCACAAACAAGCACTTAGCATTTTGCTCGGCGTCAGATCCAGACTTCTTTGCGCGTAAGGGAGCCATATAGTAAGCCTTATGAGTTCAACGCAGTCGACAGCGAGCCGTGAGCCATAGGTGTTTTTGCCACAGGGTGGTCGCTGAGACACCCAATATTATTACTGAATCTCCCAAAGATAAGTGCGCCTTCCACGATGCGCGCAGAGCTTCACAATCATCCGGAGCACGATGCCTGCTATGGAATTGAAAGAACGACAAGAGTGTTGAGCGGACAATCTTGGATCCACCCAATTCGCAAACCTTCCGAAGGAAAAACAACGAATCGTCAGAAGGAAGACGGACCAAAAAAGCTGAGCCGCAGGGAATCAACTACTCTTCATTTTGTGGTCGATATGCAACCTAGACGGGATTGATTACGCTACGACGTTAGGGGCTCAGAAATTCAAAGAAATCGAGAACCGTGGTAATTTAGTTTGATGCGCGGACGAACCCGGCCTCATGAGTTTAAATTCAGTGAGAATCCGTCCAACCTGCGCTTGTATTTTCTGCTGGTTTGTCCTCGCTCCCCATAACCTCCTCTCTCGAAAGCTATGGCCATTCATTGGTGGAATACCGATAAAGTTGTAACGCAACTCGCGGAAGGCTCTCTGACCGAAGATGAGACGATGCGCTTCGCGATGATCGGCGCGGTCATGTATGCGCAAGCTGTTTACGCTGCCACTTGGATGGGAGGGCCCATAGCGCGATACTCGTTTTTGAGTTCGTCGCGGTGGCAATCATCTCTCTCATCGGCGTCAGTGAATGCTACAACGCAAATGGCGGGCCTAAGGGCGCAGATTTTATACGGCGGCTGTTTGTGATCGGCGTACCTGTTGGAATCAAATTCGCCATAGCTAGTATGGCGCTCGGTCAGATCGCATATTTTGGTTTCCCTTCTGTTGTTACGACCGCAAGTTTCCGTGATCCTGGCTACGTTTATGAGCTTTTCCTGTTTGCGTTTTCTACTGTTTTTATGGCCCTCTATTACTGGCGCATTGCGACACACCTTACTCACGTGTTGGAAAGGCAACGTTCCAATACCCCGGTAAACCCAACTTCGCAATGAGGAGGCACCCTGCGCTCATTCTTGACCGCCAGGTCTCTCGCGGCCACAAACCCTTCTGGAGAATTCATGTTTGACCACGTCAAATTCGGCGTCAGCGACTATGTAACCAGCAAAGCATTTTTCATTAAGGCGCTCGAACCGCTCGGCGTAACGGTTGTCACGGAGTGGCCGCCGAATGGTGTTGAGCTTAGCCAGCCAAACGGGTCCGTTTCATTGTGTTTGTTCCAGACCGAGGAAACGTCGGCGCATCTTCATTTGGCTTTCGTGGCCAAGAATCGTCGCCAAGTTGACGCTTTCTATTACGCGGCTCTGGAGGCGGGCGGCAAAGACAACGGTCCACCCGGCTTGCGGCCGCAGTACTCCGGGAAATACTATGCTGCTTTTGTCATCGGCCCGGATGGGCACAACATCGAAGCGGTTTACCATGAGCCTGCGAGCTAGTCTTGTCGGCGAGCGGACCCGCGCCGGGACAGCGATTCAGGTGCTTGTTTTGTGCAGTGCCCCTCGCGTTTTTAGACCACTTTGTCAACAGCGTCGTTAGCTGCGCCAGGAGAATCCCATGGCTATCAAAAATTTCGAAATCATCTCAGTGCCCGTTAGCGATCCGCAGCGCGCGAAGCGGTTTTTTTTGGAAATGCTCGATTTTGAGCTGATTCGCGAAGAGCCGATGGGCGCAGAAATGACGTGGATTCAGCTTGCGCCGCGCGGCCAAACGATCACGATTGCCTTGGTCACATGGTTCGAGCAAATGAAGCCTGGCGGCTTGCAAGGCGTGATGCTTAACACCGACGATATTGATGCGGAGCACGCGAAACTTCGCAGCCGTGGGCTGAAGATAGGTGAAATCGGAGAGCAGCCGTGGGGCCGCTTCGCCATGTTCAACGATCCTGACGGTAACGGTTGGATCATTCGGCAACCGCCCATCCAACAAACTCAGTCGAGCGACGCGACTTCTGATTGAAGGCCGCAAACTGGGGAAGCGAAACTTATCCTCAACATTTATCAGCCGCCAGATAAATCTTGCAACAAATATGTATCTAAAAAATAAGGGCGCTAACACCCGCGGGCGTTTTGAACCAAAAATGCTCGCACCCGTTCGGGAGTCTCCTTCGAAAAACGCTCGCTAGTGCTGGAGTGTTTATGTCCATTTAGGGCACAAGCGTCAAAAGAAAAAAGCAGTGATTTATGACGTGATGCCCGGCAGCCGCCGCACGTGTCGAGACTCAGCGAATTCATGAATGGAGGATCTTATGTTCACAGGCCTTAGATTTACTTCCCTCTTAGTAGTATTGGTATCGACAGTGCTATATGGTCGCGCGACACCAACTCAACCGTCCACTGACATCTCAAGCCGAAGGCTAAATCCATCCTCCGTCTTTAATTTTCAGGTCGTTATTCAAAATGGCGTTTATCGCAGCGGACAGCCCAATGGCGAATTGGATTGGCAGTATCTAGAGGATATCGGCATCAAGACCGTGGTCAAGCTGAACGAATTTTCAGCCGATGTGGACAAAGATGAAGAGAAGCGTATGGCAGATAAGCATCGCATCAAGCTCGTGCCAATTTATATGCAACCGGAAGATTGGCCACACAACTGGAACCCGTGGGTTAGACCAGATTTAAAAGATGTTTTGCGAGCTGTAGAGGTGCTGGAGGCCAGCGGCAATGAAAAGATATTAGTGCATTGCAGTAAAGGCAAGGATCGCACGGGATTAGTGGTCGCCGTCTTTAGCGTACGCAATAAAAATTTATGCAAAGCGGCCGCTTACAGTCAGATGCGGCACTACGGAACTAGCCCGCTATTGTTCGGACTAAAGCCAGTGCTGGAAAGTCCTGAAGTCAAACAAAATCCTGGCTGTGCTTCCGAATTCTAGAGGGGGAAGCCGAGCGCGGCGTTGATTGTGTTCAACCTACCTTGTCGATCGCCTCGGATTGATTTTCAAGCGAAACCACCAGTAATACTATTTCGACATCAACGCGAAATAGAGGTGGAACATTGCCTTTTTGTTACTGAAATGAAGAGATTTAGCCAAGCAGCGCCGGCATATTGGCATTAAAAGCTGTAATCGGGCAATGCTGACCGCGCATTTGCGAAAGAAATTGCTTGTCGAATGTTCGGTAGCGAACATACTTCACCGTGTTAGCACCGTATCCTCGCGAAATGCTCCATCATTTTTTAATCGTGTATTTTGAAAAATCAACCAGTTGTTGCCTCAAAAAAGCGGCAGCGCGGGTCCGACCGCAGGCGTTGCTCTCACCGCAGGATGGGGTCTCGCCAATGCCGCTCCAGCAAACCGCCAACACCTCGGGTCAACAGCGATTGACCCGTAGACATGAGGTCGCGGTGCCTGCGCCAGCAATAAGCCACCTTGTTCGCACCGCGCTCGTACATGGCGCTGAATGGTTGCGCCAAGGAAACAACCTCGATCAGATTGTCAGAGACTACGTTTATATCGGTCTCGCGGTGGCGGCGCTTGCTGTAAAACGCACGGTGCCGATTGCAGTTGTCGAATTCCCTAAGCTGAACCGCTGGCTTTAGCCAATCGTTAATTGCATACCGATGAGAACTTGATACCAGCATGGACGCTCAGCTGCCGTTCGCACCGCCGGTGTTCGATGTCGCTACCCTCGATGTAGCGCATGCAGCACTATGCGGCGCGGCGGCAATGGCCTGGGGATTTTTGGCGTTTTTGGCGTACACCGCGCGGCAGCCCCCAGGCGCTAACACCCATCCGCTTTTTGCTAATTTGCATTGGACGCTTGGTTTGGGAGCAGCCTGCGAATTGATCATGATGGCGGTGCTTAGTAACGCATCCAATCTAAATTCGTTACTCCCGCTCTCGCTACCATTAGCGCTCATGTTTATCAGTGTATTGCGTGCTATTTTTTATGCGCTAATGGTCGCTACCGCCATCCAACGTACCCAAGGTATGAGCGCGACCGCGGGCAATTCGGCGCGATTTTTACAATTCAGTATCGCAGCCTTATTTGGTTGCCTTCTGTTGGCGACATTGCTAACGCAAAGTCTTTCACTGCAGACCGCACTGGCTGCACGTTTCATATCGCTGGTGGCGGTACCGGCCTATGCCTATGTCTTGTTGCGGGAACTCGTCGATGAACGCGTTGCCTCGGCTATTGCTGCCAAGCATTTGCAAACCGAATTGGCAGAAACGAATGAACGATTATTCGATGAGCTGTACTCCCATCGTGAATTAGAAGCCGCCCTATCGGAAGAAGAGCAGCGATTGAAGTCAACCCTAAGATCAATCGGCTATGCCGTGATCACCACCGACATCGCCGGAAGCATAAGTTATGTCAATCCGATCGCCGAATGCTTGATCGGGTGGGCTAATGACGAGGCGAGCGGTCAGCCGTTCCAAGAAGTATTCAAAGTATCTACCGAAGTCACGCCTTCTGTATCGCCGATCGCGATGTCACTTGACACCGACGAAACCATGCGGCTCACGCGCCGCCCCATGTTTGTTCGACGGGATGGGCTGCAATTTCCCATCGAAGAATCGTCCGAACCGATTCTGAATCTCAGCGGCACTGAAATCGGTACGGTGGTGGTGTTCCGTGATGTAACGGACACCCATTTAATGGCGCAAAAACTGGCGTATCAAGCGCACCACGATTTTTTGACTGGATTACCAAACCGATTGCTGCTGCAGGACCGGATGGTGCAGTCGCTCAAATATGCGCAACGGCAAAAATGCCGGATGGCTTTGTTGGTAATCGATCTAGACCGCTTTAAAACGATCAATGATTCGCTCGGTCATGCGGTGGGCGACAAGCTGCTCCAACAAATCGCTGAAAGTTTGAAAGGCTGCGTGCGCGAATCCGACACGCTGTGTCGTCATGGCGGTGATGAATTCATTATTTTATTGCCGATCGTTGACTCAATAGAGGGCGCGGCAGAGGTCGCGCGGACGATTCTTGCATCGATCAATAAGATCTTCGTGATCGACGGACATCAGCTTAAAACCTCATGTAGCATCGGTATCAGCCTGTGTCCGGAACATGGCGTTGATGTTGATAGCCTGACCAAAAGTGCCGATATGGCGATGTATCAGGCAAAAGTAAATGGGCGCAACAATTTCGCGTTTTGTTCAGAGGCATTAAACGTTCAAGCAGACGAAAGGCTAAAGCTCGAAAACAGAATGCGCCGTGCGCTAGATAAAGGTGAATTTCTACTGCACTATCAGCCCAAAATCTGCCTGAAAACGCTGGCGATTACGGGTGTTGAAGCTCTAATTCGTTGGCAGGATCCCGCGCTAGGGATGATTTCACCTTCTGCATTTATTGCCGTAGCTGAAGAGACTGGATTGATTGTTCCTATTGGCAAATGGGTGCTGCAAGAGGCGTGTAGGCAGGCAAAGGCTTGGCAGGCTGGCGGCGCCCCGGTGATCCGGGTGGCAGTAAATATTTCCGCGATCCAGCTCCGGCACAAGAACTTTTTTGCGGATGTGGTGGAGACATTGAATGCCGTTGGCCTTGCGCCGGAATACTTGGAACTCGAGTTGACCGAGAGCGTGCTGATGAAGAGCCACGATGCTGAGACAGATGTGTTGTTGTTGGTTGCTCTAAAGGAGCTCGGCGTACGGTTTTCAATCGATGATTTTGGTACCGGGTATTCGAGCTTGAGCTATCTAAAACGGTTCCCGATCGATACGTTAAAGATTGACCAGTCTTTTGTTCGCGACATTGATACCGACCCAAGCAACGCCGCGATTGTGAGCGCTATTGTGCAAATGGGAAAGGCGCTAAATATGCGGGTGTTAGCAGAGGGCGTAGAAAACAAGCAGCAACTGGAATATCTCAGTTCGAATTGCTGCGACGAAGTGCAAGGCTTTTATTTCAGCCAGCCGATTGAGGCTGAAAAAGTGATTTCGCTTTTCTCAGTCAATAACAGCGTCGCTACCCCAATCCGCCGACCACGATTGCGGGGCCCTAAAAAACAAATGCAACTGCTCCGCGTTCCCAGCTGAAGATAGCGACGTTTGGATCGATCCGCAATTCAGTTGGGCGTGCTGCTTCTGAATTGCCGAAGTGCGCGTATCGCCAGCTAGATCTATAAATTTCGCGCGAAAAAAAGGGTGGTCTTTCGACCACCCCTCAAGGCGCACTCTCGAATATTCACAGAGGAGAACCTCCGGCGACTCGAGGACCTATTCGAACCACCAAAGCGCCCAGGGAGGGAGGGCGTTCTGCAAATACTCCTAGGTATATGAGCAGTTCGCGTGCCACATTTTCGATTCCTTATAAAACAAAGGGTTGCGACCCTTTTGGGAATATTCTGCCAAGGGACGTCAGTTTGGTAACGTCGCGGTACAACGACATATTCGCTAAATTGGCGTAACCGGCTGATTTAAAACAATAAAAAATGTCGCCGAGTGGCGACATTTTCAAACCTTAAAACTTCCCTTTCGCGTCATCTTTTTTAAGGTAACGCATGCTTCGGTCTAACGAGCCGAAATTTCGATAAATTAATCTTGCTGAGCCTTAAAATGCGCCGCCTCCAGTCCATGGCGTTGTAACAGTTTGTAAAATTCAGTGCGATTTCGTCTGGCCAGCTTGGAAGCCTGCGTGACATTTCCCATCGTCAATTTCAAAAGCCGAGTCAGATAATCATATTCAAAGCGTTTGCGCGCGTCTTCAAACGAATCCACCGTTTGCATGCCAAGCTGCATCGCTTGCTCTACCACTTTTGGCGCAACAATATCGGTACTGGCCAGCGCGACCGCCTGTTCAGCCACGTTATAAAGTTGACGAATATTGCCGGGCCAGGGCGCGGCGATCATGATTTCAAGCGAGTCTGGCGAAAATGCGTTGACGTTTTTGTCGTAACGGGTTGCCAGTTCTTTCAAGAAAAAATTGAGTAGCAACGGGATGTCTTCGCGTCGCTCGCGTAGTGGGGGCAAACGCAGCGTCACTACATTGAGCCGATAAAATAAATCTTCCCGAAACGCGCCGTCGGCTTTTGCTTGCACCAAATCGCGATGGCTTGCGGAGATGACGCGCACATCGACCGGCACTGTCTTGGTCGAGCCGACCGGGCGCACCTCACGTGCCTCCAACACCCGCAGCAGCTTTACCTGTAGAGCCAGCGGCATATCGCCAATTTCATCGAGCAGCAGCGTGCCGCCATCTGCCTCCATGAACAATCCCAGGTGATCGCTGGTCGCGCCGGTGAACGCGCCTTTTTTGTGACCAAACAATTCGGACTCCAGCAGGTTTTCAGGGATCGCGCCGCAGTTGATCGCCACGAATGGCTTGTCTGCGCGGCGGCTGGCGCGATGGATCGCTTGCGCGAGCAATTCCTTACCGGTGCCACTGTCGCCTTGAATCAGCACACTGGCCTCGCCCTGCGCCACGCGTTGAGCGCGCAGCAGCAAATCTTCCATCAACGGGCTCTTGGTAATGATGTCGGCGCGCCATGAGGTCGCGTCGTGTTGGGCGGCGCGGGCTTTGGATGCGGTGCCATGCAGTGCCAGCGCCCGCTCAATCTGCGCCAGCAGCTGGTGTGCGTCATAGGGTTTGGTGATATAGCCGAACACACCTTGCTGGGTCGCGGCGACGGCGTCAGGGATCGTCCCGTGCGCAGTGAGCATAATCACTGGCAGGCCCGAATGGCGGCGCTCAATTTCGTGGAACAGCTCCATGCCGTCAATGCCCGCCATGCGCAAATCGGTCACGACTAAATCGGGGCGCTCGGCCGCAATCATCGACAGCGCTTGTTGCCCGCTGACCGCGGTGGTGACGGTATAGCCGCTGGCTTTGAGGCGGATAGCCAGCAGTTTTAAAAGATCGGGGTCGTCATCGACCAGCAGTAAATTTCCCTTTTGCATACGCGGCGGCGCGGTTATCTGCGTCTGCAAAATTGTGGCGGCCATATTCATATTAATCTTCCTGCCGAGGAGGTAGCGGCCTCGAAATTAAATCTTGGTTATTTGGGTGTCCCGTCTTTGACCACCGAGTCGCCTCGTCCCTTGGTTCTGGACGCGACGCTGCGTTCAATCGACTTCAACGCGGCGAGCTGTGTCTCTATTTCTTCGAGTCTAATCCGCAAGATTCGTGCCTCTTGCTGATTCGCAGTCAATTCAGTTCGTGCTACTTGCGTGCGCGACTGCGCTTCGCGCGCCTGATCGCGCAGCCGTTTTCGTTCTTGGACGCTGCCCTGGATGAGCAAACCCAACAGCCGTATTTGTGATTCAGTTGCCCGTGCCTCCACCGAGCTGCCGCCAGCATCGTTAGACGTGGCACCGGACGCGATAGGATCAATCAATAAGGTCAATTCAGCATCTTCTGCGGCCAGCGCTGCGGCGGGCGTGTTGCTGTGCGCGGGTAACGCCAGCAGTAGCGCTAGCTTGATGCGATTAAGCTCGGATTTTTCAGTATTGAAATCTACGCGGGCTTTTTCCTTTTCCAGCACCAATTCAGCCGGGGCCAGCTTTTTGGCTTGAGCTAAAAAACTCGCTAAGGCGTCCGATGCCGAGGGTATCGTGGGTTGCATGATGATGGCCGACTCGGGTGGCGGAGTGCGATCAACTTTGGTAGGTTCCAACACACATCCGGTGAGACTTGCCGACAGACAGATAACCGTCGCGGTGATCAACAAGATTAATCGCGTCTGGCGCGAGCGCACGCAGACCAATAGGATGAAGGCAACAACAGGATGGCGTAAACGCATCGGAAATTTTTGCATAGGTCGAATTTTTTTAATGGTAAGACGGGAGCGAATATTCTGGGGCAGGGCGTTTAAAGTTTATGGGATTTAAAAAATGACTACAAATTTGCCAACGGTTGCTTCGGCAGCATCACCCGAAAACGCGCGCCAGTAGATGCGATGGAGTTCACCGTGCCCTGATGCATCTCAACATAGTCCCGCACGATAGCCAATCCCAAACCCGTACCCTTGGTGCCGGTTTGCAGCGCGGTTTTGCTTCGATAAAACGGGTCAAAAACCTTTTCGCGTTCTTCGGTCGGAATACCGGGACCGTCGTCGAGCACTTCGAGAATTGCCGTTTCCTCGCGTTTGCCGAGGCGGATGAGAATGGTGCCACCGATGGGTGAATATTTGATCGCGTTTGACAACAGATTATCGATTACCACGCGCAGTTTTGCCGCATCGCCCATCATGGTCGTTTTGTCGCATTCACGTTGGACCGTCAATGATTTCGCAATCACCGCCATTTTTTGCGCATCGACCACATCATCGATCAAATCCTTTAACTGCAGCGGCTTGAGATCGAGCGCCGTCTTTTGCCCGACACGGTTTGCAGATTGTGACTGCGAATGTGAGTAAGTGAGCAGATCCTGAATGAGTTTTTCAAGGGTAAGCGAGTTCTGTTTTAAGATACGTGTGACCTCGCGTTGTTCGTCCGTAAGGCGACCGACAACTTCGTCATTGAGCAGGTCAGAACCTTCGCGCAGCGCCGTGAGCGGCGTCTTCAGCTCATGCGAAACATGCTGAAAAAAACGCGTCTTTTGATCCTCCAGCGAAATCAGGCGTTGGCGTAGCCAATCCAGTTGCTCGCCGAGCTTCTCAATATCGCGCGGGCCGGAGACGACAATTCTCTGCGAAAGCTTACCTTCACCAAGTCGATTGATCGCGTCGTCCAATTCACGGATCGGTCGCGCCAGCAGGTACGCAAAACCGGCGATCAGCAGTAGCGCCGACGGCACGATCATTAACATTTGCGTGAAAACCTGATGTTTCGATTTGGCCGAATAAGTCCGCAAATTTTCGGTTTCGCGTTCAATCATCTGATCAGCAAGGTCGGTCAATGTCTGGGTACGTCGGGTCAGATCAACAAAGTCCGCCTCAAGCTGGCGCGACAATTGAGGCGATGAATTCTTGGTGTTCAGCGCTAGGAATACCGCGTTCTCAGTAGCCTTGATCGCCTCAGTAGTGGGACGCATATCGGCGGCGGAGGGCAGCTCGGTGAACTGCGCTAACACGCCCAGAAACGATTCCCGCGATTTTTTATAGCTCTCCACCATGTCGGCCTCGCCCGCGACCGCATAGAAGCGGGCCGAGCGTTCGAGTGCCTGCGTGAGGTTAGTTAGCTGCCGCGCATTTTGTGTGGCCTGAGCCGCGTTGTAGACAGCGCGCTGGCTTAGTTCGGAGAGCCTATCAAGGGCGATGTAGTTGGAGATCAAGCCGCCGGCCAATGGCAATGACGCGATAATAAATCCCGCCAGCAATAACGCCAAAAAAGAGCTGGGGTAGCGAAGGTCTATACGACGAGGGCGCGCGCTTGATCGCCGGTCGGGGGTGCCGGATATCGCCGCCGGGGCCTGCGCTGAGGTGTGAGTAGCCGCCACCGTCTCGGCACCGTCCATAACGCTGGAGGTATTTTCATCGAACGCGGTATCCGCAGTATTTAGGGCACGCTGGGACATGAAGAATCCAAAAAAGAATCTAAAAAAACAATCCAAAGTCATCTAAATGGTTCGTTGTCGCAAAATAAACACCTGAAAAATCTATCTTGCGATCAACGCTTTTGGCTATTATCGGCGCTTTCCGTTGGCTTGGGGTGTGCCGGACACGAGCTTGAGTGATACCATCTCAGGGAGTAAATATCGACAGGATCCACCATGGCCCAGTACGAATCAGATGTGACAAAATTTATCCGCGATTTGCTGGATAAAAATCCCGAGTTGCGAGAAGAGCAAAAACAAAACCGCGCCACCTGGTGGGATAAAAAACTCGACCTCGAGCAGATTAAACGCAACGATGAAGCCGAGGCTCCCAAACAATCCTACGCTTATTTTCCGTTACCCAAAGTCTAGCAGGGGCGGGCACCTCCAAGCAAAATTTGCCCAAACGCCACGCCCACATTAGCGGTTATACCGGCGATGTCATCATGGCAGGCTTTGATGCTTCTGCTTGCTGATTACTTTGCTGCTCGCTTTGCTTTTCCCGCTGCTGCTGCGAGCGACCCAAAAATACGCCTACGCCGACCATCACCAACGCGAATGGAATCGCCATCAGCGCCATGCTGGCTGTGCCAAAGCCAAAGGTTCTAGTGCCTGCATGAATCCACGTCGAGGTGACATCGCCGCCGCGCGAAATCAGCGTATCCATGACATTTTTAGCTTTGTAACGCTCCTCACGGCTGACCACTGTAAATAAAATTTCGCGTGCCGGTTTGCTGATCGCAAATTCCATGGAGCGGCGAATAACCGTACATACGGCGATCACGGCTAACGTCGGGACAAGCGCGGTGTAGCCCAATGAAATAACCGCCAATGCGGGCAGCGCCACCAGACAAAACACTAATCCCGCCCGGCGCACCAGCGCACTGGTGATGAATACCTGCAAGATGAGCGTGACCGTATTGACCGCCAGATCGATTTGTGAAAAAAGCTGAATCCGCTCTGATGAAGATGCAATCGTTTCGGATACCAGACGTAATTGCTCCAAATAAAAATAGGTTCCCAGCGCCTGACCGAGAAAAATGTAGCCGCAAATGGCCAATAAATAGGGCGATTGAAATGCGAGCTTCAGACCATCAAATATCCCGCCACCGAGCGCGCGCTCGTTTGCCGCCTCGGCAACGCGCTCGGCATCGGTCATTCCTGCGCGTTGCGTTGCCCAACGACCCAAGCCAATCAGGCACCCGATCGCACCACCCAAAAGCAGCGCCGAGATCAGCAGCAAATTTGGCACGCCCAATTCTTTCGCCAGTGTCGCGGTCAGAATCGGCCCCACCATCGCGCCGATGCTGCCACCGGCTGCGATGCCGCCGAATAGACGCTTGGCGCGCTCGGCGTTGAAAACGTCGGTCATGAAGCTCCAGAACACGCTGACCACGAAATAGTTAAAGACGGATAACCAGATATAGAAAGCGCCCGCAACGAAGACCTTATCCACCACGGGTGATCGCATCGCAACGAAAAACACCAATAAATTAGATATAAAAAAGATATAGACCACCGGCAAAAATATCCGTCGTGGCCAGCGCGACGAGATCCAGCCAAATAACGGCGTAATCACCAACATGCCGATAAATGTGCCGGTCCATAGCCACGGCAAATTTTTTAACCCGCTCTGAATGCCCATTTCCTCGCGAACCGGGCGCAGCACGTAATACGCACACAACAGAAAAAAGAAATAGAAAAACGCCCACATGAATGCGGGCCACTCGTCTTTCTTGATTTCGATTATTTCGGTCAGTTTCAAATGCAGTTCCGTAGAGGTTCTTCGCAAAATGCAGTCAGCACAGTTTAGCGTGAACCGATTTAGGCAAACAAGCCCAACAGTCCATCGAGGCCAACGTGGTTGAACACGATGCTGGCCTGCGCTTGGACAATGGGTTTCGCGCGATAAGCCACCGATAGTCCGGCTTCCGCCATCATCGGCAAATCATTCGCACCATCACCCATCACGACGATTTGAGACTGCTTTAAATTGAGCTGCGCGGCAGCGTCACGAACATGCTGCGCCTTGGCGGCCGAGTCGCACAATGCGCCCAATACGCGGCCGGTAAGCTTGCCGTCAATTACTTCCAGCGTATTTGAAAACGCAAAATCAAAACCGAGGCGAGCCTTTAGTTTCTCGGTAAAAAAAGTAAAGCCGCCGGATACCAGCAACAATTTAATGCCGTGCTTTTTCGCCGCACGAATCAAATTCTCCGCACCCGCTGTGAGTTGCAAGCGTTCGCGGTAAACCTGCTCCAGCGTGGTTTCGGGCAATCCAGCGAGCGCTAGGACGCGTTGCCTCAGGCTGCTCGGCCAATCAATCTCGCCGCGCATGGCTGCCTCCGTTACCGAAGCGACCTCCGCTTTCTTGCCCGCATAATCCGCGATTTCATCAATGCATTCGATGGTGATGAGTGTCGAATCCATGTCGCTGGCGATCAAGCCGAAATCGCTGAGCTTTTGATTCGCGTCGACTAACGCAAAATCAAGCCTTGCTTTTTCGCAATACGATTTCACGTTATCCAAAGACGCCACATCTGCATCGGTGATTCGAAACGCCTGATGCGAAAACATGCCGTCAATTTTTTCGATAGCATTTGCATGCGTAATTCCGTGCAGCGATTTCAAATCGTGCGTCTCGATATCGTGCGCTTGGATGATGAGGTTTTTAGTGTTCATGACGTTCACGCTAAATCTTCGAGTGTTCCATCGGTCAGGTTGCCAGCAGCGACATGACAATTGTTGCTTCGTAGGTTAGGCAGCCAAAGGCTGCTTAACATCCCCGCATGCAAATTGAGCACCTAAGTCAGGTAGCTCTGCAACCTGACCTACGCCAATGCTGATCACGCCGCCAATTCCCGCAATATCTGCTTAATCTCCACCACCCGTAATTTCACATCAGCAATGGGTCGATCTATGCGCAATTTGTCTTGGCCTGCCAATCGATATTGTTTTTTCTTCTGAATCAGAGCGATGATTTTTTGCGGCTCGATGCTCGTATCTGGTCCGAATTGCACCGTAATCGCGCTCGAACTCGCATCAATTTTAATCAGATCAAGCGGCTTGCCGAGCAACCGCAAGCGATGGGAGTCCACAAGCGTTTGTGCGGGTTCAGGAATCAGGCCAAAGCGATCCACCAGTTCTTCCTGCAGCTCGTTCAGAACATCTTCCGATTCGCAATTGGCCAGACGTTTGTAAATCACCAAGCGTTCATGCGTGTCGCCGCAATAAGATTCCGGCAGCAGCGCCGGCGTGTGCAAATTTATTTCAGTGGCGACATTCAGCGGCTTCATCAAATCAGGTTCTTTGCCAGCCTTCAGTGATTTCACGGCGATGTTTAGCATGTCGGTGTACATCGTAAAGCCGATATCGTGGATGCCGCCTGACTGTGAATCGCCGAGCACTTCGCCTGCGCCGCGAATCTCCAGATCGTGCATCGCGAGATAAAAGCCCGCACCTAAATCTTCCATCATCTGAATTGCTTCGAGGCGTTTTTTGGAATTGCTGGTGAGTGCTTCTTCAGGCGGCGTGAGCAAATATGCATAGGCCTGATGATGCGACCGCCCGACGCGGCCACGCAGTTGATGCAATTGCGCGAGGCCGAATTTATCGGCGCGATGAATCAGAATCGTGTTCGAGGTCGGCACATCAATGCCGGTCTCGATAATTGTCGAGCACAGGAGCACGTTTGATTTTTGATGATAAAAATCGCGCATCACGCGCTCCAACTCGCGTTCGGGAAGTTGCCCGTGGGCAATGGCGATGCGCGCTTCCGGGATCAATTTTTCCAACTTCTCGCGCTGGTTTTGAATCGTTTCAACTTCGTTGTACAAATAATAGGCTTGTCCGCCGCGCTTTAATTCACGCAGGATCGCCTCGCGGACAATGCCATCCGACAGTGTATTCACAAACGTTTTAATCGATAGTCGCCGCTGCGGTGCAGTGGCAATAACCGAGAAATCGCGCAGGCCTTCAAGCGACATGGCCAGCGTGCGCGGAATCGGCGTGGCCGTCAGCGTCAATACATCGACTTCGGCCCGCAGCGCTTTCAATGCTTCTTTTTGGCGCACACCAAAGCGATGTTCTTCATCGATGATGACGAGGCCCAAATTTTTGAACACCACATCTTTTTGAATCAGCTTGTGCGTACCGATTGCGATATCTGCAGTGCCGTCTGCCAATGCCTTTAAGCCAGCGGTGGTCTCTTTGGCCGAACGGAACCGTGAGAACTCGACAATTTTTACCGGCCATTCGGCAAAGCGATCCGAGAAATTTTGAAAATGTTGCTCAGCGAGCAATGTGGTCGGCACCAGAATCGCGACTTGTTTGCCTGCGTTCACTGCAATGAAAGCCGCACGCAATGCGACTTCCGTTTTGCCAAAGCCGACATCCCCACATACCAGCCTATCCATCGGTTGCCCGCTGGTCATGTCGGCCATCACGGCCTTGATGGCGGTCGCTTGATCGGGCGTTTCTTCAAATGGAAAAGTCGCTGAGAAGGCATCGAATTCGTTTAGCTGCAACGGAAACGCGAAGCCTTTGCGTGCGGCGCGGCGCGCGTAAAGATTGAGTAATTCGGCAGCGGTATCGCGCACTTGCTCGGCGGCGCGGCGCTTGGCTTTGTCCCACTGGCCTGAACCCAATCGATGCAGCGGAGCATTTTCCGGGTTGGCTCCGGTATAGCGCGAAATGACCGAAAGCTGCGAGACGGGGACGAACAATTTATCGCCTCCGTCGTAGTGCAGCTCCATAAATTCCATATTGCCTTCACCCAGATCCATGTTGACTAAACCGACGTAACGGCCAATGCCATGCGCGCTGTGAACAACGGGATCGCCCACATTCACCTCGGCCAAATCGCGCAACATGCCGTCGGCATTAACCTTCGATTTATCGCGGCGGCGGGATTGCTTTACTTCAGACGCATACAACTCGTTCTCGGTGACAACGGCCAGATTCTCGCTACTGATAACAAACCCAGATTGCAGCGGCGAGGCGACAATAACCAACTTATCCGTGGTTAAACTGAATGCCGCAAACTCAAGAACTGGCGCGGCGTTCAGGCTATTCTCGGCGAGGAATTGGGTGATTGTTTCGCGTCTCCCAAGAGTTTCAGCATTGATTAAAATGCGACCATCAAAACCCGCAACGAAGCTGCGAAAACGCGCAATTGGATCGGTTGCTTTCCGATCAACCTCAATCGCGAGAAGTGACGCCGTGGGCGCGAAATTATTTTCTATTTTCTTGAAGCGATTGAGTCCCGCAAACAATTCATTGGTGGGTAGAAAAATATCGGCCGGCGGCAAAAGTGGATGATCTTTGTCGCCGCGCAACAATTCATAGCGCGATTTGGTGTCTGCCCAAAAAACATCTGCGCTGGTTTCTAAGTTGCCGTGCAGAAATATGTTGGCGGACGCTGGCAAGTAATCAAAAACCGTCGCGGTTTTTTCAAAAAACAGCGGCAAATAATATTCGATCCCGTTCGGTGCCATGCCGCCTGAAACGTCTTTATACATACGGCTCTTGGACGGGTCACCCTCGAAGCGGTCGCGGAACGATTCGCGAAAGCGGTGCTGCCCTTCTTTGTCGAGTGGAAACTCGCGCGCGGGCAGCAGGCGGATTTCGTTCACCGGATAAATGCTGCGCTGCGTGTCCACATCGAAGGTCCGAATCGCTTCAATCTCGTCGCCGAAAAGATCGATCCGGTAAGGCACCGAGCTGCCCATCGGAAATAAATCAATTAGCCCGCCACGCACCGCGTATTCACCCGGCGCCATCACTTGCTGGGTGTTGGCGTAGCCTGCGCTCGATAAATCACCGCGCATTGATTCGAGATTAAGCTTGGTTTTAGTCCGCAGAAAAAACGAGCGGCCCGATAGATATTCACGCGGAGCCAGCCGCGTCATGGCGGTTGTCACCGGCACAATGCCGACATCAAACGCACCTTGTGAAAATTGATATAAGGTGGCAAGCCGCTCGCTGATGAGATCAGGATGCGGTGAAAAATGATCGTAGGGCAGGGTCTCCCAATCGGGCAGACGATGGACGCGAAGCTTCGGCGCGAACCACGCTATTTCGGAGGTTAGCCGTTCAGCATCTTGCGCATTGGAGGTAACAATGAAGAGTGGAGTTTTTTGTGCGGTTGTAGCGCTTGAGCTTGCTACGCGGGCTAGAAAAAATGAATCGGCAGAGCCTTGGGGAAGCATTTAAGACTTTTGAAAAAAGATGAGTCAAAGGTGACGATAACGGGGGCAGAAAGTTTGAGTGTTGCTTTCGAAGTTACGCAGCCAGAGCGCTGCGAACTTACAACGCTACGCAGTCACAACCGGGATTTTGCCAACACGACCCGCAATTTTTTCACGCCAAGCGGCGGGCCCGGTTTTGTGTACCGCGTTGCCCAGCGAATCGACTGCGACAATGACGGGCATATCTTTTACATCGAATTCATAAATCGCTTCCATGCCCAAGTCTTCAAATGCCACCAGGCGGGAGCCCTTGATTGCTTTTGAAACCAAATAGGCTGCGCCGCCGACGGCGATAAAATAGGTCGCACCCATTTTTTTGATTTCTTCTACCGTCGCCGCACCGCGTTCGGATTTGCCAATCATGCCGATCAAGCCAGTCTTTTCCAGCATCGGCGCCGTAAATTTGTCCATGCGTGAGGCAGTGGTAGGGCCGGCAGGGCCGACAACTTCTTCTCGGACGGCGTTGACTGGTCCGACGTAATAGATGATTCGATTGGTGAAATCGGTCGGCAATTTTTCACCGCGATTCATCATGTCTACCAGGCGACGATGCGCGGCATCGCGACCCGTCAAAATTTTGCCAGTGAGCAGCACCCGATCACCCGCCCGCAGTTCACCCAACTGCTCGCGGGTAATGCCGTCAATATTGACGCGTTTCGACGTCGATACATCCATCACCAGCTTCGGCCAATCTTCCAACGAGGGTGGTGTTAGCACCGCAGGCCCCGAACCATCCAGCGTGAAATGAACATGACGCGTTGCCGCGCAATTCGGCAACAGTGCGACAGGCTTAGAGGCCGCATGGGTGGGGTAATCGACCACCTTGACATCTAGCACGGTGGAAAGCCCACCCAAGCCTTGCGCGCCGATGCCGAGCGCGTTTACTTTTGTGAAAAGTTCCAAACGCAATTCTTCCGTCCGGCTGAGCTTTTCCCCGGCGCGCCCACGTGCTTGCAGTTCGTGAATGTTGATCGGTTCCATCAACGCCCATTTCGCCATCAGCATCGCTTTTTCAGGCGAGCCACCAATGCCTAAGGACAAAATGCCGGGGGGGCACCAATCTGCGCCCATCACCGGCAATTGCTGCAACACCCAATCAACTACGTTATCGGATGGCAGCAGCATCGCAAATTTGGATTTATTTTCCGAACCACCGCCTTTGGCCGCGACGGTGACTTCAACCGTGTTGCCCGGGACCAGTTCAACGTGGGTTACGCCCGGCGTATTGTCGCCGGTGTTTTTTCGCTGACCGTCCGGGTCCGTCAGCATAGAACCACGCAGCGGATTATTCACGTCGGTGTACGCGCGCCTCACACCTTCGTTCACCATTTGCTCGAGCGACAGCGCGGCATCAAATCGCACGTCCATACCAACGCGTACAAAGGCGATGCAGATACCGGTGTCCTGACAAATCGGACGATGGCCTTCAGCGGCCATGCGCGAATTGATCAATATCTGCGCCATCGCATCTTTGGCGGCGGGCGATTCCTCCCACAGATAGGCCTCATTCAGTGCCTTGATGTAGTCGACGGGATGGTAGTAGCTGATGTATTGGAAAGCGTCAGCGACGGAAGAGATAAAGTCTTCTTGTTTGATGCTGGTCTGCGGGTTCATGGCGTTCTCCTATTGTGATTCATCCGGTTTGACCGGTTTCGGTTGATGCACCATCAGTTTGTCGCAGTAGGCAATTGCGAGAGCGGAAAGCAGAAATGTGATGTGAATGACCGTTTGTGCGATCCACTCCCCATTCTCCATGTAAGCCTTTGCATTGATAAAAGTTTTTAGCAGATGAATTGAGGAAATCCCGATAATCGCCGTAGCCAGCTTTACCTTTAACACCGATGCGTTGACGTGCGAGAGCCATTCCGGCTGATCGGGGTGACCATCAAGCCCCATTCGCGACACAAAAGTTTCGTAGCCGCCGACAATGACCATAATCAAAAGATTCGAAATCATCACCACGTCAATCAGCCCTAAGACGACCAGCATGATCGTAACTTCATTGAGTTTCGTGGGTTTCTCTGCGCCTGGCACTGCGACAGCGTCAAGAATATGTTTGAGTGCGTCTACATTGCCAAAAGCAGACAGAATTAAATAGTAAAGCTCCGCCCAAAATTGATAAACATACACGCCCTGAGCAAGAATCAATCCCAGATAAAGCGGTACTTGCAACCAGCGGCTCATAAAGATAAAGGCCGGTAGAGGTTTAAGTGCTCGGTTAACAGCTTTTGGTTCGCTCATGTCTTGTCCAGAAAATAGGAAAGCCCTCGCAGAACGGTTCTGCGAGGGATGAAAGTTAGATCAACTCTAATACATTGCCGCGACGGCAATATTACGATGATGATATGGCGATAATCGGGCTAATTTCTCTGCGTAGAATTTTACCATTCTTGGTGCGCGGGAAATCCTTCGCGATGTAGACGCGCTTTGGCGCTTTGTAAGCGGCGAGGTGTTGCTGGCCGAATTTGAGTAACTCGTCCGCTGAAATCGTTTGATCAGGCTGTGCGATGACATAGGCGCTGACAATCAATTTATCTTTCTCAATTTCCTCAGCCACACAGGCGCAATCGGCCACGGCGGGGTGCGATTTCAACACGCGCTCAACTTCATAAGGCGAAACGCGATAGCCAAAACTTTTGATAATGTCGTCGCGACGGCCTAGGAACCAGAGATAGCCATCCTCATCGATTTTTGCGTAGTCGCCTGTAAAAAAATACCCGTGGTGCTTATATTTTGCGGTTTCCTCATCCAGATTCCAGTAGCGCAAAAATAATCCGGGATCATGTTCGGGCACGGCAATCATGCCTTCTTCGCCAAGTGCCACTTCGGCAAGCGTATCAGGATTTAACAATCTAATTTGATGCCCAGGCTGCGCGAAACCGGCCGAGCCCGCGCGAATTGGCCGATGCACCGATTGCGACAAATAATACGAAAACTCGCTCATGCCGACCGCCTCGTAAATATCCATGCCAAAACGGGTTCGCCATGCGCCCAGCATATCGTCAGACAAATGCTCGCCCGCGCTCATGCAGAATCGCAGCGTGGGCACGTCCGCTTGGGTTGTAGTCGTCTTTTGTATGATTTGGCGATAGATGGTGGGCACGCCGATGAAAATAGTTGCCTTGTGCTTTGCGATCAGCCGCGTCCACAAATTTGCGTCATTTTTACCTTCATGCACGATCACGGTCTTCCCGCGATAGAGCGGATCCATCAAGCCGGAGCCGAGCACATAGGTCCAATTGAATTTGCCTGAATGCAGAATGCGGTCGACGATTTTTTTGTCGAAATTGAACCAATATTCTGATGCCGGTTCGCGACCTATCAAGGCGCGATGTGCATGCAGCACTCCTTTCGGATAACCCGTGGTGCCGGACGTATAAACGAGATAGGCGGGATCGTTTGCGCGGGTAGCATGCGGCGCGGAAAAAGCCGTGATTGCATTAAGCGCGGGCGCGAGATCCAGTACTTTAATAGGCGAGTTTTCGATCTGCTGGCCGCCACCGGAGAGCAGAACCAGCGCGGCTTCTGGAGCTTGAGCAATTCGAGTCGCAAGCTGTGGCCAGAACGCCTTATCCAGCACCAAAACTTTTGCGCCAGAGTCTTTGGCAAGATATAGAACTTCGTCCGCAGTTAGCAAAGTTGAAGTCGGTACCGCAACGCAGCCCGCTTTCATCGCGCCTAAAAATGCGGTCGGATAGTCAATTGAATTAGGTAGACGAATCAAAACGCGATCGCCGGGATTCACGTCTTGTTTTCGCAATAGCTGCGCGAATTGACTGGTGCGAATGGCAAGCTCGCCATAAGTCGTGCTGATAGTGCCGAGTGCGTCGTCTTCCACAATCATTGCAATACGATTTTCAATTTCGGTGCCGACATGCGCGTCGGTGCAAGCCACGCCGATATTGAAGAAATCGGGTACATTCCAGTGCCAATTTGGGAAGGGGGCGAATTTAAATTCGCTAGCTTTAACGTTCATGCGTGTGAACTCTCGTGGATCAAAGCAGCGATCCCGTTAAATTATGAAAAGTTAAATACTACTATTGGCGGGTGCTTTGAGGCATTTATGCCCTGTAAAGCTCGCTGTGCGCCGTTCTACAAATTATTTTGTGCTAAAGAATGATGCCGTACGGCCAGTTCTCGCGAACCACTTGTGCGGGCAATTTACGCAGCACTTCAATCGCAAACGCGCTGCCTTCGTCAGAGAGAGCATGCAGCGCGTGCGCCCGCAACAGTGTTTGCAGGGCTTTACCAAACATTGGCGGATCCAGCATTTCGCCGTTGAATTTAATTGCGCCGCCCAGCAAGGCATCAGCTTCAATCGCGGCTTTCAAGATTGCGATCTTGGTTTTGGTGTCCGTCGGCGACGGCGTATAGGCGACCTTGCAAGGGTGAATGTGCGAGGGATGAATCACTTGTTTACCGGTCATACCCATCGCGGATTCTTCGCAGGCGTGTTTGTAGACCACCCGGGATTCCTCATCGCCGTGCAAGTCCAGCCAGCGCCGCACGTCGTCGGGCTCGACAAAAGTTTCCGGCATGGCGGAGCTGCCGATGAGTGTTTCAACGCCACCAATCACGCCCTTACCGGCGATCCGTGCTTCAAACAATACTTGATTCATAAAATAGGCGAGTTCAACGGTCCAGTTGCGCGGTGTGATTTGAATGCCCATCGCTTTCGAGAAATCGTGGATGCCGAAAACGACATGTTTTACGGTCGCATATTGCATTAAATCAGGCGCGATCTTGAGCGACTTCGGGTGCTCAATAATGGGTTGAATGGTGATGCTGTGATTTAAGCCGACCAGCACGGCTGACAGATCACGAATCTCAGGCGATCCATACGCCTCACCCGCTTTTGCCAGCATCACGACGTCAATATGGTCCGCCAAATCACGAATGAGCTGCAAATCTTTTTCGTATTCTTCGGTGCGAAATGGGTTGATGCGAAGCGCCACCTGGACTTCTTTGCGCCGCGGCAGTTGCGGCAGCTCCATCCGCAATAGTTCTCGCGACATCTCCTTTTGCCGACAGCCGTCTTCCAGATCAAAAATTAACGTGTGTGCAGGCGTGCCCCACGCGTGCTTTTTGAATCGCAGAGAGGCTTGCTCAAGATCTTCGTAAAGCCCGAGTGCAGGTGCATATTTGACCGGCGGATAGTAAATCTGGATGCCGGGCCAATAGTCGCCGAGCAAAGTGCTGGATCCTGCCAACTGCGTGGCTGCCAGATTAATATCTTTCAATTCGTTCATGGCGCTCATAGCGGCTCGCGGTGGATGGGGAATTTGATTTGGTGGCAAGACCATATTATGAAAAGCAAAATGCCGCTCGTAAAAAGACAAGTTGCGAGATTCAACATAACAACCAAATTACACGGAATACGTGATGTCGTCAATAAGTCTTATATAAGATATAAGATATATTTACTTTTGAGAGGATCTCTTTATAAATTTTTTTATTTTTGGCAAGAAATTATGGGAGTTTTCATTCTTGCAGGCATTGTTGGTAAGGTGTTTGTTTGCAAGCGCCGATGCGTTTTGAGAAATCCAGCCTTTTCTCATTTGTGCTATAACAAGATCGCGACCGAGGTTGTCCAATAATAAAAGTCGGAAAATTAACGCACTAATCGAGGAGAAGATGATGTCGAGTATCCAATCGGTGACGCAAGAAAGTCGCTCTTTTCCGCCCTCCGAGGCGATGATCAAACAAGCCAATATTTCTGGCATGCCTGCATATCTTACGATGTGCGCCGAGGCGGAGCATGACTATCAGGGGTTTTGGGCAAAACATGCGCGCGAGGCGCTGGCTTGGCACAAGCCGTTTACGGAAGTGCTCGATGAATCTAACGCCCCGTTTTATCGCTGGTTCCATGACGGTGAGCTAAACGCGTCCTACAACTGTCTTGACCGTAATCTCACGAACGGTAACGCGGAAAAAACCGCGATTATTTTTGAAGCCGATGACGGCGCCGTGACCAACATCACCTATCGCGAATTGCACAAGCGTGTATGTAAATTTGCCAATGCGTTGAAGTCACAGGGCGTGTCCAAAGGTGACCGCGTCATCATTTACATGCCGATGACTATCGATGGCGTGGTGGCAATGCAATCTTGTGCGCGCATCGGTGCCATTCATTCCGTGGTGTTTGGCGGATTTTCGGCCAAGAGTTTGCAGGAGCGCATTGTCGACACGGGTGCCACCGCGCTGATTACGGCCGATCAGCAAATGCGTGGCGGTAAGGCGTTACCGATTAAAGCGATTGTTGACGAAGCATTTAGCCTTGGTGGCTGCGAACACGTCAAGGCCGCGATTGTGCTGCGCCGAACTGGAAATGCGGTCGACATGGTTCCCGGGCGGGATCATTGGTGGCAAGAGATCGAGGCAGAGCAGAGCGAGGTTTGTGAGCCCACCTGGGTGAACGCCGAGCATCCACTGTTTATTCTTTATACGTCTGGTTCCACCGGCAAGCCAAAGGGTATTCAGCATTCGACGGGAGGCTATTTATTGTGGGCGCATCTCACGATGAAATGGACTTTTGACAATAAGCCAAATGATCTTTTCTGGTGCACTGCCGACATCGGTTGGGTGACCGGTCACTCGTATATTGCGTATGGCCCGCTGTCGGTAGGCGGGACGGAGTTAGTGTTCGAGGGCATTCCCACATTCCCGAATGCAGGCCGTTTCTGGCAGATGATCGAGAAGCACAAAGTGTCGGTTTTTTATACCGCGCCCACCGCGATCCGTTCGCTCATTAAAGCGGGTGAAGTAGATCCCAAAACCCATCCACGAAATTACAACTTATCGAGTCTGCGGATTTTGGGTTCCGTCGGCGAGCCCATCAACCCCGAAGCGTGGATGTGGTACTACGAAAATATTGGCGGCAGTCGCTGTCCGATTGTCGACACATTCTGGCAGACCGAAACCGGTGGGCACATGATCACGCCGCTGCCCGGCGTGACACCGCTCACCCCCGGTTCCTGCACGCTACCGTTGCCCGGGATCATAGCCGCGATTGTCGACGAGGCGGGACACGATGTAGAAAACGGCAACGGCGGTATTTTGGTGGTGAAGCGGCCGTGGCCGTCGATGGCACGCACGATCTGGAATGATGCCGAGCGTTTTCAAAAAACGTATTTCCCCGATGAGCTGGGTGGCAAACTTTATTTGGCTGGTGATGGCGCGGTGCGCGATAAAGTGAATGGCTATTTCACCATCATGGGTCGTATTGATGACGTGCTTAATGTTTCCGGCCATCGCCTCGGCACAATGGAAGTCGAATCCGCGTTAGTTTCTAATAGCAAACTCGTGGCGGAAGCGGCGGTCGTCGGGCGGCCAGATGATTTGACTGGCGAGGCAATTGTTGCGTTCGTGGTGCTCAAAGGTGCCCGACCCACCGGCGATGCCGCAATCGCGATTGCAAAAGAATTGCGTGACTGGGTAGGGAAAGAAATTGGCCCGATCGCGAAGCCGAAAGACATTCGATTTGGCGATAACTTGCCAAAAACACGAAGCGGAAAAATCATGCGCCGCCTGCTCCGCTCGATTGCCAAAAATGAGCCCATCACCCAAGACATTTCGACCCTCGAAAACCCCGCCATTCTGGAACAGCTAAAACAAGTAACTTAGTCCCCGAGTTGATCGCCAAATTCAGGCTTCAGTGAGCGGGGTGAATATGCTGCAATGCACCATGAAAGATCTCTGTTTAACAGCAACACGGGCTGCGCTTTTCCGCTACACTCGTGCGGTTACGAGGTCTGAAAAAATAAATTATTATTAAAAATAATGCTTATGGTTTGAGTTCAAGGTTGCAACATCTCAAGTAGTACGAAATCATCAATCATATGGAGGAAGCATGGCATCGATGTCAGATAGTGGGATTGAAGTAAGCGAATCGGAGAAGCGAAAAGTTGTATTCGCCTCGTCGCTGGGGACTGTTTTTGAGTGGTATGACTTTTATCTATTCGCCGTGCTGGCGATTTTTTTCACCGATAAGTTTTATCCGCCCGGTAATCCCACGGTCGCGTTACTCGCATCGCTCGCCACCTTGGCAGCCGGGTTTCTGGTGCGGCCGTTCGGCGCGATTTTCTTTGGCCGCTTGGGCGACTTAGTCGGTCGTAAATATACCTTCCTCGTCACTATTTTGCTGATGGGTATTTCCACTGCTGCGCTGGGTTTTTTGCCCACCTACGCACAGATCGGCGATGCCGCTTGGATTATCTTGCTGTTACTGCGTTTGTTGCAGGGCTTAGCATTGGGTGGGGAATACGGCGGTGCAGCGACGTATGTAGCCGAACATGCCCCTGCGGGAAAGCGCGGCTACACGACGGCATGGATTCAAACCACGGCAACATTGGGCTTATTCTTGGCGCTCCTCGTCATTTATCTTTGTCGTACCAGTCTTTCTGCTGCGGACTTTAAGGATTGGGGATGGCGCATTCCCTTCTGGATTTCTGTGGCGCTATTGTTGTTTTCGGTTTATATCCGCCTGAAGTTAAACGAATCACCGTTGTTCCAGCGCATGAAGGCCGAAGGTAAAGGTTCCAAGTCACCCATCACTGATAGTTTCTTCCGCTATCCAAATAACAAGTTCGTATTGCTGGCTTTATTCGGTGCTACCGCTGGTCAGGGTGTTGTTTGGTATACGGGACAATTTCAGGTATTGTTTTTCTTGCAAAACGCGTTGAAAATTAGTTTTGAAACCACTTATTTATTGCTCGCGATTAGCTTGCTGATTACGACGCCGTTCTTTTTGTTCTTCGGCTGGCTGTCGGACAAAATCGGTCGAAAGTGGATCATCATGGCCGGCTGCCTGTTAGGTGCTTTAACCTATTTCCCACTGTTCAATATGCTAGCCGACGCGGGTAATCCAGCGTTGGTTAAGGCGACTAAAGAAAGCCCAGTCGTCGTAATGGCAGATGACGCCGATGGAAAATGTGATTTTAGTTTTTTTGCATCTTTACTGCCGTCGCATCCTGACCACAAAAAAGACTGTGTAAAAATCAAGAAGTTACTCACCGGCGCGGGCATTAATTTCACCTACGAAAAGCCGCTAGCGGATGCGCCTTTGGCACTCAGAGTCAAGGAAACAACTATCAAGGGCGCGGATGAGCCGGCAATTAAAGCTGCGCTAAAAGCAGCCGGTTATCCAACAGCTGCCAAAGAAAGTGAAATTAATAAACCGATGGTCGTATTGATTATCTCAATCATGATGATCTATGTGACGATGGTTTATGGGCCGATTGCAGCGTTTTTGGTCGAATTATTCCCGACCAAAATTCGCTACACGTCGATGTCGCTTCCGTATCACATTGGTAATGGCTGGTTCGGTGGATTCCTGCCATTCACGGCGACGTTTTTGGCGATTGCCGCAGGTAATATTTATCAAGGCCTTTGGTATCCGATCATCATTGCGTCGATGACTTTCGTGATCGGCTCGCTGTTTCTACCGGAAACAAAAGACTACGCTTTGGTGCGGGATGAATAATTAACGCCGAACCGAACGTAGTATTGAAAAAGTCCGCAGTGATGCGGACTTTTTTATTATGGATCGCGATTAGCTTTATTATTCAGATATAGGCCGATTAGACTTCTGCTAGAAACTTCAACGAGGTGTACTTGGATACGACGCAAATTTATGTGAAGACCCCACTAGGGGTGGAGGAAATACAAAATCGCAAACTCCATCTGGCACCCCGGGTGCGCACTATGCTCATTATGGTGGATGGTCGTAAGTCAGCCGCTACCTTGCAGGAAGATGCCGCGAAATTCGGCTGTCCTGATGATTTCATTGAACGGTTGCTGGCAGCCGGGTTAATCGCCAAGGTAGACAGGGTGCCGTCCACAGCTCCTTCTGATCCGCTACCTAATGCAGGAGTGCAATCCGGATTGCTGGTGGCAGCACAAATTGCAACACCGCCGGCACTGGACGAATATGCAAAGTTTAGATTGGCAAAAAATATTATGAATAACGCAGTAGTAAATTCACTGGGAATAAAAGGGTTTTTCTTTACGCTGAAATTAGAGCGCGCAGCAAACGTTGCAGATTTGCGTGGATTGGTCAAACCTTTCCAAGAGGCGATTACTAAGGCGAGCGGTGAGGAGGAAGCAAAAATCGTTGCCGACCAATTGTTACAGTATTTAGGTTGACTGTCGTCCTCCAGCCCTGCTTTTTCAGTGGCGCTCATGTGTTTTTTTAACCGCAAAACCGAAGACTAATTCGTTCTTTTTAGCAATCTTGTCTTTCCAATAAGGTTGTTCATTCAACTTCAGGTTCGCTTCATGTCGACACTTTTTCGTTATCTCGCTAAAGAAATTATTTGGGCCACTGTGTTGCTGCTATTGGCACTGCTCGCATTGTTTGCGCTTTTTGATCTTATGTCGCAACTGGGCGAGCTGGGCAAAGGCAGCTTTGGGCTGGCCAAGCTGCTGGCCTACGTGACATTACTCCAGCCGACAAATATCGTGGTGGTTTTTCCGCTCGCAGCATTGATGGGCACCTTGTTGGCGGTATCACGTCTGTCCGCGCAGTCAGAGCTTACGGTGATGCGCGCGTCGGGACTATCACTCGCTCGCCTTGCGACATTTGCGGCCATTATCGGTTTTTTATTTTCATCGTTTATTTTCTTATTTGGTGAGTTTGTTGCGCCCGCGTCCGAAGAGGCGGCGCGGCGGTTGAAATTGGCGGCGACCAGCAATATGGTGGCGCAAAATTTTCGCTCAGGTTTTTGGGTAAAAGATGACCGGTCATTTGTGAATATCCAAACGGTTACGGCGGATACCCAGCTGCTGGATATGCGGATTTATGATTTCGATGTTGCCCATCGCCTGATTTCAATCAGCGTTGTGAAGAAAGCCATTTACGAGGCAAACAATCGGTGGCGCTTGGAGGGGGTGGAAAAAACCATCTTTGAAGCGGCCGCAGCGGGCGGGCAAACGGCGCGGATTGAGCAGCTGCCTAATGCAATCTGGAATTCATCGTTGACGCCAGCTCTCATGTCAGTGCTGCGGGTGAGCGCCGACAGTATGTCTATGACAAATTTGTCGTCCTACATAGATCACTTGCGAGACAACAAGCAAAACAGTACGCGTTACGAATGGGCGTATTGGGCGAAACTCTTCCAGCCAGCCGCGGTGATCATCATGATGCTGCTCGCGATTCCGTTTGCGATTCAATCTAATCGTGCCGGCGGAGTGGGTGCAAAGCTGCTGTTGGGCGTGATGATCGGGGTCGGCTTTTATTTTTTGAATCAGCTTACGTCGCATTTAACGGTGCTTTATAACTGGCCCCCGTTGTTGTCGGCGTCAATGCCGGTCATGGTGTTCCTACTCGTATCGTTACTTCTAATCTCTTGGAAAGAACGCCCAGACAGGTTTCGGAGGGCAGTTGTTTTATAGCTTTAGCCCTTAGTGGTCTAGACGGTTACGACGTCAAGTCACCTTACTTAAGAACCGTCGCGTCAATGATTCTGGTCCCCGCCCAGCGGTCGTGCAAAAACTGTTGGTCAGCATCAAACTTAGCCCAGAATAGTGTCGCCAGCATGGGAAAAAACATCCACATCGTGATCACTGGACTAATGCGGTTGGGGAAGAATACAAACATAATCCCCGCGCATGCAGGCCCATAAAAGAGAGCTGCACATACGAAACGCCGCAGTGCAAACATCCAGTTTAGTGGTGCACCTTCCCGCGTGACCAGACGTAGTTTCCATGTCTTCATCGGTAATGTCTGCCCGCCGTGACGCCAAAGCCATGTGAAATAAGTCAGCAATATCGCGAGTAAATACAGCTGAAATATGATGTGTGGCAAACCACTGAGGGTAGCCCCTTTAAGCCCTGCAATAGGAAAACTCATCACCAACATTAATGCCAGAATAAGCAGCCCTTCATATGGCAGTGCTGCAATCCGCCGAATTGTGCTGGGGACAGTCTGGGCGTTCGACATCGCCGTATCAACTGGGCCAACAGGGGAGCTGAGAACTCCCGTGGTTTGTAGCTTCTTGGACATTCTTACCGAGCTGGTGAGGTTGAATCAGATGGGTTTGATGGCTCCGCAGCGGGGCTGCTTGCCGTTGCCTGCGCTGATTTTTCGTTCCAGCGTTCGCGGAGAATATGCTGCTTGTCAGGCGGCAAGCTGGAAAGATTCTTATATTTATCTCGTGCTGCATGCCGTTGCGCGGGCGTAAGTGCCGCCCAGTCCTTGATGCGTTCTCGAAAACGTTCTTGCTGGATCGGTGCCAATTTAGGATAGGTCTTGGCCGCGCCAACCAATTTGCGCTGCTGGACACTGAGCAACTGATCCCATTCCTGCTGTAAAGGCAACAATACCTTCTTCTCGGCCTCAGGCACTCTTTTCCAAGGCACAGGCGGCAGCGGTTTCGGTTCCGCGTGTAGCTGAGTGGCACCCACTACTAACAGCGCGGCGAGGCATGCCGTGATTATTTTGAAGATTCTTTGACCCACGATCCAAAATCCTTGTCCAGAAATGCATTGATGGGTAGTTCGCCGGTGAGCAGCTTGGCATCAAACTCGCCGCCTACGTCGTCGGCTATGTCGTCATCCATCGAGTTATAGGTTATTGCCGCAGCAGCGATCGCAACGATCGGCAGCCAAAACAATGGCTTTCGCAGCCAGCCTGAGAAATTGAGCGTTTGCCCAGAGGACGTCACTAAATTCGCGACCGCCACCGGCTCGGCATAATTAGCCAATGCTTTCTCGCGCGCGGCGCGAAGTTTGCCCAGCTTGTCGCTGTCGATTTGGGACAGCCCCCAATTTAGGTTCATTGTTACTTTTTTTGCGAATTCTCTTTCATCCATGATTTTTGCCTGAGTTAGCCGGGTTTACGAACAACCACATTTATCTTGGTGGGATTACGTAGGACGCGGAAGTGACTCGACTGTGATTCCCTTCGCACGCAGTAGAAGCGTTAATGCGTGTACCGCACGGGAGCAGTGGGTCTTCACACTGCCTTCCGAACAGCCCATGGCTTCTGCCGTTTCTGCGACATCCAATTCCTCCCAATAACGCAACATAAATGCTTCGCGTTGACGGGGCGGTAACTTTTCAACAGCTTCTTCAATAATTTTTAACGTCTGTGCCTGCTCAAGCTGAGCAGCGGGCGATACCGGCACGCTGGACGTATCCTCGGCTTCCAAAGTTTCCAAAAAATCTCGTTCATTATCATCCTCACCGCTACTGCCAAACGCGGAGAAGTTGGACGTCCATGTAGAGCGGACTTTCGAGCGGCGATACCAATCCCGGATGGTATTTTGCAAAATACGCTGAAATAGCATCGGCAACTCTTCCGGTGGCCTGTCTGGGTATTTTTCGGCAATCTTCATCATCGCGTCCTGGACGATGTCCAGCGCAGATTCGTCGTTTTTTACCGCGAAGACGGACTGTTTAAACGCCCTTCGTTCAACGGAAGCCAAAAATGCAGACATTTCTTTAAGTGTAGCCAGGGGTGTCCTCGTGAGCTAATTTTGCTTTTATAAACTTGTTTCGATATTTAACGATATACGAAATATTTGACATATTGGTTTTACGAAACAGCATAACGATGGAGTCTAGCAAGTTTCGCGCTACATCGCGTTTTATCGTGCCGGGCGAACGAATGAGAAAGTGACCTTAAAGAAAGTGGCCTTAAGGATATTTGGTATGGGGCGCTGTTTATTAGCATTATGTTAATCTGATATAGACCCTGTACTTGACCATTTGCCCTCCAGTCGGTAAGGTACGTCTCCTGCACTGCACAATGAGCCAAGCGACCCTTGGTTTGCCGTTTAAAACGGCTCGAACTTGTCGCAGGACGAAAGTTTGGACTCCGATTTCGCCGTACAACGGTGTCAGTTCAACGTAATTTTGAGGAAGCAAGCGCACTGTCAGCGCGATTGTGATGACGTTGTTGATCAACATCGTTAGCAATTATGCGACAGCGGCTTTGCTTCGCACTTGACTCCATTTTTGACCCGCGCAATACATCGTTGACGCGAATTCGGTGAGAACAACACTATGAAAATTCCAGATACCACTCAATTCACTGCCGCCGCTGCATTGGCCGCTGCCATGTCCCCCGCCACACCGCCAGAAATCCTCAGCGGGGCCGAAATTGTTTGCCGCGCCATGAAAGAAGAAGGAGTCGAATTTGTATTTGGCTATCCGGGCGGTGCAGTGCTGGTGATATATGATGAAATTCATAAGCAAAACAGCTTTCAGCATATTCTAGTGCGTCATGAACAGGCGGCAGTGCATGCGGCTGATGCCTACGCGCGCGCCACTGGCCGTCCTGGTGTGGCGCTGGTCACTTCTGGCCCCGGCGTGACCAACGCGGTTACCGGCATCGCCACGGCCTATATGGATTCGATCCCGATGGTGATTATCACCGGGCAAGTGCCGACCTATGCGATTGGTCAAGATGCGTTTCAAGAATGCGATACCGTTGGCATCACACGTCCCTGCGTGAAACACAATTTTTTGGTAAAGGACGTAGCCGAGCTTGCGACCACGATCAAAAAGGCGTTCTACATCGCGACCACGGGTCGTCCAGGCCCGGTAGTGGTCGATGTTCCAAAGGATGTGTCGATGCAAACGACCGCATATCACTATCCGAAAACAATCGAAATGCGTTCGTACAAACCCGTTAGCAAGGGCCATGGCGGACAGATCAAAAAAGCCGTGCATATGTTGCTTGGTGCCGAGCGGCCGATGATTTATATCGGGGGCGGCACGATTTTGGGTGATGCGTCGAAAGAAGTGACCGAGTTGGTACAAGCGCTGGGCTACCCTTGTACAAATACACTGATGGGTCTCGGCGCTTATCCTGCCACTGATAAACAGTTTCTGGGCATGCTGGGCATGCATGGCACGGTTGAAGCCAATATGGCTATGCAGTTTTGCGACGTGCTGATCGCGATCGGTGCCCGTTTTGATGATCGCGTGATCGGCAACCCGACGCACTTCAATGCGGGCAATCCTACCCGTAAAATTATTCATATCGATATCGATCCATCGTCCATCTCCAAGCGCGTGAAGGTGGATGTGCCTATCGTCGGCAATATCAAAGACGTACTAATTGATATGCTCGCGCAGCTAAAAGTAGCCGAGCAAAGGCCAAACAAAATCGCCGCTTGGTGGAAGCAGATTGAAGAATGGCGTGCCAAAAATTGCATGAAATACAAAATGAGCTCGGACGTGATCAAGCCCCAATATGTGATTGAAAAATTGTGGGAAACGACCAAGGGTGATGCCATCATCACCTCCGACGTAGGGCAGCATCAAATGTGGGCCGCGCAGTACTACAAGTTTGATAAGCCGCGTCGCTGGATCAATTCGGGTGGCTTGGGCACCATGGGTGTCGGTTTGCCGTATGCGATGGGTTGCAAGCTGGCCTATCCCGAACTGGATGTTGCGTGCGTCACCGGTGAAGGCTCGATTCAAATGTGTATTCAGGAGCTCTCCACCTGCAAACAATACAACTTGCCGGTGAAGGTGATTCTGCTAAACAACCGATACCTCGGCATGGTTCGTCAGTGGCAGGAGTTTTTCCACGGCAATCGACATGCTGAAAGTTATATGGAAGCCTTGCCGGATTTCACCAAGCTTGCCGAGGCTTATGGCCATGTGGGCATGGATATCGAGAAGCCGAGTGATGTTGAGGGGGCGTTGAAAGATGCTTTCGCGATGAAAGATCGCCTCGTATTTATGAACTTTTTGACCGATCAAAAAGAAAATGTGTTTCCGATGGTGCCAGGCGGCAAGGGCATCAGCGAAATGATTTTGGCGGAAGATTTGTAATCATTGGCGGGCATAAACATCGCATCGCGAATTTTGCATTCACCCGCCTCCCCGAGCCACGTCTTTAAAATAAAAGTTCTGCTCTTGCGCTACCGTAGTTGCGCACAGATGCAAACCTGAATCGAACATTTCCGCTTAAATAAAATGCGCCATATCCTATCTCTACTGATCGAAAACGAAGCCGGTGCACTGTCGCGTGTGGCGGGGCTTTTCTCGGCACGCGGTTACAACATCGAATCCCTCACCGTGGCGCCGACTGAAGACGCCACCTTGTCACGCATGACTATTGTTACCTCGGGTTCTGACGACGTTATCGAGCAAATTACCAAGCAAGTAAACAAGCTGGTGGATATCGTCAAAATTGTTGATTTGAACGAAGGTAAACATGTTGAACGCGAATTGATGCTGGTTAAACTGCGCGCGCTCGGAAAAGACCGCGAAGAGCTGAAACGAACCGCAGATATTTTTCGCGCACGCATCATCGATATCACTGAAAAAACCTACGTTGTTGAGCTAACCGGTACCGGCGAAAAGCTTGATGCGTTTTTAGAGGCGCTTGATCGGGCGCTGATTTTAGAAACTGTCCGAACCGGCGCATGCGGGCTGGGCCGTGGCGAATGGGTCATTAAGGTCTAGAAACTCCAAAAAAATTTGAATATTTTTAATACTGCTATCAAGGAATGCAAATGAAAGTTTATTACGACAAAGATTGTGACCTTTCTCTCATCAAAGGCAAAAAAGTCACCATCGTGGGCTACGGCTCGCAAGGCCATGCGCATGCGCAAAATCTGAATGATTCCGGTGTAAAAGTGACCGTTGGTCTGCGCAAGGGTGGCGCATCATGGGACAAGGTGAAGAAAGCCGGTCTGAAAGTCGCCGAAGTCGCGGATGCGGTTAAAGCCGCTGATTTTGTAATGATGCTGTTGCCTGATGAAAACATTGGCGATGTATACAAATCGGAAGTTGAGCCGAATATCAAAAAAGGCGCGGTGCTTGCATTCGCCCATGGCTTTAATGTTCACTATGGAGTGGTCACTCCACGCGCAGATTTGGATGTGATCATGATTGCGCCCAAAGGCCCCGGCCATCTGGTTCGTTCGACTTACGCCGGCGGCGGTGGCGTACCGGCGCTAATCGCGGTCCACTCGGACAAATCCGGGAAAGCCCGTGATTTAGCGCTGTCGTATGCAAAGGCCATTGGCGGCTCGCGCGGTGGTGTAATTCAAACCAATTTCCGTGAAGAAACCGAAACCGATTTGTTCGGCGAACAAGCGGTGCTGTGTGGCGGGGTTGTCGAATTGATCAAAGCCGGTTTCGAAACTTTGGTCGAAGCAGGCTACGCGCCCGAGATGGCGTATTTCGAATGCCTGCACGAAACCAAATTGATTGTCGATTTGATCTACGAAGGTGGCATTGCCAACATGAATTATTCGATTTCGAATAATGCCGAATATGGCGAATATGTAAGCGGCCCGAGAATCATTACCGAAGAAACCAAGAAGGTAATGAAACAGGTGTTGCGCGATATCCAAACCGGCGAATACGCGAAGAGTTTTATTCTCGAAAATAAAGCAGGTGCGCCAACGCTGACTGCACGCCGTCGTTTGTTGGCGGAGCATCAGATTGAGGAGGTGGGGGGAAAGTTAAGAGCGATGATGCCATGGATTAAGAAAAATAAATTGGTGGATCAGGCGAAGAATTAGGCTTTCCGACCGCCAATGCACTGGCGGTCGGCGTTCGACGGCGCGAAACATGTTTCGCGAATTCCCGTCTCTCGTTCCGCGCGCCCTGCAGGGCGCTTGGGCTTTTGAAAGCGAGGAGCATGCTCCTCGCAACCCCTTCAAAAGTACCTTGGATTAAGCAAAATAAATTGGTGGATCAGGCGAAGAATTAATTTAGGTTTAGCAATAAAAATGGCCGGTTACCCGGCCTTTTTTATTGCTTTGATTGTGCAAATGTAAACACAAGGCAGGACATGCCGTTTGCAGCACAAAGCCTTCAAGACGCCCGCTAGTAAAAGACTTTCGTTTTCGAAATACGTACTTACTTTTTCGCTACACTTCAGGGGCTGTTAAAAATATAAAAGATAAGCCTACATGAAAGGTTGTGCCTATGGACTCGTTATCGAAAGTGAAAACCGCTTCACCATTTCAGATCGCTATTCTCACCAGTATTTTTATCGTCAGTTTATCTAGTCTTTCTGGTTGCAATGGTGGTGGTGGCGACAGCCCATCTCCTGCCGCGCCAAAAATTCTCACACAACCATCTAATCAATCGGTCAGAGCCGGAGAAGCCGCCAGTTTTTCTGTCGTAGCTAGCGGTGATGGCAACTTAGCGTATCAGTGGAAGCGCAACGGGGTGGATGTCGCGGGTGCAAACACTGCGATATATGCAATTTCTTCACCGCAGCTACCAGACACCGCTAGCGTATTGAGTGTAGCCGTCAGTAACGCCGGCGGAAGTGTTGTGAGCAATGGTGCGACGCTGACGGTCAAACCTGCGTTAGGTATTAGTTTGCTTGCGGGCGCGGTCAACATAGCCGGAAATGCGGATGGCGTCGGTGCGAGTGCCGGTTTCTCATCGCCGCGCGGCTTGGCCGTCGACAAGGCTGGCAATATTTATGTGGTTGATGGCGGGAACGCGACCATCCGAAAAATATCACCGACAGGAGCAGTTACGACAATTGCAGGCGTTGCGGGCGTTAAAGGCTCGGCAGATGGCATCGGTGCTGCGGCACGCTTTACTGACCCGCAGCAAATCGCAGTCGATAAAGACGGTAACTTATATGTCACCGATAACAACACGGTACGGAAAATTCTGCCGAGTGGAATGGTCTCGACCATAGCCGGATTAGCGGGCGTTGCGGATTCTATCGATGGCGTGGGTGTAAGCGCACGATTCGCCGATGTTCGAGGTATTGCCGTTGATGTTGCGGGCAATCTTTACGTTGCTGACCGTCGTTTTAATATCAGAAAGATAACCGCTGCAGGCGTAGTGACGACTATTGCGGACGAATTTGGCCCCAAGGGAATAGCGGTTGACAGCAGTGGGAACCTCGCCGTTTCTGAAGGCTTTTTGGGCGGAGGTACAACGTCTGTTCTAAACAATTCCGCTACTGTTGCCAGGCTAGCACCAGACGGCACCACCATCATCCGTGCAGGCGGCCCGAACGGTGGCAATGGTTCTAGGGATGGTGCGGCAGGCGTAGCCCGTTTTGGTGAAGCGGTGGCAATCTCGGTTGACTCGAAAGACAACGCGTTTGTCGTCGACGGTAATATTCGTAAGGTAACAATAGACGGAACTGTCAGCACCGTTGCTGGAAACGGCAACGGCAGCGGCGTTGTGTTGGGTCTACTACCGGGAGCACTAGTCCCTCCCACTGGCATTGCGGTAGACCTTGATGGTTCGATTTACGTTTCGAGCTCGCAAGCTGTGTTGCGTATTGTGCTGCAGTAATAGCCGCTAGGCGCATCCGCGAAAGGTTTTTCCTAGGCCCTATTTTTATTGCGAGCAGTAAAATGGGTTCACTGCTCGTTTCGCATCAACGAGCCTGTTTATTCCCCGCCCCTATAATAAGAAATAATTTTCTAAATGGTGTTTCCGTGTCCGACCGCTCCGCTGTACTTCCGCAATACTTGCTCCCCAAACAAGCGCTCACTGTTCTCGCCGGGAGAATCGCGGGCGCGCAGGCGGGTCATCTGACCACGCGCTTGATTCGCTGGTTTGTTGCACGCTACAACGTCAATATGGCCGAGGCGGCGAATTCAGATATCGCCAGCTATCAAAGCTTTAATGAATTTTTTACGCGACCGCTGCGTGAAGGCGCGCGGCCGTTGGCGAAGGCGGATTTTATTTGCCCCGTGGACGGTGCGATCAGCCAATTCGGCGCGATTGAACGCGATCAGATTTTTCAGGCGAAGGGCCATCACTATTCGACCACTGCGCTGGTCGGCGGCGGTGCTGACTTAGCCGCGGAGTTTCAGGATGGCAGCTTCGCCACGCTTTATTTAAGCCCGAAGGATTACCATCGCATTCACATGCCTTGCGACGGCAAATTAACGCGGATGATTTACGTGCCGGGCGAGCTATTTTCAGTGAATCCCACCACTGCGCGCGGTGTGCCGGGCTTGTTCGCGCGCAATGAGCGGGTGGTTTGCGCGTTTGAGACCAAGCAAGGTCCGCTGGTATTGGTGCTGGTCGGGGCGACGATCGTGGGTTCAATGGCGACCGTGTGGCACGGCATCGTCAGCCCGCCGCGCACCCGCCAGGTTCGCGAGTGGCAATATCAGGACAAGCCGGTCATGCTGAAAAAAGGGGAAGAAATGGGTCGGTTTTTATTGGGCTCAACCGTGGTGATGCTGTTCCCCAAAAACACGCTTGCGTTCAATCAAGATTGGTCACCTGCTCGCGCGATAAAGATGGGCGAATTTATGGGATCGAAATCAGCGGGCGCAAAGCCTAAGAGTGCAAGCTAGACGTGCCGTTTGACCCATTTATGCCTGTTGACCCGCGTCTCTATTAGAGTATTGTGTTTGTGCAATAGGTGCCTAATTCAGCACACAATCCGATGAAGTGAATCAAGTTTGAATGCAGCCGCCTGACTTGCAACTTGCCGTAAAATTACTGCGTCACGTGAAAAGTAGGAACAACAATAATCTTTTGGAGGTGTTATGAAATTCCGTTCACTCGCAGTTGCAGCGGCATCACTTGTTTTCGGTTCAGCATCGCTTTTATCGCATGCTGCTGATGTTTATCCAGCCAAACCCATCACCATGATTGTGCCGTTCGCCGCCGGTGGTCCGACTGACACCGTGGCGCGTACTGTCGGCGCGGCAATGTCGAAGTCACTGGGCCAGACGGTCATCATTGAAAACGTGGGGGGCGCAGGTGGCACTATTGGCGTGGGCCGCGCCGTTGCCGCGCCAGCCGATGGCTACACCATCCTGTTAATGCATATTGGCATTTCCACCGCTCCCTCTCTATACCGTACGTTGAAATATGACGCCACCAAGGATCTGGAGCCGATCGGTTTGGTGACTGAAGTGCCGATGACGCTGATTAGCAAAAAAGATATTCCGGCCAATAATTTCAAGGACTTTCTTAGCTACGTCAAAGCCAATAAAGCCAAAATTTCCTACGCCAACGCCGGCATCGGCTCGGCCTCGCATTTGTGCGGCATGTTGTTTATGAGCGCGATTGAAACTGACGTTTTGACGGTCCCTTACAAAGGTACAGCACCCGCTATGACGGATCTGCTTGGCGGTCAAGTCGATTTCATGTGCGATCAAACGACCAACACCACCTCACAAATCAAGGGCAATAAGGTAAAAGTATTTGGCGTCACCTCAACAACGCGCGTCGCATCGCTGCCCAATATCCCGACGCTTGATGAAAGCGGATTAAAAGGCTTCAGCGTGGGTGTATGGCATGGCGTGTGGACACCCAAGGGGACGCCCAAGGCAATTAATGAAAAGTTAACCAAGGCGCTGCAAGATGCTTTGAAAGATAACGACGTCAAATCGCGACTCGCTGAACTGGGAACTGCGCCAGAACCCGCCGCCCGCCAAACACCTGAAGCATTGCGCACGCACTTGGTGGCCGAGATCGCCAAATGGGGCCCGGTCATCAAAAAAGCAGGCGTGTATGCTGATTAGCGCAGCGTAATTTTGCGTTCCCAAGCAGGAGACAAACCAGCGGTTGTCCAACGCATATTGATAATTCACTGAACAAGTAACGATTTAAATCAATAAAGATTTGAACAAATGAAGTTTTGAACAAATAACGCGCCTGCCAGTTCAACCCTGGCGGGCGTTTTACTATCGCGCGTTTAATTCCCCACCGCTTCCACTGCTCGTGACGCCATGATTGCAAATATGCCAGCCGTTATTGGTAAACTTTGGCCATGAACAAAGACCTCCGCCCAACGCCGCAACGTCCCGCGAAACAAAAGTTTTTTCAAGATACGATTGCGATCGTTTATGACTTCGATGGCACGTTGTCGCCGCAGCCGATGCAGGAGTACACGGTGCTGCCGAAAATCGGCATTGAGCCGGAGGCATTTTGGAATCAGGTGCATAAAGAGGCAAGCGAAACGGATTCTGATCCGATGCTGGTTTACATGCGGCTGATGCTGGAGAAGCTTTATAAAAACGATGATATAAAAATCACGCGTGAGGATTTCGCGGCGATGGCGGAAAAGATTCAATATTTTCCGGGCGTGGAAACATGGTTCCCGCACATCAATGCCTATGTTGAAAAGCGCGGGTTGGGCAAGGTAAAGGTTCAGCATTACATTATTTCGGCGGGTCAAAAAGAGATATTGGAAGGCGTATCAATCCGCAAATACTTCAAACAAATTTACGCCTCTGAATATCACTTCAATCAATACGGAATTGCGACATTCCCGAAGCTGCTGATCACGGACACCTCAAAAACCCAATTTCTATTCCGCATCAATAAAGGTAAAGAGGCGCTTGCTGAATCGATCAACGATCACATGCCCGAGAGCGAGCGCCCGATTCCGTTCTCAAACATTATTTATATTGGCGACGGTATGACTGATGTTCCGTCTATGGCGCTGACTAAAAAAAGTGGCGGCCACGCAATTGCGGTGTTTAATTCAAAAATTGGCAGAACCAAAGAGACCTGCGTGCGGTTGCTCGATGCAGACCGCGTCGATTTTATTGCGCCCGCTGATTATCGCGAGTCCAGCAAGCTCGCGGCTCGCGTGCAGTTGCTGCTTGATTCCGTGATCGCCGGGATCGCGTATGCGGCCGAAGTATCAGCGTGTAAAAACGAAAATGCGTGAGCTGATGCGATACATCCTGCGGGCACCCTGATTTGCGCCCGCTCGCCTATCAATTGCTCGCCGAACTCTCGCACGAACATTTTGTTTCTGGTGTAGCGCTCGCCCAAAAATTTGGTGTTTCGCGATCCGCTATTTCGGACGCGTTGAAAGATGCCAGCGAAGCTGGGATTGAAATTTTTAGTCTCACGCGTCGAGGCTATCGGCTGGGGTCTGCAATTGATTTGCTGAATATTAATGCGGTGCGTGACGCGCTCGGAGACCAGGCACGTCGGCTGGATGTCGATATTTTGTTGACTATCGGCTCCACGAATACTGAATTACTCGCGCGCGGCGTCGCAGGTGCGGCCAGCGGCACGTGTGTCGCCGCAGAAATACAGACCGCGGGTCGCGGACGTCGCGGGCGTGTGTGGCAATCAAAGCTCGCGGGCTCACTCACCTATTCCCTGCTATGGCGCTTTGAAAAATGCGCCGCCGAGTTGGGTGGCTTATCGCTGGTCGTGGGGCTGGCATTGGCGCGGGCTTTGCGTGCAGCCGGGGTGTCTGACGCCATGTTGAAATGGCCCAATGATGTGTTGGTAAATGGCGAAAAGTTGGCCGGCATTTTAATTGAAACGCAAGGCGACATGCTCGGCCCGACCGTCGCGGTGATCGGCGTCGGGGTCAACATTAGTTTGATTGAGTCGTTGAAGTTATCGATCGACCAGCCAGCGACCGATTTGTTATCTCATGTGGGTAAATTTTCGTCGCGCAATGATTTGCTTGCGTCGATGTTGCGGGAGTTGGTCGTGGTTTTGGATCAATTTAGTCAGCATGGATTCAATGGTTTTAAAAATGACTGGTTGGCGCTGCATGCCTTGCACGGCCAACTCGTCACTGTCCGGCAAAGTAATTCGGCCGATTACGAAGCGGTGGTAAAAGATGTTGGACATGATGGCTCGCTCATTGTCGAACCCATCCATCAGCCCGGCAAGCGGGAAGCGCTGACATCAGCCGAAATTTCAGTTCGCGCCTCAAAGGCTCACCCCAGCATTAATCCTCACGGTAAATTCGGTGCCAACCCATTGGGCAACCTGGCGAAGCCCGCAGCCGAAAAGCGACCTGTTCGTGGCGTGCGCGCCAGCACTCGCAAGGCCACCGGAGCATGACGCTATTGGCGATTGACGTCGGTAATACACGCCTAAAATGGGCGCTTTACGACGGAAAAAAAACGCAAACGCAAGGACGCGTGTTGACGCGCGATGCCATCGATCCAGAAGCGCTGGAGCGTGAATGGCAGGCGCTTCAGCCATCGGTCGCAATTGTCTCCAACGTGGCCGGGCTTGCGGTCGCCGAAGCGATTAATGTCTCTCTCGGCAAGAAGAAAATTGCGCCGCAGTTCATTGTGTCGCAGGCGATGCAGTGCGGCGTAAGCAATGGATATGACCGCCCTGAGCAGCTCGGCTGCGACCGCTGGGCAGCATTGATTGGCGCGCATCTGCACACGCCTGCATTGTCCGCAAAAGTAGTGGTGATGGCGGGCACCGCACTCACCGTGGATGCCCTGAGCGCTGGCGGACAATTTCTGGGCGGCATTATCGTACCGGGTGTGGGCCTGATGCGACACGCGCTGCATTTGCGAACCGCCCAATTACCGCCGCCGGCATCAGAAGAAATGGGAAAATTTGTAATGTTCCCCACCAACACCATGGACGCGATGGCCAGCGGTGCGGTCGATGCCTGCATCGGCGCAATTTCTCGCATGTTGGCCCGCGTTACCGAACGTGAACGTAACGCTTCCGCGCGTGCATCTGCCGCCACCCTCGCCGCTACCCCGGCTCCCATGGTCATCTCCAGCGGCGGTGCCTTGGCGCTATTGGCCCCACACGCGCCGTTTGCCCTTACAATCCATGAAAACTTGGTGCTGGAAGGTCTTTTGCAAATTTCGCTTGATTCCGATATTGCCTGACAACTACATTGTTTGAGGCAGGATTGCGGGATACACAGACTGCTTAATAAAATAATTTCTCACTACATATAAAAATAGCCATGGCCCGATTTATTTTTCTGCTTTTGCTGCTGGTCGCCATCGCGTTTGGTGTGCATATTTATTTGTCGGAAACCAAACCGGCAATAGAGTTGCCCCGTGAAATAAATCGGGAGCAGCTCAAAATTATTTCGCCGCAAGAAGGCGGCGATAAAACCAGCGCTGGCCAGTCCGACCTGAGTGTTGCTGATGCGAAATCGGAAGCGCAGGCGGTGCGCAAAATGGCAGAAGCATTCAGCGGGTCGGCATGTGTGGATTTCAGTGTGAAGCCGTCTGATGCAGCGCGTGCCCAGCTTGCTTTTGCCGAAATGAAAGCGGGTGACCGAGTCACCACTCGCAATATAGAAGAGTTCACTCGCTACGGCGTTGCCATTCCGGCCTCCAAGGACCGCAAAGCGGCCGAAACGATAGCCGCATCGCTGAAGCAAGGCGGCATGAAAGATGTTTCCATCTTGCCCGATAACAGCTTGTCGCTGGGCGTTTTTTCTACCGAAGAAGCAGCTAATCGCGGGCTCGCCGATTTGGAAGCGAAAGCGGGCAAGTTGGTCAAAAAGGCCGTGATCGTGCCCCGTACGCCACAAGTCAAGGAAACAATATTCAGCTTGCGCGAACCCGATACCAACATGATCGCCCGTCTCACCATCATGCAGCGCGACTACGAAAGCAGCACGGTCAAAGCGATACCTTGTCCCAATGGAGCAACTGCCCAAGCCGTGGTCGCGGTGCCAGCAAAAAATTAGTTGCTGGCCGATAATCGGCGTTAAATTACCTTCCCCGGATTCATAATTCCCAGCGGGTCTAGCGCACGCTTGATTACGCGCATGGTATCGAGCTCGACTTCACTTTTATGCCTTGTGATCTCGTCGCGTTTTAGTTGGCCGAGGCCGTGTTCGGCGCTGATGGAGCCGTGCATTTCATCCAATAAATCGTAGACTATTTTATTTGCGATTTTGATTTGTTCAGGCGTGGGGGCGGCACCGGGGAAGCTCACGTTGTAGTGCAAATTGCCATCGCCGATATGGCCGAAAC